>NZ_JBHSQW010000041.1:0-32140 GCF_042658695.1 Pseudonocardia hispaniensis | reverse complement strand
AGGCGAGGACCTGGAACCTCAAGGACCGATCGAGACCGAGGCCGCCCGCCGCCTAGCAGACGAGCATCAGGACTGATCTCCCGGGTTCCCCAACACTCTCTGAGCGGCGCTCGCCCGAGGCGTACCCATGGCGGCCGCGTGACGGCGCTGCTGCGGCGTGGGGATCTCAGCGTCACCGAGGTCTGTTTCGCGACCGATCAGGAATCGAGAAGCGCGGGCCGCCGCACCGCACCTAGCGTGACGGTCATGGACCTCACCATTTACCAGGCCTTCCTCCCGCACGACGACCCGGACGCGGCCATGGGCTTCTACCGCGACACCCTCGGCTTCGAGGTCCGCAACGACGTCGAGTACGGCGGGCTGCACTGGATCACGGTCGGCCCCGCCGGCCAGCCCGGCACGTCCATCGTCCTGCATCCGCCCGCCGCCGATCCGGGCGTCACCGACGACGAGCGCCGCACCATCGCCGAGATGATGGCCAAGGGCACCTACGCCGGCATCAACCTGGCCACCAAGGACCTCGACGGCACCTTCGCGCGGCTGCAGGCCGGCGACGCCGAGGTCGTCCAGGAGCCGACCGACCAGCCGTGGGGTGTTCGTGACTGTGCCTTCCGCGATCCCGCGGGCAACCTGATCCGCATCTTCGAGGTGCACTGAGCCGTCCGGCGATCGCCCACCCAGACCGCGAGGGCGGCCCGCTTCACAGATGGGGAGAGAATGAGCACGGCCACCAGGACGCACACGCAGTCGCCTGCGCTGCACGTCGCCGACAGCCACGATCTGATCCGCGTGCACGGCGCACGCGAGAACAACCTCAAGGACATCAGCGTCGAGATCCCGAAGCGCCGGCTCACGGTCTTCACCGGTGTCTCCGGCTCGGGCAAGAGCTCGCTGGTGTTCGGCACGATCGCCGCGGAGTCGCAGCGCCTGATCAACGAGACCTACAGCGCGTTCGTGCAGGGCTTCATGCCCACCGTGGCCCGGCCCGACGTCGACGTCCTCGACGGGCTGACGACCGCGATCATCGTCGACCAGGAGCGGATGGGCGCCAACGTCCGCTCCACGGTCGGCACCGTCACCGACGCCAACGCGATGCTGCGGATCCTGTTCAGCAGGCTCGGGCAGCCGCATATCGGCTCGTCGCAGGCGTTCTCGTTCAACGTCGCGTCGATCAGCGGCGCGGGCGCGGTCACCGTCGAACGCGCCGGGAAGAAGACGAAGGAGCGCCGCGAGTTCAGCATCACCGGCGGCATGTGCCCGCGCTGCGAAGGCATGGGCAGGGTCTCCGACATCGACCTGACCCAGCTCTACGACGACTCCAAGTCGATCAACGAGGGACCGTTCACCATCCCGGGTTACAGCGCGGAGGGCTGGTACGGCCGCATCTACCGTGACTGCGGTTTCTTCGACCCGGACAAGCCGATCCGCGAGTTCACCACGCGCGAGCTGAACGACCTGCTCTACAAGGAGCCGACCAGGATCAAGGCCGAGGGCATCAACGTCACCTACGAGGGTCTGATCCCGAAGCTGCAGAAGTCGATGCTGTCCAAGGACCGCGAGGCGCTGCAGCCGCACGTCCGGGCCTTCGTGGACCGCGCGGTCACCTTCACCGTCTGCCCCGAGTGCGACGGCACCCGCCTGTCCGAGCGCGCCCGCTCGTCGAAGATCGACGGCATCAGCATCGCCGACGCCTGCGCGATGCAGATCAGCGACCTGGCCACCTGGGTCCGCACCCTGCACGCACCAGCGGTGGCGCCGCTGCTGACGGCGCTGGGGGAGACCCTCGACTCGTTCGTGGAGATCGGCCTGGGCTACCTGTCGCTCGACCGGCCGTCGGGCACGCTGTCCGGCGGCGAGGCCCAGCGCACCAAGATGATCCGCCACCTCGGGTCGTCGCTCACCGACGTCACCTACGTCTTCGACGAGCCGACGATCGGCCTGCACCCGCACGACGTCCAGCGGATGAACGACCTGCTGCTTCAGCTGCGGGACAAGGGCAACACCGTGCTCGTCGTGGAGCACAAGCCGGAGGCGATCGCGATCGCCGACCACGTCGTGGACCTCGGCCCGGGCGCCGGCGCCGCCGGGGGCGAGGTGGTGTTCGAGGGCACCGTCGAGGGGCTGCGGGCCAGTGACACGGTCACCGGGCGGCACCTGGACGACCGCGCCCGCCTGAAGCCGTCGGCGCGGACCCCGGCGGGGGTGCTGCCGGTGCGCGGCGCCGACACCAACAACCTGCAGGACGTCGATGTGGACATCCCGCTCGGGGTGCTGGTCGTCGTCACCGGGGTGGCCGGTTCGGGTAAGAGCTCGCTGATCCACGGCTCGGTGTCCGGGCGGGACGGGGTCGTGTCGATCGACCAGGGCGCGATCCGAGGCTCGCGGCGCAGCAACCCGGCGACGTACACCGGCCTGCTCGACCCGATCCGCAAGGCGTTCGCGAAGGCCAACGGGGTGAAGCCGGCGCTGTTCAGCGCCAACTCCGAGGGCGCCTGCCCGACCTGCAACGGCGCCGGGGTCATCTACACCGACCTGGCGATGATGGCGGGCGTCGCGACCACCTGCGAGGAATGCGAAGGGAAGCGGTTTCAGGCCTCGGTGCTGGAGTACCGTCTCGGTGGCCGCAACATCAGCGAGGTGCTCGCGATGTCGGTGACCGACGCCTCGGCGTTCTTCCGCGCCGGCGAGGCACGCACCCCGGCCGCACGCGCCATCCTGGATCGGCTCGCCGACGTCGGGCTCGGCTACCTGACGCTCGGCCAGCCGCTCACCACCCTGTCCGGCGGCGAGCGGCAGCGGCTCAAGCTGGCCACCCACATGGGCGCCAACGGTGGCCTCTACGTCCTCGACGAGCCGACTACGGGACTGCATCTCGCCGACGTCGAGCAGCTGCTCGGACTGCTCGACCGGCTCGTCGACTCCGGCAAGTCGGTGATTGTCATCGAGCACCACCAGGCGGTCATGGCGCACGCCGACTGGATCATCGACCTCGGGCCCGGCGCCGGGCACGACGGCGGCCGGATCGTCTTCTCCGGCACGCCTGCCGACCTCGTCGCCGCCCGCTCCACCCTCACCGGCGAGCACCTCGCGGCCTACGTCGGCACCTGACTCGGCACCCGACCGGGCCGTCGCGGTGCCCAGCGTCGGTTCCGGGTCCGGTCGCGGCCCGGAACAGGGACTCGACGGATGTCGGTGGACCGCTTGATAGGCAAGCGTCGACTTGCATATGCTCGCGGCGTGGCCGATGTGTACCACGCTCTGGACGACGAGACCCGGCGTCTCGTCCTCGACGAGCTGGCGGCCAGCGACGGTAAGACCCTGTTCGAGATCTGTTCACTGCTCACCACGCGGCATGGCCTCGGCCTCACCCGCCAGGCGATCTCCCAGCACCTCGGCGTGCTCGAAGCGGCTGGTCTGGTCGTGACGGAGCGGCGCGGACGTTCGAAGTTCCACTACTTCAACCCCGGACCACTCGCCGAGATCACCCGGCGATGGCCCGTCGACGAGAGGACCGATCGATGAGGATCAACCTGACGAGCGTGTTCGTCGACGACCAACACGCGGCCCTCGCCTTCTATACCGACGTACTCGGCTTCACCAAGCGCCGGGAGATTCCACTTGGCGGCGCCTCGTGGCTCACCGTCGTCTCACCCGAATCGCCCGACGGCCCGGAGCTGCTCCTGGAGCCGTCGAGCCATCCGGCCGTGAAACCCTATCGGGATGCGCTGGTCGAGGACGGCATTCCACTCGCCCAGTTCGAGGTCGACGACGTCGAGTCCGAGTACGCTCGGCTGTCCGAGAAGGGCGTCGTGTTCACGCTGCCGCCGACGGATATCGGCACCGCCGTCGTGGCCGTCTTCGACGACACCTGTGGCAACCTCATCCAGCTCGTCGCGCCGAAGCCGGACGCCGCTCACGGACCGCCGCGTTCAGCCGACGGCGGCGCCGAACCACGTGGGTAGCCGACCGAGCAGATCCTGCTGAGCGTCACCGACCCATGCCACGTGGCCGTCCGGCCGCAGCAGCGCCGCCGGTACGGCCAGTTCCTCGCTGACGTCGACGACGTGGTCGACCCGATCCGCCCAGCCCGCCACCGAGAGCCGGCCGGTCTGGTCGAGCAGCAGCCCGCGGCCCTCGTGCATCAGCCCGTAGAGACGCCCCCGCTTCAGTTCCACGTCCCGCAGCCGTCGGCCGAGCAGCTCGTGGCCCTCGCCGAGGTCGTACCGCACCCCGATCGCCGTGATCTTCTCGATCAGGTACCGGTTCACCTCCTCGAAGTCCATCAGCTCCGCCAACAGCCTGCGTACCGCCCGGGGGCCCGGCTCGAGCGAGATCAGCTCGGCCTGCGCGCGGGTGTTGTTCAGCACGTCGGCGGCCACCGGGTGTCGTTCGGTGTGGTAGCTGTCCAGCAGCCCCTCCGGGGCCCAGCCGGCCACCTCGGCGGCCAGCTTCCAGCCGAGGTTGAACGCGTCCTGGAGGCCGAGGTTGAGCCCCTGCCCGCCCAGCGGCGGGTGGACGTGCACCGCGTCGCCGGCCAGCAGGACCCGGCCGACCCGGTAACGCTCGGCCAACCGGGTAGCGTCGCCGAAGCGGGACAGCCAGCGCGGTGAGTGCGCGCCGAAGTCGGTGCCCGCGATCACCCGCAGCCGCTGCGTGAGCTCCTCGAGGGTCGGCGGGACGGTCCGGTCCTCGGCCACCCCCTCGGCGGGCACGACGACGCGGTACACCCCGTTCCCGAGGGGCCCGACGCCGAACCCGTGCTGGGTCGCGCGCACCTCCGCGACGACGGCGGCGACCGTCGCCGGATCATCGGTCACCATCACCTCGCCCAGCAGCCATTCGGCCCTGGCGGGCTCGCCGGGGAAACCGACGCCGAGCAGCCTGCGCACCGTGCTGCGGCCGCCGTCGCAACCGACGAGGTAGCGCGTGCGCAGCTGCGCGCCGTCGGCCAGCTCGACCGTCACCCCCTGGTCGTCCTGGCGAAGCCCGACCAGCTCGCAGCCGCGCCGGAGCTCGGCACCCAGCTCGGTGGCGCGTTCGGCCAGCAGGCGGTCGGTGATGGTCTGCGGGATGCCGAGGACATACCCGTGTGCGGTGTCCAGCCGGTCCGGTGGCGGTGTGCCGATGCCGGCGAAGAAGCCACCCACCGGGTATTTCGTGCCGTGCGCGAGGAACCGATCCAGCAGGCCGCGCTGGTCCATCACCTCGATGCTGCGCACGTGCAGGCCGAGCGAACGGACAATTCTGGTCGGCTCCACATCCTTGTCCAGCACGAGTACCTGCACACCGTGCAGCCGCAATTCGCCGGCCAGCATCAAGCCGGTCGGTCCGCCACCGGCAATGATCACGTCGAACATGTACCCCCCATCCGTCCGCAGCACCGGCTTCGGCCGGAGATTCTGCGGCCCGACCCGGGTCTTGCCGCAAGACCCACAGCCCGCTATACGGTGAGAGGGGCACGACGAGGTGACATCTGTGCCCGGCGCAGCGTCGCCGGGGCCGACCTGCGAGGCCGGTGGAATCCGGGCCGGCCGAGCGCCCCTCTTCTGAGCCGATAATCTACGTTATGACAAATCCAGGGTTCGGCCGTATCCCCCGGTCGGCACGGCCTGCGCTGCGCCCGTTCCGGTCCCGATAACGTAGGTTGCCCCATGATCGAGGCCCCGCCTCGCGTCCGCTCTCAGAAAGGTCCGTCGTGGAGTTCCTGCGGCTGCTCTTGGTCTTCCTTCACTTCATCGGCTTGGCGGTGTTGATCGGAGCGTTCGTCGCTCAGGTGTCCGGGCGGCCCACGGACGGTGGGTTCACCGTCACCGCCGGGATGTGGCACGGCGCATTGACCCAGCTCGTCACCGGTCTGGCGTTGGTCGGCCTGCGCGAGGCGGCGCTCGATCTCCCGGTCGACAATGCGAAGATCGGGGTGAAGTTGGTGGTGTTGATCGCGATCCTGGTGCTCGTGATCATCGGGCGCCGCAGGAACCTCGCCCCGGGCGCCTTCATGGCGATCGGCCTGCTGTCGGTCCTCAACGTCGGTATCGCGGTCTTCTGGGTGTAGCGGCCCCGCCGACGGCAGCGACGCGTCTGCCGTGCCACCGCCGGGGGCCTCGGCGATCCGGGCTCAGCGGATCGCGCGCAGCGACTCCCGTAGCGACCCGAGCGTGGCGGCAATCGCGGTGGGCTCGTACCCGCAATGTGCCATGCAGTTGGCGCAGCGTGGATCGCGGCCGCGACCGTAGGAGTCCCAGTCAGTGGTGTCGAGCAACTCCTGGTAGGTCTTGGCGTAGCCGTCGCTCATCAGATAACAGGGCTTCTGCCAGCCGTACAGGGAGTACGACGGGATTCCCCAGGCGGTACAGGAGAAATCGACCTTGCCCTCGAGGAAATCCAGGAAAAGCGGTGAATGGTTGAGCCGCCAGCGCCTGCGGCGACCATCGGCGAAAGCCTTGCGGAACAGCTCCCGGGTCTCCTCGACGCCCAGAAAATGTTCCTGGTCGGGCGCCTTCTCGTAGGCGTAGGCAGGCGAGAGCATCATTCCATCGACGCGGAGCTCGTCGTTGAGGAAGGTGAGGACATCGATCACGGTCTGTGGCGTGTCGGTGTTGAAGAAGGTGGAGTTCGTGGTCACCCGGAAGCCGCGCCGCTGCGCCTCCTTGATGTTGTCCACGGCCTGGGCGAACACGCCCTTCTTCGACACGGAGGCGTCGTGGCGTTCCTCGAGCCCGTCGATATGCACGGCGAACGACAGGTAGGGAGACGGCCGCAGCTTGTCGATTTTGCGCGGAATCAGCAGCGCGTTGGTGCACAGGTAGATGTACTTCTTGCGCTGGATCAGCCCCTCGACGATGTCCTCGATCTGCGGATGCATGAGCGGCTCACCGCCCGCCAGGCACACCACCGGTGCCCCGCACTCGTCGACCGCGGCAAGCGCCTGCTCCACGGGCATGCGTTGCTTGAGCACGCTGGCCGGGTGCTGGATCTTGCCGCAGCCCTCACAGGCGAGGTTGCAGGCGAACAGTGGTTCGAGTTCGAGAGTGATCGGGAACTGTGTGCGGCCGGCCATCTTCTGCTTGAGCAGATATATGCCGATCTTGATGGCCTGACGGACCGGGATGCCCATCTCAGCTAGTCCCTTCTAGGCAGAATGTGATTCCGCAGATCGAGATGTCGCGACGGCGAGGGGTAGAGGCGGCCAGCGTGAATTAGCTGTACCACACCGACGGCCGACCGGCGAGACCGTTCGCCGGGAAGGATCTCCCCAACCGCTGATCAGAACGGCACCCGGTGCCGGATCACGGCGTTCAGCCATCGGGTGGACGCGGGCGCGAACGGACGTGGCTGACCGCGGCGATGAGGGCGGCCGCGACTTCGCGGAGTTTGACGTTGGTGTGCTGCGAACGGCGTCGCAGTAGCTGGAACGCCTCTTCCGCGGTGATGTGGTACCGAGCCATCAGGATGCCGAGAGCCTGATCGACCGTGGCGCGCGAGGTCAGTGCGATCTCCAGGTGTCGGATGCGATTCGTGCGCTCGGCCAGGCGACCGGCCAGCGCAGCTCCCAGGGCGATCGGGTCCGCGAGCCGGGGCCCCCGGCGAGCGTCGGCGAACGTGTGCGGGGCCGGCGCGTAGAGGGTGATCACCCCGATCGGGCGCATCCCGATGACCAGAGGCATCGACAGCACCGCACAGACGCCCTCGGCGCGGCACAGGTCGTTGAACTTCGGCCACCGGGAATCGGCATCCGTCTTGGGGATTTCCACGGGTGCGGCGTTGCGCAAACAGGCCAGAAGGGGTCCATCGCCGAGGGCATGCTGAATCGCCGCCAGCCGCTGCGCGATCTCATCGCTGTAGCCGACCCAGGTCGGCGAGTCCGGTGTCATCCGGACGGTGATTCCCGACGAGATCGCGGGGGTGACGTCGACGGCGATCCGCGCGGCCCCGGTCAGGTACTCCTCGATGTCGTTCGCGACAAGGAGGAGTCGCAGCAGGTCAAGTCCGATATTCCCGAGTTCGGATTCGGGATCGGGAGCAGGAGTCTTGGGCACGACAGCGCCTCCAACCGTAGAACTGCGCACCGCCCCCCGCGGGTCGCAAAGGACCAGCAGGGTGAGTCCCTGCCGGAGGCCGGTTGTCGGGTCCCGGGCGGCGCACGCATCAATGGTCGCGGTGGACGGGCCACTCAGCCACCGCGACCGGATCCGGACCGTGCCTTCCGTCGCCCGTGGCCTCGCCGGTGGGTCTCGGGTCCTGATCCAGACCTCGACCCGCCCGCCTCGGCGACGGTGCGGTCGGCACGATTCGCCCGGTTCGTCACGATATGAATGACATCGGAACGGTCGATGGCCGTTACGGCTCCACTCCGACGCTCCGGCCCCGCGTCGGCGTATCGTGAGGACACAAACGTTCGGCACGTTCGGCACTCGGTCATGCACCGTCATTCGGGCCCCTGCTCCGCGCGGCGGTCGTCGCACCCGCTGGGTGGACGCGGTGTGATGGTGATCGGCCGACGCTCGGACTCGATCGGGGGGCATTGGAGGGTTGCACGAGGCGACGGCCCGATTTAAGGTCAATCGCGGTTGGACCACTAGCCGGAAATGCCAGCGTGCGCGGGCGGCAGTGGTCTTTGACCCTGTTCTCACTCCGCTCTGCACGCGTTATTGCGTAAGCCACGGGGAGCGGTGGATGGCGATACTCGATCGACATACACGCGGCGCGAGCACGGACCCGACCGAGCTGATCATCAGCTCCGTTCAGCCGGACCGCGACCATGCGCTACTGACCGTGACCGGGGGGCTGGGCAGTGCGGCGACAGCCGAGCTGGCCCAACGCGTGGAGGGATTGCTCGTCGGCGGCGCCCGATATCTCGTGGTGGACCTGTCGCAGGCACAGGGAATGCACCCAGAGGTGATCACGCTGCTCAGCGCGACAGGTCGGCGGCTGATGGCGGACCGGGGTTGGTTGAAGCTGAGTGGGATAGGCCCGGCGGTGCTGGAGGAACTCGACGAGGCGAGTCTGCCGGACCTGTTCGCGCTCTACCAGGCAGCCGTCGCTCGGAGCGGTCCGAATGGCGCACGGTCCAGGGGTACGGCGCAGCACTGTGTCGCATGAGGACCCTCTCGACCCGCGGAAGGAGATGAAAGTCAGCCGTGCGGTGTCGCCGTCCACGGCATGAGGCGCGTGCCTCCGAACCACAGCACTCGGCAGGAGGATGGGATGCAGCAGACCATTGATCGTGACCGAATCCACTCCCCCTTATCTGAGATCCCCACGCCTCGGCCGACGACTCCGTCATCTCGGCGAGTGCGCAGAACCGACGAGCCGGACGAGCTCCTCGACATACGGTTGCACGCCCCGACGCCCGGCGTCGTGATCGTGTGGGCCGCGGGCCGAGTGACCGGGACGACGGCGCCACAGCTGGTCCTGCGAACGGGCCAGCAGTTCCACCGGGCCCCGCATGTGATCCTCGACCTGTCGGGGGTCGAGGATCTCGACCGGGACGCCCTTCAACTCCTGGGAACCTTGCCCGAACGAGCCCGCGCCGCAGCCACACAGCTCCACATCGCGGGCGTCGAGCACGAGGCGATGGCCGGGCACCTGCGTCATCTCGGGTTCGAGGAACAACCCACCCCAGCCCCGGCGGCGGCGGTGCTCGCCAGCCTTGCCGGGCCGGGCCGGCGGCGGTGGGAGATTGCGGGATGAGCATGGAGCCCGCGGTCGAGCGGACCGAGCTGTCGCTGCGTCGGACCGAATGCCCCCCGTTCAGCGCTTCCGGCATCGCCCGCCAGGTCGCGGAGGTCGTCGACCCGCTGGCCGCACGCTACCGAGGCTGGCCGGAGCCGACGATCAGGCGGATCCTGCAGCGGAGCTGGCGGCAGGCTTTCGGTGCACCGCTCGAAGGTCCCGTCCTCGACTGGTGCGCTCAGGCCATCGAGACCGGACGGCCATGGCAGCGGGCGATGTGGGGAACCGGCCCCGACTAGCCACTCGCCGCCACGGCATCCGTGTTCACCGGGCGGGAATCCTCCTGGTCAGGGCGAACGTGGGCGACACACAGGTGCGGTTCGACGAACGGCGTCAGACTGCTCGTGCTGGCCGGCGTCCCCAGCTCGGCCAGGGCGCCCTGGAGCAGGCCGAGGTGCAGTGAGCACGCCACCTCCGGGTACTCCGCCGCGATGGTGCGGAACGGGCAGGCGTGCAGCCGGATCTGCCACTCCGCACCCGTGTCGGTCAGTTCGGGGTCGAAGCCGAGTTCGGCGAACAGCCCGCTGATCGTCGCGGCGGACTCCGACACCGTCGGGAGTCCGGAGGGTGGCGGTGTCAGTCCCTGCTCCCGCGCCACCGCGCGCCCGGCGTGTTCCGCTCGCCGGGCGCGTTCCTCCACGCTGTCCCCCCAGTACCGGGCCAGGACCCCGGCGAGGAACTCGTAGCCACGCCGGGCCGAGGCGACCTCGGCCCCTGCGCTGGCCGGGGTGTAGAGCAGCCGTGGGCGCCCTCTGCGCCGGGCTCGCTCGCGGTGGCGCCTCACCAGCCCGGCGTCGCTGAGGATGTCCAGGTGGAACCGCACCGTGCTGATGTGCAGGCCGGACACCGCCGCCAGCTCCCGGGCGTCCAGCGGCCGCTCCCCCGCGCGCAGCGCGTCCAGCAGCCGCACCCGGCTGATCCCGGCCAGCGCTCCGTGGGTCCGGTGCCGATCGGCCACCTCGTTCGTCCTCACGACCGCTAGCCTATTAGAGACGATGAACATAGTCTAAATGTCGGGCTGTGCCACGGGTTGCGGACATCAGGAGGGGGCGACGTGACCTACGTGATCGCGGAGCCGTGCATTGACATCGTCGATCGGGCCTGCGTCGAGGAATGTCCGGTCGACTGCATCTACGAGGGTGACCGGGCGCTCTACATCCATCCTGACGAATGCGTGGACTGCGGCGCCTGTGAGCCGGTGTGCCCGGTGGAGGCGATCTACTACGAGGACGACCTACCCGACGAGTGGAGCGTCTTCACCGCGGACAATGCGCGGTTCTTCACCGATCCGCTTCCCGGCCATGAGACGCCGCTGGGCTCACCGGGCGGGGCGAGCAAGCTCGGTCGGATCGGGGTCGATACCGAACTGGTCGCGGGACATCCGCCCAAGGAACCCGAGTGAACGGCGCCCCGCACGCCTGGCGGATACCGGCACATCCGCGGACCTACCCCTTTCCCGACACATTGAACGCGGCCTACGTCTGCGTGGATCAATGGGTCGATCGAGGTCTGGGTGACCGGGTGGCGTACTACGTCCGGCCCGAGACTCCCCCGGCGCGGGAGGTGACGTTCGCCCAACTCCAGCGTCGGGTCGTGCGCTTCGCCAACGCTCTGCGCTCGCTCGGTGTCGACGCGGACAGCAGGGTCGGGATCTTCCTGCAACTCACCGTCGAACTGCCCATTGCCATGCTCGCGTGCGCCCGGCTCGCCGTGCCGTGTTCGGTGATCGTCGGGGACCGGCTCGACGAGACGGACTTCACCATCCTGGTCACGCAGGACGAGGTGGTCCGGGGCGGCCGGACGCGGCCGCGTAAGGCCGATGTCGACAAGACGCTCACGCGCGCCGGAACCCAGCCGCGCAGTCTCGTCGTGCTGCGTCGCTCCGGCGCGAGGGTGCCGATGCGGGCCGGTCGCGACGTGTACTGGCACGACCTGGTCGCCACGGTGCCCGATGATCCGAGATCCTGCCCGTGCCGGCCGCAGCACCCGCCGCACCCGGTATCGCGTCGGCGGTGCCGGTACATCCCCGACGCCGGCTGGGTCGTCGACCCCACCGATGGGATCTGCGGGCCGCTCGCCGAGGGCATGGCGTCGGTGCTGCACGAGGACGTGCCGCCCCACCCGGAACATGATCCGTGGGAGCGGGTCATCCGCGCGTGCGGCGTCAACACCCTGTACGCGTCCCCGCTCGGCGAGCCGAGGCAGGCCCGAGCGTGAACAGTCGGCCGCGCGGTGGGTGCGGCCCCGGGTTCGCCCTGACCGCACCCGCCGTGGGATCGGCTCAGAGCGTCGCGAGCACGGCGTCGGCGGCGCTCACCGACAACCCGACGCCGTCCGCCTCGACGAACAGGTCCTTCACCACGCCGTCCTCGAGGACGGCGGCGTAGCGCTTGGAACGGGTGCCCAGGCCGAAGCCGCTGGCGTCGAGTTCCATTCCCGCCGCCGCGGTGAACTGGCCGTTGCCGTCGCCGAGCATGAGGATCTTGTCACCGACGTCGCGGGCCTTGCCCCATGCGTCCAGGACGAAGGAATCGTTGACGGCGATGCAGGCGATCCGGTCGACGCCCTTGGCGAGCAGTTGGTCGGCCTGCAGAACGAAACCGGGCAGATGGTCATCGGAACACGTCGGGGTGAACGCGCCCGGCACGGCGAACAGCACCACGGTGCCCTTGCCGAGCACCTCGTCGCTCTCGACCGGCTGCGGGCCGCTGTCGGTCATCGTCGTGAGCGTCGCGAGGGGAATGCGGTCGCCGATGGACAAAGCCACTGGTCCTCCTGGTTGTCTCGGGTTCAACCCGTCGGTGCGCCGAATCGTCGTGGAGTGTGGCCGGACCCGTGTGACGGCGGGGACGACACCACGGCGCGTCGATCAGCTCGGCGCTCACGATGATCGTACTGCGCTGGGGCCGGTTCGGCCCGCGTGCTACGGCGCGGTGACGGTCGTGACCGTCAGCTGGGGGCCGGGTGGGTTGCCCGCACAGCCCGTTCCCGCCATGGGTACGAACATCGCGTGCGTCTCCCCCGGCGGGTAGACCCGCAGCCCGCGTACCGGCGTCGGCCCGCAGGCGGCGGCATCGAAGTTGGCCACCTGGACCATCTGCACCCCGGCGACCGCGGTCGTGCCCGGTTCGATCCGGACCTCGCCGCCGCGAGGTCCGCTGCGCTCGGCGGCGGGCCCGACCTGATGGCCATCGTCCCCGGCGACGTACGAGACGCCGGGGAAGCCGATCAGCGCGCAGGTGCGCGACCCCGTGTTGGTGAAGATCAACGTGCGGTGGACCGAACCTGCGGCCGCGTCCGGTTCGCCGAGGGTCAGCCCCAGCTCGGCGGCCGTGCAGGGCGGCGTGCCGGCCGCGGTGCCTGCGGGTCCGGGCGCCGGCGCCGGTGTCGGTCCCGGTGGCGGGGCCACCGCGGCCGGCGTGGTGGGCGGCGCCGCGCGGCCACCGCCCCCCTCCGTCCCGCTCGAACACGCGGTGAGCAGCGACACCCCGATCCCCACAATGAGCATCCCGATCCGCCCGCGCGTGGTCACCGTCACCCCTGTCCTCCCCGGATGTCACACGAGTTCTACCAAAACATCGGGAGCCAGGGCGGGCTCACCGCGTCAGCGAGCTCAGCGATGGATCAGGCCGGTCGTCACCGGGCCGTGGACCGGCACGCCGGTGCGCCGCAGCCATTCGTCCAGCGAGCGCTGCGCCGAGGGCAGGTCCGGCCTGCGTGATGGCTCGCTCCGCAACGCCGCCTTGAGCAGCGGCAGATGGGCGGACCGGCGCGGCAGATGGGTGAGCTTGGCCCCGGACGCGGCGGCGCGCAGTCCGGACACCGCGTCGGCGTGCGACCCGCGGGGCGGATGGCCGGTCAAGGCGAAGGAGAGCGTCGCGGCGAGCTGCCAGGAGTCCGACGCCGGGGTGGCCGGCCCGCCGCCTGCCACCTCCGGCGCGAGGAAGTCCGGCGTGCCCAGTACGAACCCGGTCGCGGTGAGCGTGACGTCGCCGCTGCGCCGAGCGATGCCGAAGTCGATCAGGTGGGCCCGTCCGTCCGGGTCGACGATCACGTTGGCCGGTTTGACATCGCGGTGCAGCACCCCGCGTTGGTGAGCCGCGTGCAGGGCGCCGGCGACGCCGGACCAGACCCGCGCGGCCGAGACATCGTCGAGCACGCCGCGCTCGTGCACCAGCTGGCTCAGCGACGAGCCGTCGACGTACTCCATCACGATGACGAGTCCCTCCAGCCCGTCCAGACCGGGGTCGCTGCTGGCGTGCACCAGATCGAAGATGCGGATGCAGTTGGGGTGACGGACCAGGGCCAGCGCCGCGGCCTCGCGACGGATGCGCTGCTCGGTGTCGGCGTCGGGGGCGTGTGCGGCCTTGAGCGCGACGGTCTGGCCGGACCGCGCGTCGTGGGCCAGCCACACCCGGCCGAAACCGCCGGCACCGAGCCTGCGGATCAGCCGGAAGCGGGCGCCGCCGACCGGGGCACCGGCCACGCGCTGGACGAGGGTGGGCGGGTGGGCGCGCAGCGGGGGCGGCGGGGTGGCCCCCGGCATCGGTCCCGGAGTCGCCGCCAGGAAGGCGGCGGATCCCGGCGGGGCACCAGCGGCGCGGTGCGGCAGTTCGACCACCGGCTCGGGTACGCGTCGGGCGAACCGCTCGGCGAGGCGGTCGGCGATTCTCGCTGCCCCGCCCGCGCCGGGGCGGGTGTGGATCGGTTGCCCCACCGGCGCCGGGGCCCGGGAGGTCGGCGGAGGCGCCAGCGAGCGCCGCACCACCTCCCTCGACGGTGCGCCGACCAGGGCGGTCAGCACGATGCCCAGCAGCGCCCCGGCCGCCACCCCGAGCCACAGATGCTGCGTGGCACCGGCCGGGGCATCGGCGGTGAACACCGCCAGGGCCAGCACCGGAAGCCAGAAGAAGCGGGCGGGCCAGCTCGGACCACGCCGCAGCGCGAGCCGGGCCTGAGCCGCGACGAGCAGCGCCGTGAACAGCGGAAGGGCCGCCAGCAGCAGCACGGCGGTGCCGAAGCGGATCGGCTGCATCGGGTCGAACGCGGCCGCGACCGTGCCTCGGCCGAGGTAGTCGTCCTGCGCCCCGACCAGGCATACCGACGAGCCCATGTCGCGCATGGCCGCCCGGCTCAGCCCCGGGACGCGCTCGCCCGCGGCGGCCGTCGCGAACACATTCCCGATCGCGATGAACGCGATCAGCGGCAACAGCCCGGCGGTCAGCACGCCGACGGACACCAGCCCGGTTCGGCCAAGAAGGCGATAGCGCGACCCGATCCGCTTGCGCCAGATCGCGACGCCCATGGTTCCGACCGTGGGCAACAGGCCGACGCCGATGCCGACCATGGAGGTGGCCCACGCCCAGCCCCCGGGGCAGATGTCGGCGAACAGTGGGCGCAGCTGGTTCAGCACCCCTGCCAGCAACGCGGTCAGCGCGTCCACGAGTCGTCGCCCTTCCCCCGATCGCCGCCTCCACTCTCGGAGCCTGACCGAGAGCGGCGGAGCCGGGACCCGGTCCGCACCGTTCCGGCGTGGGCCGGAACGCCTCGATGCCGGTCCCGCATCGAGAGTAGCCACCACGGCGGGGCCGGTGCCCGCCGTGGTGGGACTCGACGATACTTCCATCCCGGCAGGCCGCTCTCGTGAGAGATCGACCGGCGCCGGTGGGATCGGCTATGCGGACCGGACGAACTGCAGCCGCCATGCCTCGGGGCCGCGCTCGAGGTACTCGACCGCGAACGTCCCAGGGGTGCGCTTCTCGATCTGGGCCAGCAGCGGCAGCGGGTCGTGCGGCGCCACCAGCACCAGGCCGCCACCGCGGCGCACCCCGTCCAGCGCACCGAAGATCGTGGCGTGCCGGATGGCGTGCGGGATGGCGCGGGCGTCCAGCTCGGGGTAGCCCGGGCCGTCCACCTCACCGCAGCCGCAGTCGTGGCCGCCGTGGCCGCCGTGGTGGACCTCGGCCTGCGCACCGAGCAGCTCGCGCATCCCGGCGAGCAGTTCGGTCACGGACACGTCGTGCGCGGCGGCCAGGAGCGGAAGGATCTGCTCGTTCTCCTTGGTGAGGTGAACGCCGAACAGCACCCGCAGCGCGTGCGCCGCGGCACCGGCACGAAGCAGGTCAGAGGCGGTGGAGACGTCCTCGACCAGGCCGGTGATGACCCGGTGCTCGTCGAGCATCGCGTCGACGAGCAGCCTGCCCTGGACCGTCTTCCCGGCCGCGGGATACAGCGCCTTCTCCTCGGCGAGCGCATGCGGGACCAGCTCGCGGTTGCACCACCCGGCGAGATCCCGGCGTGCCTGCTCCGCCGCGCTCGCGTCCCCCCCGGCCAGCGAGGTGAGCAGGGCCTCGACCCGGATGTCGAGCGCACCGGCCAGTTCGGCGTGGTGCTGCTCCACCGCGGTGACGGCGGCCGCGTCGGCCTCGTTCGATGCGATGACGACGTTGTTCATGAGCTGCTGTCCTTCCAGTCGACACCGGATGCGGCCCACCTACCACGATGGCGGCGTCGCGAGCGATTTTACTACACTGAATTCCGTGGAAAATAATCCACCCATGAGCGCGGGCCCCATGAGCGCGGATCTCGGACCGCGGCCGGCCCACCCGACGGACCGGCCGCCGGCGCTGTCGGCGGCCAGAAGGACCGTTCTCGGGGCACTCGATGGCCAGCCGGAGCCGGTCTCGCTCGCCGCGCTCGCCGCGGTGACCGGCCTGCACGCCAACACGCTGCGCGAACATCTCGGCGCGCTCACCGAGGCCGGGCTGGTCCGGCGCGAGCGCGCGGCCGCTTCCGGGCGGGGGCGCCCGGCGTGGCTCTACAGCGCAGTCTCCGGCAAGGAGCTGCCCACCGGCGTCTCCGAGTACGCCGGTCTGGCCTCGGCGCTGGCCGAAGCCATCGAACGCACCAGCGACTCCCCTCGCGACGGAGTCGTCGCGGCCGTCGCGGCGGGACGCACCTGGGGCCGGCAGCTGGCGACGGACACCCCCCTCGACCCCGCCCGCCCCGGCCACGCCGGGGCCCGCCGACAGGTCGTGCGCCTGCTCGACCAGCTCGGGTTCGCGCCGCGACCCGATGCCCGCGACGCGATCGTCAAGCTCACCCGCTGTCCGCTGCTCGAGGCGGCGCATCGGCACCCCGAGATCGTCTGCGGGGTCCATCTGGGCATCATCCGCGGGGCGCTCGACGTGTACGGCGGTGATACCGACCGTGTCGAGCTGCTCGCGTTCCACGAACCGGGAGCCTGCCGGCTCGACCTGATGGCCCCCAGGGCCGAGGGCAGCGAGAACCGTCCGTGATCGACGACCGTCCTTCGCCTCGGCCGGGAACCGCCCTGCCGTGGCGGCGAGCGGGCTTCCTGCTGCCCGCGGGCCTGGCGTTGCTCGCCGGACTCGATGCCGCTGTGCTGCTGCTCGGCCTTCCCGCCCCGGTCACCACCGACCGCCTGCCGGCCGTGCACGGGATGCTCCTGGTGCTCGGGTTCGTCGGCACGCTGGTCGCGCTGGAACGCGCTGTGGCAGGCGCGCACCCCGCGGGTTTCACCGCCGCGCTGGCGCTCGGGATCGGCGGGGTGCTGCTGCTGTCCCCGGCCCCGATCATCGCGGGCCGCGTGGCCCTGTGCGTCGGCTCCCTCGCCCTGATCGGGACCTACGTTCCGCTGTGGCGCAGGCAGCGCGACGACGCGGTCCTGGTGCAGGCGTTCGGCGCGGTCCTGGCGGCCGGAGCGGCACTGCTCTGGCTCGCCGACGTCGAGGTGGCGGTGCTGCTGCCCTGGCTGGTGGGGTTCGTGGTCCT
The DNA here is from genome assembly GCF_042658695.1 of Pseudonocardia hispaniensis. Lineage (NCBI taxonomy): Bacteria > Bacillati > Actinomycetota > Actinomycetes > Pseudonocardiales > Pseudonocardiaceae > Pseudonocardia > Pseudonocardia hispaniensis. Next base: position 14,614 of record NZ_JBHSQW010000041.1, on the reverse strand, counting down.
CACCATCGGCGGTGAGCGACTCGAACTCGCCCGGCTGGCGATGGGGCCGCGGGCCGCCGCGGGTTTCCTCGCGGTGAGCGTGGTCCTGGTGGGCGGAATCGTCGCGACGCTGCTGTGGCCCCCGGTCGGCTATCCCCTGCTGGGCTGTGCGCTGCTGGCCGTGGTGGCCTGGCTCGGGGCGCACGACGTCGCACGCCGCACGATCACCTCCACCGGGCTGCCCAGGTTCATCGCCGGATGCCTTCTGGCCGGCTATGGCTGGCTCGGGGTGGCCGGCGCCATCTGGCTCGTCGGTGGGGCCGCGCCGGACGGGGCGCGTTACGACGCGGTGGTCCATGCCGTGTTTCTCGGCTTCACGATCTCGATGATCATGGCGCACGCCCCGGTGATCCTTCCCGCGGTGCTGCGCAGGCCGCTGCCCTACCACCCGGTGATGCTCGTGCCCGCCGTCCTGCTGCACCTGTCGCTGGTCGTGCGGTTATGGGCCGGAGATGCCTTCGGGATCCGTCCGGCCTGGCAGGCCGGTGGCCTGCTCAACGTCACCGCGCTGCTGCTGTTCGTCGCGGTCGCCATCTGGTCCGCGCTGCGTACGGCGGGGCGGGAAGGTGGAGGATGAGAGGCGGGTTCTGGCCGCTGCGTGACATCCCGGCCGTGTTCTGGCTGGTGGCGCTGCTCGTCGTGACCCTGGTGCACCCGTTCGTCGCCGCCTCCGGGTGGCTGATGATCCACTTGCTGCTGCTCGGCGCGGTGACCCACTCGATCGTGGTGTGGAGCAACCATTTCACCGAGACGCTGCTGCACGCCCCGCCCGATCCGGCGCAGCGACGCCGACAGTCGAGGCGGCTGGCGCTGCTCAACGTCGCGGTGGCCGTGGTGGTGGCTGGGATCGTGAGCGGAGCCTGGTGGCTGACCCTGGCCGGTGCCTGCCTGGTCGCCGGCGCCATCCTGTGGCACGGGGCCGCGTTGATCCACCGGCTGCGCCGGGCGCTGCCGTCCCGGTTCCGCCCGCTGGTGCGCTACTACGTCGTCGCCGCACTGTGTCTGCCGATCGGCGCCGGTCTCGGGACGACGGCGGCGTACCGGCTGACCGGCCCGCTGCACGAGCGCGTCGTGCTGGCACACCTGGTGATCAACGTGCTCGGCTGGATCGGGCTTTCCGTCGTCGGAACCCTGGTCACCCTGTGGCCGACGATGCTGCGGACCCGCATCTCCGAGCGCGCCGAGCGTGACGCCCGCCGGGCGCTTCCGGTGCTGGCCGGGGCCCTCGTCGTGACGGCGGCGGGCGCGGTGTCGGGGCTCGTCCTGCTCGCCGCGGCCGGCCTGCTGGGCTACCTCGGTGGGCTGGCGCTGGTCGCTCCCGGGTTCATCGCGGCCGCCCGGGCCAAACCGCCCGCGGCCTACCCGACCTGGTCGGTGCTCGCGGCCGTGGTCTGGCTCGCCGGGTCCCTGCTCGCGCTGACGGTGACCGTGGCGTCGGCACCGTCGTGGACCGACGTCGGTGCCCGGCTGGACTGGCTGGCGGTGCCGCTGGCGGTCGGGTTCGGGGCCCAGGTTCTGCTCGGGGCGCTGTCCTACCTGATCCCCGTGGTGCTCGGCGGCGGACCCGCGGTGGTGCGGGCGGTCAACGCCGAGTTCGAGCGAGCGGGCGCGCTGCGGATCACGATGATCAACGGTGGCCTGCTCGTCTGCGTGCTGCCGGTGCCGAGCGTGGTGCGGGTGCTGTGCTCGGTGCTTGTCCTGGCCGGATTGGCCGCGTTCCTGCCGCTGATGTTCCGCGGGATGCGGGCAGCGCGCCGGGTCAAGGCGAACCCACCACCGCCACCTCGCCGTACGGACCAGGCCCGACCCGCGGCGGCCCGCGGCGGGCGCGGCGGCGTGGCCGCCGGGCTCACCGCCGTGGTGCTGGCGGTCGCGGCGGGAGTCGCGGCCGATCCCGCCGCCCTCGGCGGCACCGGTCGGGCCGCCTCCGCGGTCCCGGCCAGCGGCGAGACGACCCGGGTCGAGGTGACGGCGCACGACATGCGGTTCACCCCGTCGCGGATCGAGGTGCCCGCGGGCAACCGGCTCGTCCTCGAACTCACCAACACCGACGACCGAGAGGTGCACGACCTGGTGCTCGAGACCGGCCGGCGCTCGGGCCGGCTGGCCCCCGGTGCCTCCGCAACCGTCGATGCCGGCGTGATCAGCGGCAGCGTCGCGGGCTGGTGTTCCGTGGTGGGACACCGCCAGCTGGGGATGGTGCTCGACATCGTGGTCGCCGGAGCGGGCGCTGGACCGGACACCACCGCACATCACGACCCGGCGGGCGCTCCGCCGGCCGCGACACGTGCCGGCAGCGCGGCCGCCGACCTGGACTTCATGGCCGACCCCGGCCCGGACTTCACCGCGCACGACCCCGCGTTGCCGCCGCTGACCGCGGGCACCGTCCACCGGCACAGGTTCACCGTGCAGGAGCTGGACCGCGACGTCGCGCCGGGCGTCTCGCAGCGCCTCTGGACGTTCGGCGGGACGGCACCGGGACCGACCCTGCACGGCAGGGTCGGGGACGTCTTCGAAATCACCCTGACCAACGACGGCAGCAGCGGCCATTCGATCGACTTCCACGCCGGCAGCCTCGCCCCCGACCGGCCGATGCGCACGATCAAGCCCGGTGAGTCCCTGGTCTACCGGTTCACGGCGAACCGGGCGGGGATCTGGATGTACCACTGCTCGACGATGCCGATGTCGGCCCACATCGCCAACGGGATGTTCGGCGCGGTCGTGATCGACCCGCCGGACCTGCCGCCGGTCGACCACAGTTATGTGCTCGTGCAGTCCGAGCTGTACCTCGGCCCGCAGCACGGCACCGTCGACGTCGACGCGCTGCGGGCCGAGCGCCCCGACGCGGTCGTGTTCAACGGCTACGCCAACCAGTACGACCACCGGCCGCTCACCGCCCGGGTGGGCGAACGGGTGCGAATCTGGGTCCTGGCCGCCGGACCCAACCGGCCTGCTGCGTTCCACGTCGTGGGCGGCCAGTTCGACACGGTGTACGCCGAGGGCGCCTACCGGCTGCGACCCGATGGGGGCGCGGGCGGCAGCCAGACCTTGGGCCTCGCCCCCGCTCAGGGCGGGTTCGTGGAGCTCGTTTTTCCCGAGGCGGGACGCTACCCGTTCGTCACGCACGCCATGATCGACGCCGAACGCGGCGCGCACGGGATCATCGACGTCACCGGCTAGCGCGCCACGGAGCCACGACGTGGCTCGGCCCCGGCACCGGCGATGCTCGGCAACCAGGTCAGAAGGTGTCCTGCTCGTCGATGAGCAATGCCTCCAGGGCGGGCAGCGCCTCCCGCAGCGTCGCGCGCTGGTCCTCGCTGAGCCTGCTCAACCGACGGGCGACGAGTGCGGTGCGGTGGCTTCGGACCGTTGCGAGTGCCGCGGCACCACTGTCCGACAACGTGATCCGAACGCCACGGGCGTCCTGGGGGTCGACTTCGCGCACCACGAACCCCTGCTCGTCCAGGGCCGCCAGCACCCGGCTCATGGTCGGGGCACTGACGGCCTCGCGACGGGCCAGCTCCGACAGCCGCAGGGGCCCGTGCTGCTCAACGGTGACGAGCGTGGAGAGCTGAAGCGGTGGGATGGACTCCCGGCCGTCGATGCGGATGCGCCGGTGCAGTCGTCCGACGGCCAGCCGCAGCCGGGCGGCGAGCTCGACCTGGGCCTCGTCCATCTCGGGTGCGCCCGGGCCCCGGACGGGACCCGCGGGCGCGGGCGGTGCGGCGCTCATGGATCCATGTTGCCAGCCGGCATCCGCCCCGATAGGGCGACCCCCGCGCATCGGCCGAGGTCAGGCCTTCACACCTTGCGCAGCCGGATGCCGGTGACGCTGTGGTCGCCGCCCTTGCGCAGCAGCAGGCTGGCGCGGCTCCGGGTCGGCCGGATGTTCTGCTCCAGGTTCGGGCCGTTGATCTGCGCCCAGATCCCCTCGGCGTGCGCGATCGCCTCCTGCTCGTTCAGTGCCGCATAGCGACGGAAGTAGGACGCCGGGTCGCGGAATGCGGTCTCGCGCAGCCGCAGGAACCGCTCCACATACCACCGGCGGATATCGTCGGTGGCGGCGTCGACGTACACCGAGAAGTCGATGAAGTCGCTGACGGTCAACGCGGCCCCACCCGCGCGGTCCGGCTGCGCGGGCTGCAGCACATTGAGCCCCTCCAGCAGGAGGATGTCGGGTCGCCGCACGATGTACCGCCCACCGGGCACGATGTCGTAGACCAGATGCGAGTACACCGGCACGGTGATCTCCGGGCGGCCCGCCTTGACCTCGGTGATGAACTTCAGCAACGCACGACGGTCGTATGACTCGGGGAAACCCTTGCGTTTCATCAGCCCGCGCCGCTCCAGCTCGGCGTTCGGGTAGAGGAAGCCGTCGGTCGTCACGAGTTCGACCCGGGGATGCTGCGGCCAGCGCGCGAGCAACAGCCGCAGGAGCCGGGCGGTGGTGGACTTGCCGACCGACACCGAACCCGCGATGCCGATCACGAACGGTGTCCGTGCGCTGTGAGCTCCCAGGAACGTCCGATATGCCCGATAGAGGCGCCCACCCTCCTGCACGTGCAGGGTGAGCAGCCGCGACAACGGCAGATAGACCTCGCGCACCTCGTCCAGGTCGACGGCGTCGCCGAGGCTGCGGACCCGCTCGAGCTCCGCGGCGCTGAGCGGCAGCGGGCTCGCGGCCCCCAACCGAGCCCAGGAGGCACGGTCGAAGTCGACGAACGGCGAGGCCGAGCAGCTGCGCACCGCGGCGGGCCGGGTCATCTGCATCGTCCTCATCGCGCCATCCTCACTGCGCCGCTGCCGCGCCGTCCGCGCCGGGCGTCCAGAACGGGTTCCGGAAAACCGGACTTCGCTGCCAACCTAAACGCTGGACGGCCACCGAGCGGCCGTGACATGAATCGCACCTGCGAGGGCGGGGCCGGGTGCGGAACCGGTGCCACGTCCTGCCCCGATTGGACGGTGGACCCTAAAATGGCCGTCGGGTGGCCTGCGGTCCCACCGAGGTTGCCGCCGGCGGCCGTGACCGCAGCATCCGTTCGAGGAGCATCAGTGCCTACCGCCCAGCCCGCGGAACCGGGCTGCAGTATCCAGCCGGGTCCCCGGACCCGGCGTCCCGTTCCGCGTCCGACGACCGCAGGGCCCCCCACTCGTGGCGGTGGCCGGTGAGCGTGTTGCTCTCGCTGCTCGGCCTGGTCGCGGTTGTCGCTCTCACCCTGGGCACCGCCGTCTCGGTCGCCTCGGAGTTCTCCCTCACCGCTCTGGAACGCAGCCAGGTGGACGCCCATGTCGCCGAGGTCGGTGACCGCCGGTCCCGGATCGTGCAGCGGGCTCACCGATCGCTGTCGTTCCAGCTCTCCGGCAGCCAGCTCGGTATCACCGTGACCACGCTGGCCACCGGTTATGTCGCCGAACCCGCGATCGCCGAGCTCATCCGGCCGGGGCTGGACGCCCTCGGGCTGCCCGGAGCGGCCGGCACCGCGACCGTCCTCGCCCTCGTCGTGGCGACCACGTTGTCGATGGTCTTCGGGGAGCTGGTCCCCAAGAACCTCGCGATCGCCCGGCCGCTGCAGACGGCGCGGGCCGTGGTCTGGCTGCAGCACGGGTTCGCCAGCACGTTCCGGTGGGTGATCCACGCCCTCAACTCCGCGGCCAACAGCATCGTCCGCAAGCTCGGCATCGAGCCCGCCGAGGAGCTGCGGTCCGCGCGCTCGCCGCAGGAGCTCAGCTCGCTGGTCCGCGCCAGCGCCCGCCACGGCACGCTCGACCAGGGCACCGCGACCCTGCTCGACCGGTCGCTACGGTTCACCGAGCGGATCGCCGAGGACCTGATGACCCCGCGGGTCCGGATGGTCTCGCTCGACGCGGACGACACCGTCGCCGAGCTCATCCGGCTGTCGCGCACCACCGGAATCTCCCGGTTCCCGGTGCACAACGCCGATCCCGACGCCGTACTCGGCCTGGTGCACGTGAAACAGGCGTTCGGGATACCGGCGGCCGAACGGGCGACCACCCCGGTGCGTGAGCTCGTCCAGGAGGCGCCGACGGTCCCCGAGTCGCTCGATGGCGACGCGCTGCTCACCCGGTTGCGCGGGTCCGGCCTGCAGATGGCCATCGTCGTCGACGAGTACGGAGGAACCGCGGGCATCGTGACCCTGGAGGATCTGGTCGAGGAGATCGTCGGTGATGTCCGTGACGAGCACGACCGGACCGAGCAGGCCCGGGTGCGCCCACTGGGTCGGGACTCGTGGCTCGTCTCGGGGCTGTTGCGAACCGATGAGGTCACCGAGGCGACCGGGTTCATGGCCCCGGAGGGGGACTACGAGACCCTCGCCGGACTTGTGCTCTCGCAGCTGGGCCGGATCCCCGATGTCGGGGACGACCTCGTCGTCAACGGCTGGCGGCTGACCGTGATGCGCCGCGACCGCAACCGAGTCGCCGAGCTGCGGGTGGCCCGGCTCGACCCGGTCGGCGCCGTCGTCGGCGACCCGGGGACGGAGCACACCCATGGGTAGCGACCTGCTCGCGCTGCTGGCCGCCGTCCTGCTGCTGGTGGCGAACGCCTACTTCGTCGGGGCGGAGTTCGCGCTGATCTCCGCGCGCCGCGACAGGTTGGAGGCGATGGCCGACGCGGGGAACTCCGCAGCGCGCACCGCGCTGCGAGCCAGCGCCGACCTGTCCCGGATGCTCGCCGCTTCCCAGCTCGGCATCACGATCGCGTCGCTGCTGCTGGGCCGGATCGGCGAACCAGCGGTGGCCCACCTCATCGAACGGCCGTTCGAACTGGCCGGGCTGCCCGGGCCGCTGCTGCACCCGATCGCGTTCGCGCTGTCGCTGGCGGTGGTCGTCATGGCGCACATGCTGCTCGGCGAGATGGTGCCGAAGAACATCGCGATTGCGGGGCCGGAGCGAGTCGCGGTCCTGCTGGTACCGACGTTCCTGGCGTTCACCACGATGATGTCTCCGGTGATCGGGCTGTTCAACTGGATGGCCAACAGCGTGTTGCGGCTGGCGCGCATCGAACCGCGTGACGAGCTCGAAACGGCCTTCACCAGCGGGGAGCTGTCGGAGATGATCGCCGACTCGCGCCGGGAGGGGCTGCTCGACGACGAGGAGTCCAGCCGGCTGGCCCGCACGTTGCGGTCCGCCGAGGCCACCGTCGCCGACGTGCTCGTACCCTTGGACGAGCTGATCACCTTGCCGCCGCGACCGACCGTCGGGGACGTCGCCCATGCCGTCGCCCAGACCGGGTTCTCGCGGTTCCCGCTGCGCGAGAACGGCCGACTGATCGGATACCTGCACGTCAAGGACATTCTCGACGTCGTCGACGACCCTTCGGCCGCCGTGCCGCCGACCCGGGTGCGCGGGCTCCCCGAGGTCCCGTCCGACGCCCGGCTCGATGAGGCGCTGGCCGCCTTGCGCAGCTCCCGCGCCCATCTGGCGCGGGCGGTGACCGGCCGCGGCGAGACGGTCGGACTCGTCACGATGGAGGACATGCTGGAGCGCTATGTGGGCACGGTCCGCGACAGCACCCACGCCGCACCCAGCCCGTGACCTGACATCAGCCCCCGTGAGTGCGTAACAGTGTTCTCACACTGTTACGCACTCACAACCCCCACTCACCTGGGCGTATCCGACCTGCGACCGAAGGCGCGGTACCGTCAGCGGGTGGTAGCGGGACCCGGACTGGCACGACGGTCGCTCCGCCATCTCGACGAACCGGAGTGGCGCTCGCGGGCAGCGGCGCACCGCTGCCGGGTGGCACGGTGGACCGTTCCGCACCGGGAGCGGCGCCGTCGCGGCGAGGCGCATCCGGTCCTGGACTTCCTGTTCACCTACTACTCGCTACGCCCCGCCCAGCTGGAACGATGGCATCCCGGCCCCGGCATCGTGCTGCGCGGCCCGAGCGCGGCGGACTTCCTCGGGCAGGCCGGCTACCGGCGCCACGCCGATGGGGTAACCCTCGATCTGGCGGCCCTGCCCGATCGGCTGCGCTCGACCGCGGACTTCGTCGGCGCTCTGCTGGCCGCGACGGTCGAGCGTGCGCCGCAGCTCGGCTGCTTCGGCCTACACGAGTGGGCGATGGTGTACCGCACCGAAACCCCCCGCCACGCGGCGGTGCCGCTGCGGCTCGGCGCGGAGGGCACCGACGCCGTCGTCGAGTCGCTCTCCGTGCGGTGCACCCACTTCGACGCGTTCCGCTTCTTCACCCCAGCTGCCCGTCCGCGCAACGCCGTCTCGCCACGGCGCGAGGACCAGATCCACCTCGAGCAACCGGGCTGCCTGCACGCCACCATGGATCTCTACAAATGGGCGTACAAGCTGGGCCCGGCGTGCCCGTCGGAGCTCCTCGCGGACTGTTTCGAGCTGGCCGTCGCGGTGCGCGAACTCGATATGCGCGCCAGCCCGTACGACCTGGCCGACCTCGGCTTCGCACCGGTCCGGATCGAGACTCCCGCCGGACGGGCCGAGTACGCCCGCGCCCAAGCGGGGTTCGCCGAACGCGCCGCACCCCTGCGGGCGCGGCTGCTCGCGCTGTGCCGCCAGGTCAGCGACGCCGTTTCACCGCAGCGGTCCGGCGAGCGCTTCCGCGCAGATCGGCGGGACTCGTGAGTGCGGAACGGTGTTCAGACACCGTTCCGCACTCACAGGCAACGCAGTTGCAGGTTGCGGTCGCCGTAGGCCCCGTCGATCCGCCGGACCGGCGGCCAGATCTTCCGACCGTGCACCCCTGAGGTAACGCCCGCGGGATAGGCAGCAAGCTCCCTCGGGTACGGGTGGTCCCACTTGTCCACCAGACACGCCACCGTGTGTGGAGCCCCGCGCAACGGGTTGTCCTCCACCGGCCACTCCCCCGCCGCGACCCGGTCGATCTCGCCCTTGATACCGATCATGGCGTCGATGAAGCGGTCGAGCTCGGCGAGATCCTCACTCTCGGTCGGTTCCACCATCAGCGTTCCGGGGACCGGGAACGACATGGTCGGTGCGTGCAGGCCGTAGTCGGTCAGCCGCTTGGCCACGTCATCGACCGTGACACCGGTGGCCTTGGTGATACCGCGCAGGTCCAGGATGCACTCGTGGGCGACGAACCCGTTCTCCCCGACGAAGAGCACCGGGTAGTACTCGCGCAGCCGCGCCGCCACATAGTTCGCGGCCGCCACCGCGCACAGCGTGGCCCGGCGCAGCCCGTCGTCCCCCATCATCCGCAGGTACGCCCAGGAGATCGGCAGCACTCCGGGGCTCCCGTACGGCGCCGCGGACACCGGGCCGACGATCCCGCGGCCGGGCAGGTACGGCACCAGATGCTCGGCGACCGCGACCGGGCCCACCCCGGGGCCGCCTCCGCCATGGGGAATGCAGAAGGTCTTGTGCAGGTTCAGGTGGCTCACATCACCCCCGAACGCTCCCGGTCTCGCCAGCCCGACCAGGGCATTGAGGTTCGCGCCATCGACATAGACCTGGCCGCCGGCCGCGTGCACCGCGTCGCAGACCTCGCGGACCGCGGATTCGTACACCCCGTGCGTCGACGGGTAGGTGATCATCAGGGCGGCCAGCACGGAGCGATGCTCGTCGATCTTCGTGTGCAGGTCATCGAGATCGACGTTGCCCGCCGCGTCGGTCCCCACCACGACCACCCGCAGCCCGGCCATCACGGCCGACGCGGCGTTGGTGCCGTGGGCACTGGCCGGGATGAGGCAGACATCGCGGTGCGCCTCGCCTCGGGCGCGGTGGTACGCCGCGATGGCCAGCAGCCCGGCGAACTCCCCCTGGCTGCCCGCGTTCGGCTGCACGGACACCGCGGCGTAGCCGGTGAGCTCGGCCAGCCAGCGCTCGAGCTGGGTGATGAGCTCCCGCGTCCCGGTCGCGTCGGCCTCCGGAGCGAACGGATGCAGCTCGGCGAACTCCGGCCAGCTGATCGGCTCCATCTCGGCGGTCGCGTTCAGCTTCATCGTGCAGGAACCGAGCGGGATCATCGTCCGGTCCAACGCGAAGTCGGCGTCGGCGAGCCGACGCAGCCAGCGCATCAACGCGGTCTCGCTGCGGTGCTCGTGGAACACCGGATGGGTCAGGTACGGCGACTCCCGCAGCAACGTGCCGGGCAGCGCGTCCCCGGTTGCCTCGTCGAGCGCCTCGACGTTCTCGACACCGGCCCCGAACGCCGCCCACACCGCCTTCAGGTGCGCGACGGTCGTCAGCTCGGAGCAGGCGACGCCGACGACGTCATCGGACACCAGACGCAGCGCGATCCCCGCCTCGTGGGCCGCGGAGACGATCTCGCCCGCCCGCCCGGGAACCCGGGCCAGCACGGTGTCGAAGTAGGCATCGTGCACGATCTCGGCACCGCCGCCGCGCAACCCGGCAGCCAGTACCGCAGCCATCCGGTGAACCCGGCGCGCGATCCGGCGAAGCCCGTCGGGCCCGTGGTAGACCGCGTAGCAGGCCGCGACGACCGCGAGCAGGACCTGAGCGGTACAGATGTTGCTGGTGGCCTTCTCGCGGCGGATGTGCTGTTCGCGGGTCTGCAACGCCAGCCGCAGCGCCGGGCTGCCGTCGATGTCGCGGGACAACCCGACCAGCCGACCGGGCAGCTGACGAGCCAGTCCTTGCTGCACCGCGAGGTATCCGGCGTGCGGGCCGCCGTAACCCAGTGGCACGCCGAAGCGCTGGGTCGAGCCGAGCGCGACGTCGGCGCCGAGCTCGCCGGGTGCGCGCAGCAACGTCAGCGCGAGCAGGTCGGCCGCGACGGCGACCAGGGCCCCGCGCTGGTGGGCGGCCTCGACCAGGGGCCCGGGATCGGCGACGGAGCCCGATGCGCCGGGATAGCTGAGCAGCAGGCCGAAGAACTCACCGTCGGGTAGCCCGTCTCCCAGGTCATGAACGACGAGCTCGATCCCGAGCGGCTCGGCGCGGGTGCGGAGCACCGCAAGGGTCTGCGGCACGGTGTCGGCGTCGACCACGAACCGGGGGCTGGCGGACCTGCCGGCGCGCCGCAGCAGCGCCATCGCCTCGGCGGCGGCGGTCGCCTCGTCGAGCAGCGACGCTCCGGCCACCGGCAACCCGGTCAGATCGGAGACCATGGTCTGGAACGCCAGCAGCACCTCGAGCCTGCCCTGGCTGATCTCCGGCTGGTAGGGCGTGTAGGCGGTGTACCACGCCGGGTTCTCCAGCACATGCCTGCGGATCACCGGCGGCGTCCGGGTTCCGGAATAGCCGAGCCCGATCATCGGGACGGTGACGGTATTGCGCTGGGCCAGAACGCGCAGCTCGGCAAGCATCTCGTCCTCGGACGCCGGCGCGGGAAGCGACGACGGGACCGGTTCGCGATCGCGGATCGAAGCGGGTACGGCCCGATCCGCCAGCTCCTCGAGCGAGGCCACGCCGATGACCGCGAGCATCCGCTCGAGCTCGTCGGCGCGCGGCCCGATGTGACGATGCTCGAACGGGAGGCCCCGTTCGAGCGCGGCCAGCGACTCACGGGGATGCAAACGGGGCTCGGTGTTCATCGGGTCGACCTCCGGGAACGCAGGCACTCGGGGTTACCCTCCCCCTCTGTCGATACCCCGCAATCGGAGTGCCTGAGAGATTCACCCGGCGCGCGGCGTGCCTGGCCCGGCTTTCCCCGTCGGCGGACGACCGCCGCGGGCGGCGACCGTCACTTTCCAGAGGCGTCTCCACCACGCGGTCCTTCCTGCCTGAGAGGTTCCGGGGAGGAGTTGCTCCTTCGGCGCCCGGTTGTCCGGGTCTCTCCCGCGCGGGTTCGGCGACTACGTGGGCGAGCTTAGCCGTAACTGGCCTGCGGCGGGCGATCGGTCGTGAGGCGGCCCGGCGGCATCATCCGGGCGCGCTGTGCGGTACCGGATCGGAACGGTGGTCACGGCGCGGGCACGCGAGCCGGACTCAGCGACGGAGCGTGGATCAACTGATGGCGCGGCGGGCGCGGCGGCGCGAGAGCTCGTCCTCCGGGGCGTCATCGACCGTGCCCCCGTCGACGCGTTCGGTCGGAAAGTCCTTGATGGACCCGCTGATCTCGCGCATCGCCCCGGACACGGCGATGCCGAACACGCCCTGGCCACCCTGTAACAGGTCGACCACCTCCTCCGGTGAGGAGCACTCGTAGACGGTCGTCCCGTCGCTGAACAGCGTGATACCGGCCAGGTCCCGGATCCCGCGGCGGCGCAGGTGCTCGACCGCCACCCGGATGTTCTGCAGCGAGACGCCGGCGTCGAGCAGTCGTTTGACGACCTTCAGGACCAGCACGTCCTTGAAGGAGTAGAGCCGCTGGCTGCCGGATCCCGCAGCTCCCCTGATCGACGGGGCGACCAGCCCCGTGCGCGCCCAGTAGTCGAGCTGACGGTACGTGATGCCCACGATCTGGCAGGCCGTCGGCCCGCGAAAACCGACCAGCTGATCGGGCAGACCGTCGAGCCCGTCGCCGAGCAGCGGATCGGGGAAGAGCTCACCCTGCTCAGGCCCGTGGGGCGGCGACGCATCCACGGCACTCCCTCCCGCCGGGCCAAGCGCCTGCGGCGCGCTCGTCCCGCTGATCAGCTCGATGATGCTGACGGTAAGCGGGCACGAGCGGCCGGTCAATGTGCCGCGCCGACGCCGGTCACCCGCCGCGGGTGACAACCCGCCCTCCGGTGTGCCCTGTCGGTCTGTGGATCTCGCCGTCAGCCCGCCTCGGAACCTGCCGAGGACGTCCCCGTGGACGTCGGCACCGTCCCCGATTCGCGGCCGGTGGCAGCAGCGGCTCGATCCACGCCCAGGCCTTCTCGGTCGGTCCTGGCGGCCCACCGTCCGACAATGATCAACTATCGCAGGTCCCAACCCCTACCGGGCTCGCCCTAACCGGGCTGGGCGCCGCGGAAGTCCTCCGGGGACACCGAGTCGAGGAACTCCCGGAACTTCTCGACCTCGTCCTCCTGCTCATCGGGGATCACGAGTCCCGCCTCGGAGAGCACGCTCTCCGCCGCGTGAATCGGTACCCCGACCCGCAGGGCCAACGCCACCGAGTCGCTCGGTCGCGCGGACACCGTGATCCCGCCGTCGAAGATCAGCTCGGCGTAGAAGGTGCCCTCCTGCAGATCCGTGATCCGAACCTGCTCCAAGCGGCGCCCGAGCGCGCTGATCACGTCCTTCAACAGATCGTGGGTCAGCGGTCGGGCGGGCTTGACACCCTGCTGCTCCAGCGCGATGGCGGTGGCCTCCACCGATCCGATCCAGATCGGCAGGTACCGGTCTCCGTTCGTCTCCCGCAACAGGAGGATGGGCTGGTTCGCGGGCAGTTCGACCCTGACACCCACGACGCGCATCTCACTCATGTGCGCCCTCCTCACCCATCGTGCGTCCGCACACCGTTCGATTGCCGGAACCGCGTGACTCCGGTGTACCGCCCGGCGTTGACGCCCCCGACGCTACACGGGCGATCCCTGCCGCGCGCGCCTCCGGACGGGCAGTTCGCGGCCAAATCACAGTCGCGCTCAGCGGTGACCTGCACCCGTTCCGCGTGGCCCGGTCAGGAAGACGAGCCGGAACTTGCCGATCTGCACCTCGTCTCCGTTCGCGAGAACCGCGGTGTCGACCGGTTCCCGGTTGACATAGGTGCCGTTGAGACTTCCCACATCGACGACGACGAACTCCCCTCCGTCGCGGCGGAACTCCGCGTGACGCCGGGAGACGGTGACATCGTCCAGGAAGATGTCGCTGTCGGGGTGGCGACCCGCGCTGGTCGTCGACCGGTCGAGCAGGAAACGGGAACCGGCATTCGGACCGCGTTTGACCACCAGCAGCGCGGAGCCCGGGGGCAGCGCGTCGACGCCGGAGACCTGCTGCTCCGGCGCCGCCCGCTCAGCGTCGGCGAGGAAGTCCGCCCGGAAGACCGACGTGGTTTCCGGAGCACGCTCCGGCGGCACGCCGGGCCCGTCGTTCGTGGTCACCTCGGGGTCTCCTCCTGGGGTGTGTGGTTGGACGGCCCGGTCCTCTCCGCGCCACCAGACAAACCTACCGTGCGCGCCAGGATCATGACCCTTCGGTCAGCTGCTGATAGGCCGCCGCGTCGAGCAGATCATCCAGCGAGGCGGAAGCGCCCTCGGCGAGCTTGAGCTCGATCATCCAGCCGGCCTCATACGGCCCTGAGTTGATCAGCTCCGGGCTGCCTTCCAACGCCTCGTTCACGGCGACGACCTCGCCGGGAAGGGGAGCGTAGATATCGGAAACCGACTTGGTGGACTCGACCTCGCCGAGCACGTCACCGGCGGCGAAGGTCTCTCCGACGGCGGGTAGCTGGACGAACACGACATCGCCGAGCTGCTGCTGCGCGTAGTCGGTGATGCCGACGCGGACGACTCGGTCGCCCAGCTCTCGGACCCACTCGTGGGCATCGGTGTAGCGGAGGTCCTCGGGGATCACGCGGGGCAGCCTAGCCCTCACCGTCTGGTGGCTGCCTCGGGGTCGAGGGCCCGGGCCGCCGCCTCAGAGAGTGTTGGGGAACCCGGGAGATCAGTCCTGATGCTCGTCTGCTAGGCGGCGGGCGGCCTCGGTCTCGATCGGTCCTTGAGGTTCCAGGTCCTCGCCT
>NZ_JBHSQW010000040.1:0-991 GCF_042658695.1 Pseudonocardia hispaniensis | reverse complement strand
CTCAGAGAGTGTTGGGGAACCCGGGAGATCAGTCCTGATGCTCGTCTGCTAGGCGGCGGGCGGCCTCGGTCTCGATCGGTCCTTGAGGTTCCAGGTCCTCGCCTGCGAGGCGGGCGGCCATGAGCCGAATCATCGCGAACTTGATCATGGCTTCGGCGTGGTCGGTCTTGCGTTCGTAGTCGCGTGCCAAGCGTCTGCACCTCGTCAACCAGCCGAAGGTTCTCTCCACCACCCACCGGCGGGGCAGCACCTGGAACCCTTTCACGTCCGCATGGCGCGGCACCGCCACGACCTCCAGGTTCTCCCACCGGCGGGCCCAGGAAACCAGGCCGGCGTCCACGGAGTTGACGTAGCCGCCGTCGACCCAGACCAGCCCGAGCACCGGGAACCGGCGCCGGATCCCGCTCAGCACGCGCCGGGCACCGGCCCGATCCTGCACCGATGCCGAGTGCACGATCCCGACCAGCAGCAGCCCGAGGGTGTCCACGAGCAAGTGCCGCTTGCGGCCACGGATGCGTTTGCCGGCGTCGTAGCCGATCTCCTCGCCACCCTCGCTGGTCTTGACCGACTGGGAGTCCAGCACCGCGGCCGAGGGCTGCGGATCCCGGCCGTCGCGGTCGCGGACCCGGTCGCGCAACACATCGTGGATCCGGTCCCAGGTGCCGTCGGCGGTCCAGGCCGAGAACACCTGGTAGGCGGTGTTCCAGGGGGCGAGATCGTGCGGCACGAGCCGCCAGGCACACCCACTGGCCAGCACGTAGCTGATCGTGTCGATGATCAAGCGGCGGGAATGCACCGCCGGGCGCCCACCCAGGCTCGGGTTCGTCCTGGGCAGCAGTGGCTCGATCACCGCCCACTGCCCATCCGTGACCGAGGAGTCATACGCGGGCTTACAGGTGCAGACACACACTCCACCGGATGATCAATCAGCGCTCGCCACTACCACAGTCACCACGCCGAGTGACCACGAGGTTTCACAACACTCTCTCAG
>NZ_JBHSQW010000039.1:184542-207901 GCF_042658695.1 Pseudonocardia hispaniensis | reverse complement strand
TCCGGATGTGTTGGCGAAGGTGTCGCGGGGGTTGGGGGAGCCGATGGTCGGGATCAACATTCCGGACCTTCCCGCGGAGCAGCGGTACGCCGGCCGCGGCTGGTAGACGCGCCGCGCATGGTGGTGGCGGAGGTTTCAAGAAGGTTCCGTCCGTAGCCTCCGGTCGAGGTAGAAGATCCCTGCGACGTAGGGCGGCGGCGGCCTCAGTGCCGCTCGGCCGGGCGGTGTTCCGCCCCGCCGGCGGCCGGATCGGCGCCCCTGGGAGGTACCCGATGGAAGACAGGCAGTTCGGTATGGACACGCTGGCGGTGCACGCCGGCCAGCGGCCCGACCCGGTGACCGGATGTAGGACGGTGCCGATCTACCAGACGGGCGCCTACGTATTCGAGGACACGAACCACGCCGCGAACCTCTTTTCCCTGCAACGGTTCGGCAACGTCTACAGCCGGATCATGAACCCGACGACGGCGGTGTTCGAGGAGCGGGTCGCGGCGCTGGAGAAGGGCATCGGCGCGGTCGCCACCGCCTCCGGACAGGCGGGTCAACACCTGGCCCTGTTCACGCTGATGGAGGCGGGCGACGAGTTCGTCTCCTCCCGCACCCTCTACGGCGGAAGTTTCCAGCAGTTCGACGTCAGCTTCCGCAAGGTCGGGATCAACGCCCGATTCGTCGACGCCTCGGACCTGAACCAGTGGAAGGCGGCCGTCACCCCGAACACGAAGGCCTTCTACGCGGAGGTGATGGGCAACCCGACGATCGACCTCGTCGACATCGAGCCGCTCGCCGATCTGGCCCACGAGGTCGGGGTCCCGCTCATCATCGACAACACCTTCGCCTCGCCCTACCTGTGCAACCCCCTGGAATGGGGGGCGGACATCGTCCTGCACTCGGCCACCAAGTTCATCTGCGGCCACGGCACCGCCCTCGGCGGCGTGATCGTCGACGCCGGTCGTTTCCCCTGGGACAACGGGAAGTTCCCGGGGATGACCGAGCCGGCCAAGGGCTACAACAACCTGAAGTTCTTCGAGTACTTCGGCGACTTCAGCTGGCTGCTGAAGTGCCGCGCCGAGATGTTGCGCGACTACGGTCCGATGATGGCGCCCCAGGTGGCGTGGCTGATGCTGCAGGGTCTGGAGACGTTGCACGTGCGCATGGAACGCCATGTGCGCAATGCGCAGACCGTGGCGGAGTTCCTCGAGCAGCACCCGGACGTGGAGTACGTCAACTACCCGGGGCTGAAGAACAACCCGTACCACGAGCTGTCGAAGAAGTACCTGCCGAAGGGCGCCGGCTCGATCTTCACCTTCGGGATCAAGGGTGGCCGGGAGGCCGGCCGGAAGTTCATCGAGGCCGTCCAGCTGTTCAGCCACCTGGCCAACGTCGGTGACGCCAAGTCGCTGGTCATCCACCCGGCGTCCACGACCCATCAGCAGCTGTCCGACGACGACCTGCGGTCGGCCGGGATCGGGCCGGAGATGATCCGCGTCTCCATCGGCATCGAGGACGTGGACGACATCATCTGGGACCTGGACCAGGCACTCGCCGCGGCGAAGCGGCCCGGCGAGCTGGCCGCGCTGCCCCGGGACGGCGCCGAGCAGAACGGTCTGGGGCACTCGATCATGTCGAAGGCCTTCGGCGCACCGTTCCACGGATGACCGTCCCGAACCCTTCGAACCGGAACCGATTGGAGACCCGGACGTGACCGCAGTCGGAGAACGCAACAACCTGGGCATGCTGCCGTCGGAGCGGTATCAGATCCTGATGTCGAACCGGACGATCGCGATGGTGGGCCTGAGCTCCAACTACTTCAATGCCAGCTCGTTCGCGGCGATCTACCTGGCCGCGAACGGCTATGACATCGTCCCGATCAACCCGAGCCAGGCCGGCAAGGAGATCCTGGGCCGGAGGGTGTACGGCGACCTGCTCGACGCCGCGGCCAACCACCCGCGGCCCATCGAGATCGTCGATATCTTCCGGCCGTCGCACGAGGTGCTCGAGATTGCCAAGCAGGCGCTCGAGATCGACGCGAAGGTGCTCTGGTGCCAGCTCGGCGTCGTCAACGAGGAGGCGGCGGAGCTGTTCCGCGCCGCCGGGAAGCCCGTGGTCATGGACAGGTGCTGCAAGATCGAGCACGCTCGGTTCTTCGGTGGTCTGCGGACCATCGGGCTGAACACCGGCATCGTGACCAGCAGGCTGGCGATGCCCTTGCCCAGGGACTGAGTTATCGGGCATGGTCGCCGGCGTCCGAATCACCGGATGCCGGCGACAGCCACATCCGGCGGGGGACGGCATTCGATCGCGCTGCGCAAACTTCCAACGGCGGAGGTCGGAGATCATGGACAGGGAAGTCCGGACGCCGGAGGTGCACGTCGGCCTGCTCGGCAGCTTCCACGTGACGGTCGACGGCTGCTGGATCGGTGAGCTGACCGAGAACCGCAGGGCGGCCGAGCTGGTCAAGCTGCTCGCGCTGGCCCCGCAGCACCGGCGGCACCGGGAAGAGGTCGTCGAGGTGCTGTGGGACCACCTCGAGCCCGATGCCGCCCTCGCCAACCTGCACAAGGCGGCCTCGTACGCGCGCAAGGCGCTGGGCTCCAAGGAGGCCGTGGTGCTGCGCGGGGGCTGGGTGCACCTGTGGCCCGCGGCGAACCTGTCCACCGACGTGGAGGTCTTCGACCGGCAGGCCCGCCGCGCGATCGAGTCCGGTGACCTGCAGCTGTGCGCGAAGGCGGCGGAGTGCTACGGCGCCGGCCTGCTGCCCGAGGACCTCTACGCCGAATGGGCGGCCGAACCCAGGGAGCGGCTGCGGCACCGCTACCTCGACCTGCTGCGCCGGGCGAATCGCTGGGAGGACCTGGTCCGCCTCGAGCCGGGCGACGAACAGGCGCATCGGGAGATCATCCGCGACCTGCTGCGCCAGGACCGCCGGCACGCTGCTCTTCGCCAGTGGCAGCAGCTGCGCGCTTCGCTGTCCGAGCTCGGCCTGCGTCCCGACCGCGAGTCGCTCGCGCTGTGGCGCGAGCTGGTCGACGCGACGCCCGTCCTCGCCCCGGTGCGGTACGCGCCGCCGCCGATGGTCGGCCGGGACCTCGAGCTGGGACGGGCCCGGAGGGCCCTGGAACAGGCCGGCTCCGGTCGCGGCGGAACCCTGCTCGTGACCGGGGACATCGGGATCGGCAAGACGCGGTTCTGCGAGGCGCTGCTCGGCAGGGCCGGCCAGCTCGGCTGGACGACGCTGCGCGGCAGCCCCAGCCAGATCGACGGGGCGGCGCCGTGGGCGCCGATCGTCGAGGCGTTCGACCGGGTGCTGCGCGAGCGTCCGGACCTGGCCGAGGCGCTGTCCGAACCGGCCAGGGAGGGACTGGCCCGGCTCTTCGGCCGCAGTGCGCCGTCCCCGTCGGGCGCCGAGGTTCGGGGTCGACAGCCGATCCTGCTCGCGGCGAGCCAGCTGCTGGCCAATGCCGCCATGGAGCGCGGCGTCGTGTTCTGGATCGACGACCTCCATCTCGTCGACGAGGCGACCATCCAGCTGGTGCATTACGTCGCCAGGGCGGCGCGCTACGGGCGGATGCTGATCGTGCTCGCCTACCAGCGCGACATGCTCTCGACCACCGCCTCCAGGTTGTGCGCGAACCTGTTGGCGGGTGAAGGGGCGACGGAGATCGAGCTGGCACCGCTCTCCCCGGCCGACTCCGCGTCGATCGTGCGAACCGTGGCGGGCTCCGAGCTGCCGGACGCGACCCTCAGTGCGATCTACCGGATGGCCGAGGGGAACCCGTTCTTCACCGAGGAGCTCGCCTCGGCGATCGGCCCGGATGGCTCGCTGTCCCTGCCGCGCAGGTTGTGCGAGATCGTCGAGACCCGGTTGGGCGAACTGGAGCCCACGCTCCGCTCGGCGCTGCAGCGGGTCGCGGTCGCCGGCGTCCGGTTCTCCGCCGACGAGCTGGCCGCCTTCGCCGGGCTGAACCAGACGGAGCTGTTCGACCTGCTCGACGCCGCCCTGCAGGTCGGCGTCGTGATCGAGACTCCGGGTGGGTACCGGTTCCGCAACGCCATCCTGCGGGAGACGCTGCTGGCGTCGCTGCCCGCGCACCGGCGCCGGGCCACTCACCGCTGCGCCGCCGAGGCGCTGGTCAAGGCCGGGGCGGCGCCCGGGCGGATCGCGCATCACCTGCTCGGCGCCGAGGCGGGCACCGAGGCGGTGCCGTGGCTCGAGCGGGCGGCGCTCGATGCGGCGGCGGCCGGGGCGGTCGCCGAGGCCAGGGCCTTCGTCGAGCGGGCGCTCGAACACGCCCCGCGCCGGCCGTCGCTGCTGGAGCTGCGGGCCAACTGCCTGTTCGCGGCGGGCGAGCGGACCTCGCTGGCCGCGTTCACCGACGCGATCGACGCGGCCAGGGGCAAGCGGCGCAGGCGGTTGCGTATCCGGCAGGCCCGGGCTGCGGTCGTCCTGGGTGACCTGACCACCGCGACCCGTGCGCTCGACGGGTTGGTGGCGGCCACCCCGGCCGAGCGGGTCGACCTGCTCGTCGCCCGCGGGTTCGCGGCCACTGCCTCCGGTGACCTGCGGGTGGCTGAGCGCTGTGCGGAGCAGGCCCGGCGGATCGCCATCGACGAGGGGTTGGCCGCGGAGCTGACGAGCGCGGCGACGCTGCGCGCCCTGGTCGCGCACAGCCGGGGGGAGTGGCAGCATCAGATCGAGCTCGACCTGCTGGACACCAGTAAGCTGCCGCAGCTCGCGGCGAGTGTGCACGACGGTCACCTCTGCGTCGTCGAGCACTACCTCTACGGCGACCGACCCTACGGCGAGCTCATCGACTTCGCCGTACGGCTACGGGAGACGGCCAAGCGCAGCGGTGCCGGCCGGGGTGAGGCGTTCGCGACCGTGATCCTCGGCGAAGCCGAACTGCTGACCGGCAATCTCGACGCCGCGGAGGAACATCTCCGTCAGGGGGCGGAGCTGCACCGGCGGGTCGGTTCGTCGGCCGGTCAGTCGTTGGCCCTGCAGCGCCGCGCTGAGGCGGTCCTGCTCGGCGGGCGGGCCGGCGAAGCCCGCGAGCTGTTGGCCCAGGCGCTGGAGCTGGCCCGTCATTCGACGCTGCTCGGACGGCATCTGCTGCCCCGCATCTACGGCACGATGGTCAACGCCGCCGATCCGCCGGACGCGATCCACATCGTCGATGAGGCGGAGTCCGCGATCGTCGGCCCGACCGAGGTCTGCCGGATGTGCACCATGACCTTCGCGGTGCCCGCGGTGGTGGCCTGTGTCCATGCCGATCAGCTCGACCGCGCCGAGCACTACCTGGGGCTCGCCAAGGACATCGCGCAGCCGATCTGGCTCGGTGGGGCCTGGCACGCGGCGATCGCCGAGGCGGAGGCGTCGCTCGCCGCCGCAGTCGGGCGACCGGACCGGGCAGCCCGGTTGCTGCAGACGGCGGGTGAGCTGTTCGCGGCGGCCGGGCAGCCGCACGATGCGCGACGGTGCCAGGCGGGTGTCGGCGGGCAGTGGCGGGACGGCGGCGGTACCGCCGGACCCGGGCTCACGGCCTCGTGGAGCTGCGTCAGCCCCGCGGCGGCGGTCCCTCAGCTCTCCTGAACCAACGGTGGTAGTAGCGAACATTCAGTCATTGGGAAAAGCTTGAATCGCAGGTAGACGGCGTCTCGGACCGTCACCCAATGGGTCGAAACCTTCGCTTGTGACGCAGGTCATGATACAATTGTCCGTACAGATGTCCGAGTGCCGGCCCGACCGGGTGGCACTCGCCGGGAGGTATCCATGCCGCACCAGGTATGCCGGGTTCGCGCGCGCGGCGCGGGAACGCCGGCGGTGATCCCGACGACCGGTGGTGCCTCTGCTGACGTGCAGGCTACCGAGTCGCAGGGACTGAGACGATGAGTATCGATGTGAGTTCCGTCGACGACTCGGAGAACATGGACGCGTGGCTGTTCGCCGCGAGTTCGAACACGGAGCTGTACTTCGCGGGTCCGATCGGTGGGACGCGTCGGCGGCTGCTGGCTCCCCCGGCCAGCGGTGCGTGGCGGATCGGTGACCCGGTCGGTCGCAGGCAGTGGATCTCGATCCCCGGGCCCTTCCCGCTCGAGGCGGGCGGGATGCTGCCCAGCATCCAGCTCGCCTACGAAACGTGGGGACAGCTCGCTCCCGATCGCAGCAACGCGGTCCTGGTGCTGCACGCGCTGACGGGCGACAGCCACGTTGCGGGCGCCGTCGCGCCGGGGCACCCCACGCCCGGCTGGTGGGACGGGTTGATCGGTCCGGGCCGCGCGCTCGACCCCGAGCGCTGGTTCGTGGTGGCCCCGAATGTGCTCGGCGGATGCCAGGGCAGCACCGGACCGAGTTCCCCCGCCGGGGACGGCCGCGCCTGGGGAAGCAGGTTCCCGCTGCTCACGGTGCGCGACACGGTGGCGGCCGAGGTCGTGCTCGCCGACCGGCTCGGCATCGATCGGTGGGCCGCGGTCATCGGCGGGTCGATGGGCGGCATGCGGGCGCTGGAATGGGCGGTCAGCGAGCCCGACCGCGTCGACGGGCTGTTTCTGCTGGCGAGCCCTGCCGCGTCGAGCGCGGACCAGATCGCCTGGTGCGCCCCCCAGCTCGCCGCGATCGAGGGCGACCCCGGCTGGCGAGGCGGCGACTACTACGGCGCCGCGCCCGGACGCGGGCCGCACGTGGGGCTGGGCACTGCCCGCCGGATCGCGCATCTGAGCTACCGCAGCGCGGCGGAGCTGTCCACCCGGTTCGGCCGTCAGCACCAGGTCGGCGAACATCCCTGGCGGGGCGGCCGTTACGCGGTGGAGTCCTATCTGGACCATCAGGCCCAGAAGCTGATCTGGCGGTTCGACGCCGGCTCCTACGTCACGCTCACCCGGATGATGAACGCACACGACGTCGGGCGCGACCGCGGCGGGTTGGCGGCGGCACTGCGTCGGGTGCGGGCACGTACGCTCGTCGCGGGTGTGAGCTCCGACCGGCTCTACCCGCTGGCTCAGCAGGCCGAGCTGGCCGCGGGCATCCCGGGCAGCGACGACGTGCGGGTCATCGACTCACCGTTCGGGCATGACGGCTTCCTCATCGAGACCGCCCAGGTGGATGCGCTGCTCAAGGAGTTGCTCCAGGGCGATTGACAGGCGCGCAGTGGCAAGGTGATCGTGGCGATCCAGCTCCGATGCGGGCGGGACTCGTTGGGCACAGGGTGGTGGACGCGTGATGAGCGATCGACAGGGCGCGGCCGGGCGCGCGGTGTTCCCCGCCGGTGAGGTGGTGGTCGCCGACGGGGCGGTCGGGACGATGCTGCACGCGGCGGGGATCCCCTTGGACCAGTCGCTGTCCAAGCTCAACGTCGGGCGCCCGAAGCTGGTCCGCGACCTGCACGCCGCCTACGTCGGCGCGGGTGCGCGCATCCTGCAGACCAACACGTTCGACGCCAACCGGTTGCGGCTGGCCTCAGCCGGGCTCGCCGACCGCGTCACCGAGATCAACATCGCCGGCGCGCGGCTGGCTCGGGAGGCGGCCGAGGACGCACCCTGGGTGAAGATCGCCGGAAGTGTGGGGCCGGCGATGAGCGCCGCGCTGGTGACCCGCATCCCGGACGCCGAGCGTGCATCGGTGCTTCGCGAGCAGATCGCGGCGCTCGCCGACTGGGTGGACCTGATCATTCTGGAGACGTTCGGCGAGATCGAGTCGCTGGTCCAGGCGGTTGAGGTGGCGCTCGATGAATGCGATGTCCCGGTGATCGCCCAGTTGACCTTCGGTGATGACGGGCGAACCCTGCGCGGGGAGGAACCGGCCGAGGTCGCCTCGGTGCTGTCCGAGTACGACCTCGCGGCGATCGGCGCCAACTGCACGGTCGGGCCCGCGGTGCTGCAGGAGGTCGTGGCCGGGCTCGCGTCGGCCACGACGCTGCCGGTGTCGGTGCAGCCCAACGCGGGCACCCCCCGTCGGCTGGGCCGGGCGCTGCGCTACGCGCATAATGTCGACTATTTCGCCGAGGCCGCGGCCCAACTCGTGGCGAAGGGGGCGACCATCGTCGGCGGCTGCTGCGGGACGACGCCGGCGCACACCCGGGCGATGGTGAAGTCCGTGTCCGGGCTGGTGCCGCTGCCCCAGGCCCGGGAGCAGGTCGTCGAGCGACCGGTGGTGCGGGCCGCCGCGGCACCGGCCGCGGATCCCGAGTCGTCGCCGATGGCCTGGCAGTTCCCCGGCGAGTTCGTGGTGCTCAGCGGAACCCGCGCCCCGCACGGCGAGCAGGTCGCGCAGTTCGTGACGCAGGGCAAGGAGCTCATCAAGGCCGGTGCCCGGTTGCTCGCGGTCATCGACCCGGATCCGCCCGCCACCCGGGTCAACCCGCTGGCGGCGGCGGTGCTGCTGCGGGAGCGGGTGGAGGCCGACGTCATCCTGCAGATCGAGACCGCGGGCCGCAGCCTCTCGGCGCTGCAGGCCGACCTGCTGGGTGCGCACGCGCTGGGGCTGCGGATGGTCCTGTGCCGCACGGGTGCCCCGCGGGTGGTCGGCGACTATCCGGACCCGGGCTCGCTGTGGGACGTCGATTCGGTCCGGTTGATCGGGGCGTTGTCGGCCCTCAACGACGGCGTGGACTGGCGAGGGGTGTCGACCTCGGTCCGCACCCGGTTCGTCATCGGCGCGTCGCTGCGGACCGCGGCGGTGGACAAGCGCTGGGAGCTCGACCGCGCGGTCGAGAAGGCGCGCGCGGGTGCTCACTTCTTCGTCACCGAGGTGATCTACGACGTGGACGAGGCGCTGAGGGCCATCGGTGAGCTGCGCGAACGCGGGGTGGACACGCCGGTGATCGCAGCCATCGCGCCGTTCGGCGACGTGGCGACGATCGCCCGCCGGACCCACGAGAACGCCAACGCCGCGGTCCCCTCGGCGCTGCTGCCGCGGTTGCGCGACGACGACCCGGTCGAGCGCATCGACCTGGCCTTCGAGGCGGCGGAGAAGCTGGCCGGCCATGCGGCCGGGATCTTGGTGCACGGGCCGAGCCATGCGGACTCGGGCGTCGTCGGGCTGGTCAGCCAGCTGAGCCGGATGGGAGCGGCGCGATGAGGGCATCGGACGTGCGGCGCGGCGGGGCCCGGTACCGGGTGGAGACGAAGGAGGCTACGCCACTGATCGACGACGTGCAGATGTACCCCGATGTGATCAGCGGCCTGTCCCGGCAGAACTCGGTCTACCGGCGCGTCATCGCGCTGTGCGACGAGATCGCCGACGCCGCGCTGCAGGGGGCGAACGCACATGAGCTGGCCCAGGTGTGTGCGGGCCTGCTGGTGAAGACCGTGGTGCTGCTGGACGCCTCGTTCGAGCTGCGCGCCTACTGCAGCGGCGGTGGCGGTGACGTCGCGGCGGCGACCTGGAACCCGGACGACCCGAGCATCCGGCGGCTGTTGGGGGCGTTGGCGGCCGAGAACCGGCCGCTGCGGGTCCCCGCGGTGCCGGACTCGGTGCTGCCGCATGGCTGTCTGGCCACGCCGATCGCCGTCGGGCAGCAGAAGCTGGGGTATCTGCTCGTCCTCGAGGATGCCGCCGGCGGCGAGACCGACGACACCGATCTGCTGGTCGTGAGCCAGGCCGCGACCCTGTTCGCGCTCACCCTGGCCAAGGAGCAGACCACCATCGACCTCGGCCGCCGCTACCAGGGCGCCATCGTCGACGCGCTGGTCTCCGGCCATTTCCTCGACCGGGAGGACGCGAGCCGCAAGCTGACCTCGCTGGGGCTGGCCGAGGATCAGCCGTTCCGGGTCGGGGTGATCAGGGCGCAGACCGAGGGCACCCAGGGAGTCGGCGTCTTCGCCGCCTCGCCGGAGATCCAGCACCTGCTCGGTGAGCTCGCCGCGGCGATTCCCGAGGCGGTCCCCGGCGCCGCCGTGACCGTCCGCGGCGCCGAGGCGGTCATGGTCCTTCCCGAGGAGACCGCCGAGGGCGGGCCGGGCCGCGCCCGGGAGACCGAGGCGCTGCGCAGCCTCGCCGCCACCCTGGCCGACCACTCCATCGGAGTGAAGGCGACCTGCGGGATCAGTGAGCCGACCCGGCGGGCCGAGCTCGCGCCCCGACGGATGCGCCAGGCCGAGTACGCGGCCGATATCGGGATCCGGATCGGGCGCGCCGGCCAGCTGGTCCGCTACGACGAGCTGGGTATCTACCGGCTCCTGCTCCAGATCGGCGACCTGCGCCAGCTCGGCCAGTTCGCCGACGAGGTGCTGGGCGCGGTGCTGCGTTACGACGCCACGCACAAGACCGACCTGGTGCGCACCCTGTCGGTGTTCCTCAACCAGCACGCCAGCCTCAAACAGGCGGCTCGCCAGCTGGGAGTGCACGCCAACACGATCTCCTACCGCCTCCAGCGGATCGAGCAGCTGACTCCGCTCAACCTGGCCAACCCGGACGACCGGCTCGCCGCCCACGTCGCCGTAAAGATCATCGACTCGCAACGGGCCGACGGCCAGCCGCTCGGCACCCCGCTCCGGCGCGTCTGATCCGGCGTCCTGAGCCGGGCGTCGGCGCCGCCTCGCCCCGCCCGGTGCCGCCCGGATTCGGTGCTTGTGGTGGGAGCACAAAGGCGTGTGCTGGCAATTTGTCGATGGTGGTGGCTATCGGCTCGGCACCGACTCGGCGACGATGATGTCACGGGATCGGAAAGGAGGAGGGCCAGTTGAGCGAGATCAGCAGGGTCGGCGTCGTCGGGGCCGGGCTCATGGGATCCGGAATTGCCGAGGTTTGTGCTCGGGCGGGTCTGGACGTTCTGGTCAGTGAGATCACCGAACAGGCGGTGGACGCGGGCCGCCAGCGTGTCGAAAGGTCGATCGGCCGGGCCCAGAAGGCTGGCAAGCTCTCGGCGGAAGAGGGCTCGGGAACGCTCGCTCGGATCGGGTTCACCACCAGCCTGGACGACATGGCCGACCGGGATTTCGTGATCGAGGCGATCGCCGAGGACGAGTCCCTCAAGGTCGACGTGTTCAGCACCCTGGACAAGGTGCTGGAAAGCCCCGATGCGGTGCTCGCCTCCAACACCTCGTCCATTCCCATCATGAAGCTCGCAATGGCGACGCAGCGGCCGCATCGGGTCATCGGCGTCCATTTCTTCAACCCGGCGCCGGTGCTGCGGCTCGTCGAGTTGATTCCCTCGCTGCTGACCGACGAGCAGACCCGCAGCAGTATCGAGGACTTTGTTTCCACGAAGCTCGGCAAGACGGTTGTACGGTCGACGGACCGCGCCGGGTTCGTCGTGAACGCACTGCTCATCCCCTACATCCTCTCCGCAATTCGCATGTTCGAGTCCGGGTTCGCCTCCGCCGAGGACATCGACAACGGGATGGTGCTCGGCTGCGCCCACCCGATGGGCCCGCTGGCGCTCGCCGACCTGATCGGTCTGGACACCACCATGGCGGTGGCCGAGTCGATGTACGAGGAATTCAAGGAGCCGCTCTACTCGCCGCCGCCCATGCTGCTGCGGATGGTCGATGCCGGACTGCTGGGTAAGAAGGCCGGGCGCGGGTTCTACGAATATTCGCGCTGACGGCGCCCCGGAACAGTCGAGGAACCATGTCTGAGAGCAGCGGTCTGTTTCAGCTCCCGGAGGAGCACGTCGCATTGCGCGAGGCGATCCGCGCGCTTGCCGAGAAGCAGATCGCTCCGCACGCGGCCGACGTCGACGAGCAGGAACGGTGGCCCGCAGAGGCGCACGAGGCCCTGGTGCGCAACGGGTTTCACGCGATCCACATCCCGGAGCAGTACGGCGGGCAAGGCGCCGACGCGGTCGCGGCGTGCATCGTGATCGAGGAGGTGGCGCGGGCCTGTGCCTCGTCGTCGCTGATCCCGGCGGTGAACAAGCTCGGCACGGTTCCTCTGCTGCTGGCCGCGTCCGAGGAGCTCAAGCAGTTGGTGCTGCCCTCGATCGCGGCCGGCACAGACGGCATCTCCTACGCCCTCTCCGAGCGCGAGGCCGGTTCGGACACCGCCTCGATGCGGACCAGGGCGGTGCTCGACGGCGACCACTGGGTGCTGAACGGCACCAAGTGCTGGATCACCAACGCCGGGGAGTCGACCTGGTACACCGTGATGGCGGTGACCGACCCGACGGCTGCCCGCAAGTCCGAGGGGATCTCGGCGTTCGTCGTGCACGCCAACGATCCCGGGTTCATCGTGGGCCCGAAGGAACGCAAGATGGGGATCAAGGGCTCGCCGACCCGTGAGATCTCCTTCGAGAACTGCGCGATCCCGGTGTCCCGGATCATCGGTGAGCCGGGGACCGGCCTGCGCACGGCGCTTCGTACCCTCGACCACACCCGACCGACGATCGGGGCGCAGGCGATCGGGATCGCCCAGGGCGCGCTGGACGCCACGCTGGCCTACATCAAGGAACGACGCCAGTTCGGCCGCACGATCGCCGACTTCCAGGGCGTGCAGTTCATGGTGGCCGATATGGCCATGAAGGTCGAGGCGGCCCGCAACCTCGTCTACATCGCGGCCGCGGCCGCCGAACGCGGCGACAAGAACAGCGGGTTTCTGGCCAGTTCGGCGAAGTGCCTTGCCTCCGACGTGGCCATGGAGGTCACCACGGATGCGGTGCAGCTGTTCGGCGGCGCCGGCTACACCCGTGACTTCCCGGTCGAGCGGATGATGCGCGATGCGAAGATCACCCAGATCTACGAGGGAACCAACCAGATCCAGCGGATCGTGATGGCCCGCTCGCTGCTGCGCGGGTAGGCCGGGCGTGAAGGGGCGGGCGTCGATGGCGCAGCGGGTCTTCGGGGTCGTCGGGTCGGCGGACGGCGCGGTCTGGGTCGCGGAGATCCTCGTCCCGGATCCCGGGCCGGGTGAGGTCGTGGTTCGGGTGCAGGCCTGCGGGATCTGCCGGATGGACCTGGACCTGCCGGACCTCGGCGCCGCGCAACCGGTCCTGCTCGGCCATGAGGCCGTCGGCGTCGTCGAGTCGACCGGTCCCGGCGTCGACCTCGAACCCGGTGACGTCGTCGTCCTCGGCCGCGGCGGCGAGGCGGTGGCGGCGCGCCGGCCGATGCTGCTGGACGGGCGGGAGCTCATCCCGTCGCTGGGCGTCGGCGCCTTTGCCGAGAAGGTGCTCGTGCACGGTGGGCAGTGCCGCAGGCTCGAAGCGGCGGATGGCCCGCGGATCGACGCGCTGCTGCACGACGGCGCGCCCGGGGCGACCGGACGATCACTGCTGACCGCAGGTCAGGTCGGCGGGCAGGGGCTGGTTGCCGACCGGTACCGGGCTGCGGGCGCGGTGCGAACCGCACCCGCCGGCACCGTCGTCGCGGTGGACGTCGATCCGCTGAAGCTGGGCTGGGCGCGCCAGCTCGGAGCCACCCACCTGATCAACGCCCGGGAGCGCGACCCGGACCGCGCCGTCATGGAGATCACCGAGGGCTTCGGCGCGGACCTGATCGTCAACGCCGTGGGCTGTCCGGAGATCTGGCAGCAGCCGTTTCTGGTCGCCGAGCCGGACCACACTCTGGTGCTGGTCGGGGCGCCGGAAGCCGGGCTGATCGAATGCTGCGACGGCGTGCCGCAGGCCTGGCCGGTCCCCGACCTCGGCCTGCTCCTGGACATGCTGTTGGCGGGTGAGCTGCCCACCCAGCGGTTCGTCGCGGCCGCGGCCGGACCGGATGCGGTGGCGGAGGCGTTCGCCCGCATGCACAAGGGCGAGGTGCCCCACCCGATCGTGGCGATGTGCGGCTCAGGCGGTGGGGCGGCCCACGCCGGTGGCGTATAGCAGCGTCTGCGGCCCGTCCAGGAGCGTGAAGAACGCCCGGACTCCCAGATCGTTGGCGGTATGCAGCGGAGCGAGCTCCAGCGCGGGTCCCGCGACGAGGTTCAGCCGGACGACGGCCACCTCCAGCCCGGAAAGGGCGAAGAACAGTCTGCGGCCCAGCGTGGAGCCGCAGGTCGTGCTGGTGAGCTGCTCGCCGTCCGGGATGGGCCCGGTGATCTCGGCGAACCCACCCTGCAGGTGGCAGAGGTGGAACTGAGCGCGGCATTCAGCCTGGGTGCCACCGATGCGCAACGTCCAGGGAGCGCCGTTGGCGAGCGCGCCGCTGGCCACGATCGGAGCGGGAGTTTCGAGCATCGTTCACGTCCTCGGGGCGCGGCCGCCGCCGGCGGCGGGTGGGTGGATGACCAAGAAGGTGCGAAGGCGACCCGGCGCGCTGCGCCGGGTCGCCTCGACGGATCGGTGCACCACCGTGGGTGCTCAGCTCCGCCCGAACAGGTGGATGACGCTGGCGACGTTGTCGTTTCCGTGCCATCCGCCCGCGTTCTGAGTCAGGGCGATCCGCGCGTTCTCCACCTGGCGGCCGCCGGCCGTCCCCCGCAGCTGGAGCACGGCCTCCACGATCTGGGCCAGTCCGGTGGCGCCGATCGGGTGCCCGCGCGAGAGCAGGCCACCGCTGGTGTTCACCGGGATCCGTCCGCCCAGGTTCGTCTGTCCGCTGCGGATCATGTCCTTGCCGCCGCCGAGCTCGCAGAGACCGAGCTGCTCGTAGGCCATGAGCTCGGCGGAGGCCGCCGCGTCGTGGACCTCGATGCAGTCGATGTCGTCGGGGCCGAGGCCGGCGATCTCGTAGGCCGCCTGGCTGGCCAGCTTGATCACCTTCGTTGCCCCGTCCACCGGGGCGGCCCGCACGGTCGAGGCCAGCACCTTGATGTGCGGGGAGGCGGCGAGCTCCGGGCTGACCAGCAGGGCCGCCGCGGCACCGTCGGTGATCGGCGAGCACATCTGCAGCGTGAAGGGGTCCACGATCAGGCGGGAGTTCAGGATCTCCTCGATCGTCAGCTCGCCGCCGTACTGGGCCACCGGGTTCAGCGCCCCGTTGTGCTGGTTCTTGATCACGACGCGGGCCAGGTCCTCGGCCGTGGCGCCGCTCTCGGCCATGTACTCCAGCGCGGCGGCGCCGTAGAGGTCCATGAGGAACGACCGACCCGCGGGCAGGTCCTCCGGAACGGTCTCGACGTCGACCGACCCGCCGATCGCGGCGAAGGAGAGGGACTTGTCCGGGTGGGTCATCTTCTCGGCCGCGACGGCGAGCACGATGTCGTGCGCCCCGGTGGCCACGGCCTGCCAGGCGAGGTGGAACGCCGTGGACGCCGAGGCGCAGGCGTTCTCGGTGTTGATGACGGGGATCCCGCCGATACCCAGCGGCCGCAGCCCCACCTGACCGAGCACCATCTCCTGACCGGTGATGGTTCCGGCGACCGCGTTGCCGACGTAGGCCGCCTGCACGTCCGCGGCGCCGCGTCCGGCGTCCTTGAGCGTGCTGGTGACCGCCTCCGCGAGCAGGTCCTTGATGGAGCGATCGGGTTGCTTGGCGAACCTCGTGATCCCGATCCCGGCCACGTACACGTCACGCATCGTCTGACACTCCAGAGCAGTTGTTCGATCAGGCAGGGGGAGCGGTCGCCGTCACCTCGGCCGCTCGCAGGTGTGCCGGGCCACGCGATGTCTGCGATGGCCCGGCACCCGGTTCGAATCGTGCAGGAGTTGGGTCAGCCCAGGCGCGCGGTGAGGTACGTCCAGGTCGCCGGGAACTCGGTGACGTTCGAGAACAGCTTCTCGAGGCTGTAGCGGATCAGGAAGCGACGGTCGCGCAGAGCCTCCTCGGTGGGCTCGACGCCCTCCACCTTCGGCGATCCACCGACCCAGCTCATCACGCCGTCGTGGTAGGTGAACAGCAGCTGCAGCCACTCCTCGACCTGAGCGAAGATCGTCGAGTCGTAGGTGTGCAGGACCTCGTAGCCCTCGGACCGGAAGGTCTGGACGTAGTAGTCGAGGTCGCGGACCGGGACGAACACCTTCTCGCGCAGCTTCTTGTGCGCCGCGAACTTGGCGCTGTCCTCCAGCGCACCCCGGTACTTCTCGAAGGCCGGCTCACGCAGGACCAGCTCGGCGGCGATCTCGTTGACCTTCTCGACGGTCTGGTCGATGATCCAGTCGCCAGCGTGGGCGTTGGGGTTGTGCATGTTCGCCGAGCAGACGAACACCAGCCCGCCCGGGCGGAGAATCCGGGTCCAGGACTGCAGGGTCTCCGGGAGGTCGTAGTAGAGGTGGATCGCGTTGGTCGCGGTGATGACGTCGGCGCCGGTGTCGAGCAAGGGCTGCTCGACGACCTCGTCGATCAGCTGGAGGCGCTTCTCCTCCTTCAAGTACTTGATCAGCCGGAAGGCGGCGCGCTCGTCGTCGGCGAGGTTCTCGACCGCGACCCGCAGGAACTTCGGCGAGGCGTCGACGTTGAGAATCCCGACCCGGTGCTTGATGTTGGACAGCAGCCGCTTGGCCAGGATCCCGGTGCCCGCCGAGAAGTCGACCATGATCTTGTCCTCGCCCAGCGCGGCGAGAATCTGGGCAATCGTCGGCTCGAGGTTCTTGTACCACCCGTGGTTGCCGACATCGTCGTAGTTGAGGCCGAACTCATCGACACTCTGCCGAGCCCACGGCTCGTCCGGAATCCGGTTGAAGCCGGCTGGCCAGGCGAAACCCGGTCCGGCCTGGACGGGAGCTGTCGTCATTCTGAGTCTCCACTTCTGGATTCGTGCAGTGCAGGACGAGCATCAAGAATCTGCACACCGAGGGCAGGTTCTCGTCCGTCCGGCAGCGGATGGCGAGAGCGGGCGACTCGGCGCTCTTCCGGGGGTCGGGTTAGCGGCTGCGCGCCCAATGTCATCGTCCACCAGTCCTGCCGTGCGGGGAAGTCGGTACGCAACACAAATCGGCCGTCATCGCGTTTGTGTCCACCCCACAAGCAGCGGAAGTGGGGAGGTCGGGCGGGTTCCTGGGGCCGGCCGGCGGATGTCGCCGGGCGGCGCTCGCTGTTGTGTCGCGGGCACAAGCGCATCGCGCTTCAATTTGTTCCCGAAGGCGGCTACTCACGCGGTGTGATCTGCGTCAGACTTTGTCCCGA
The DNA here is from genome assembly GCF_042658695.1 of Pseudonocardia hispaniensis. Classification (NCBI taxonomy): domain Bacteria; kingdom Bacillati; phylum Actinomycetota; class Actinomycetes; order Pseudonocardiales; family Pseudonocardiaceae; genus Pseudonocardia; species Pseudonocardia hispaniensis. The sequence goes on along the minus strand of NZ_JBHSQW010000039.1, from coordinate 190,963 downwards.
GCGCCACGGCCAACTGCGGCGCGACGGGCGAGGACCGCGGCCCCGCGGCATCCCGATCAGCTCACTCGGACGCATGAGGAGTGACACTGACATGTATGGACAGACCCGGTGTCCGTGCTGTGGGTACGGTATGAGCGTGCCGTCGACACCGTATTCGGACACGAGCGTCGAGCTCATCGACTCGCTCACCCGTGAGGTCAACTACCTGCGGTCGGTGGTCGCTCGTATGTGGAAGTACGACGCGAGCCCGGGAACGCTTCCCCAACAGGCAACGGCGGCCAGTTCGCGGTGATCCTGGAATTCTTTGACGGCAATCCAGTCCGGGTCGATAAGGCGGAACTGTAATCGATCCGATAATGGCGGTAACCGCCCCGAGTTCGATCCGCTGGCAGGGTCGGTGGCACGGTGAGAATACCGAAGCCGATCATGCCGCGGAGGCCGGTTCGCACGTCCTTGGGACCGGCCGTCGCGGGCCTGCGTGGCGCAGGATTCCGCGATGCGGGCCAAGGTCCGGCTGCTCCATGACCAGGTGGGTGGCCCCACGTTCCGTTCTGGCTGTACCGGTGCAATTCGAGAAGGAGACATCATGATCCCGTTGGCGGAGAACGAGCACCTGTTCACCTCCGAGTCGGTGACCGAGGGGCACCCGGACAAGATCTCGGACGCGATCTCGGACGCGGTCCTCGACGCCGCGCTGGCCGGCGACCCGAACTCGCGCGTGGCCTGCGAGACGCTCTGCACCACCGGTGTCGTCGTCATCGCCGGTGAGATCACCACCGCCGCGACGATCGACTTCACCGACATCGTCCGCAAGACGGTCTGTGAGATCGGCTACGACAAGGGCGAGTACGGTTTCGACGGCAACCACTGCGCGGTGATGGTGGCCCTGGACAAGCAGTCCCCGGACATCGCCCAGGGCGTGGACATGGCTCAGGAGCGTCGCGAGACCCTGTCCGAGGACGAGCTCGACTCCGCGGGCGCGGGCGACCAGGGCATGATGTTCGGCTTCGCCTGCAACGAGACCGAAGAGCTCATGCCGATGCCGATCGCGCTGGCCCACCGGCTCTCGTCCCGGCTCACCGAGGTGCGCAAGAACGGGACGCTGCCCTACCTGCGTCCCGACGGTAAGACCCAGGTGACCGTCCGCTACCGGGACAACAAGCCGGTCTCGGTGGAGAAGGTCCTGATCTCGACCCAGCACGCCGAGGAGGTCAGCACCGAGCAGATCCGCAACGACCTGTGGGAGCACGTGGTCCTGCCGGTCCTGCCGAAGGAGCTGTACTCGGTCGAGGAGCTCAAGCAGGAGTACTACGTCAACCCGACCGGCCGGTTCGTCATCGGCGGCCCGGTGGGTGACGCGGGCCTGACCGGCCGCAAGATCATCGTCGACACCTACGGCGGGTTCGCCCGGCACGGTGGCGGCGCCTTCTCCGGCAAGGACCCGTCGAAGGTCGACCGCTCCGCGGCCTACGCCGCCCGCTACGTGGCCAAGAACATCGTTGCCGCCGGGCTGGCGGACAAGGCCGAGGTCCAGGTCGCCTACGCGATCGGCGTCGCCCGTCCGCTGTCGGTCCTGGTCGAGACCTTCGGCACCGAGAAGGTCTCGGTGGACATCATCCGCAAGCTGGTCGACGAGCACTTCGACCTGCGTCCCGCGGCGTTCCGGGCCCACCTCAAGCTGCACCGCCCGATCTACTCGAAGACGTCCGCCTACGGCCACTTCGGCCGGAACGACCCGGACTTCACCTGGGAGGCCACCGACAAGGCCGAGGCCCTGCGCGCCGCCGCGGGCCTGAGCTCCCGGTGAGCGGGCTGTCGAACGCGAGCACGGAGAAATCGTGAGCATCCTTGTCACCGGGTCGATCGCCAACGACCACCTGATGGCGTTCCCCGGCAGGTTCCGCGAGCAGTTCGTCGACGGCAAGCTCGACGAGATCTCGCTGTCGTTCCTCGTCGACGAACTGGAGATTCGCCGCGGCGGCGTCGCCGCGAACATCGCCTTCGGAATGGGCCGGCTCGGCCTGTCCCCGGTGCTCGTCGGGGCGGTCGGCAGCGACTTCGCCGAGTACCGGCAGTGGCTTGAGCGGCACGGTGTGGACTGTTCCGGGGTGCGGATCTCCACGACCGCGCACACCGCGCGGTTCCAGTGCACCACCGATGCCGACCAGAACCAGATCGCCTCGTTCTACGCGGGTGCGATGACCGAGGCCAGGGAGATCGAGCTGGCCCCGATCGTCGACGCGCTGCCGGGTGGGGCGAGCAGCCTGCAGATGGTGCTGATCAGCCCGAACGACCCGGAGGCGATGATCCGGCACTCCGAGGAGTGCCGGGCGAAGGGCTACCCGTTCGCCTCCGACGTGTCCCAGCAGGTGGCGCGGATGGACGGCCCGCAGATCCGTTCCCTCGTCGAAGGCGCGACCTTCCTGTTCACCAACGCCTACGAGCGCTCCGTGCTGGAGCAGAAGACGGGCTGGTCGAAGGAGGACGTGCTGGCTCGGGTCGGCACCTCGCTCACCACGCAGGGTGAGAAGGGTGTCATCATCGAGCGGGCCGGCGAGGAGCCGATCGCGGTGCCCGCGGGCGTCGCCCGCTCGATCGCGGAGCCGACCGGTGTCGGCGACGCCTTCCGCGCCGGCTTCCTGACCGGCACCAGCTGGAATCTCGGCCTCGAGCGGTCCGCCCAGTTCGGTGCGGTGCTGGCGACGCTGGTGATCGAGACCGTCGGCACCCAGGAGTACGACCTCGACCCGACGGACTTCAGCACCCGGCTGAAGGAAGCATATGGGGAGGAGGCCGCCGCCGAGATCGAGTCGGTCTGGTTGCCTGTACTGGAGGCGCGTGACGCCGCGACGACGACTGCTGAGGAGAAGTAGGAGTATGGACTTCAAGGTTGCCGATCTCGGCCTTGCGGGTTACGGCCGCAAGTCGATCGAGATGGCCGAGCACGAGATGCCCGGGCTGATGGCCACCCGGCGGGAGTACGCGGACAGCAAGCCGCTGCGCGGCGCCCGGATCGCAGGCTCCCTGCACATGACGATCCAGACCGCGGTCCTGATCGAGACGCTGACCGAGCTGGGCGCGGATGTCCGTTGGGTGAGCTGCAACATCTTCTCCACCCAGGACGAGGCCGCGGCCGCGGTCGTGGTGGGGCGCAACGGTACCCCCGAGAACCCCCAGGGGTCCCCGGTGTTCGCCTGGAAGGGCGAGACGCTCGAGGACTACTGGTGGTGCATGGACCAGCTGTGGCAGTTCACCGACGAGAACGGCAACGCGGTCGGGCCGAACCTGATCCTCGACGACGGCAGTGACGCCACCCTGATGGTGCACAAGGGCGTCGAGTTCGAGACCGCGGGCGGGGTTCCGTCCACCGACGAGAACGACCCCGAGGAGTACCGCATCCTGCTCGACGTGCTGCGCCGCAGCATGGAGCAGAACCCCAAGCGGTTCACCACCATCGCCCAGAACATCCTCGGCGTCTCCGAGGAGACCACCACCGGCGTGCACCGGCTCTACGAGCTGGAGAAGGCGGGAACGCTGCTGTTCCCGGCGATCAACGTCAACGACTCGGTCACCAAGAGCAAGTTCGACAACAAGTACGGTTGCCGGCACTCGCTGGTCGACGGGCTCAACCGCGCGACCGACGTGCTGATCGGTGGCAAGGTCGCCGTCGTCTGCGGCTATGGCGACGTGGGCAAGGGCTCGGCCGAGTCGCTGCGCGGCCAGGGTGCGCGGGTCATCGTCACCGAGATCGACCCGATCTGCGCGCTGCAGGCCGCGATGGACGGCTACCAGGTCGCGACGATGGAGGACTTCGTCGCAACCGCGGACATCTTCGTCACCACCACCGGTAACAAGGACGTCATCACCGTCGACCACATGGCGGCGATGAAGCACCAGGCGATCGTGTGCAACATCGGCCACTTCGACAACGAGATCGACATGGCCGGCCTCGAGCGCTACCCGGGGATCGTCAAGACGGAGATCAAGCCGCAGGTGCACGAGTTCGCGTTCCCCGGCAAGGGCGACGTGCCGGGACACTCGATCATCGTGCTGTCCGAGGGCCGGCTGATGAACCTCGGCAACGCCACCGGGCACCCGAGCTTCGTCATGTCGAACTCGTTCACCAACCAGACGATCGCCCAGATCGAGCTGTACACCAAGCACGACGAGTACGAGAACAAGGTGTACATGCTGCCCAAGGAGCTGGACGAGAAGGTGGCGCGTCTGCACCTTGACGCGCTGGGGGTGAAGCTGACCAGGCTCTCCAAGGAACAGGCCGAGTACATCGGCGTGGACGTGGAAGGCCCCTACAAGGTCGCCCACTACCGCTACTGATCGGTAGTAACCGGCACCGATAGGAGCCATGGATTCCCCGGCCGGCGTGTGTCTGCCCCGCACGCCGGCCGGGGCACTCACGTTTCTCCGTCGTCGTCCACCCGGGTGACGGGGATTGTCGTTGTCCTGGGCGACTGGGACACCGGAGGGTGCCACTTTCGGGGCTTGTGTGTGCTACGCCACGGCTCTAAGTTGGATGTTCGGACATTGTTGTCCCATCATGGAGGAGGTGCGTCCGAGTGGCGGCGCGGAGACATCACAAGATTGTCATTGTGGGTGGTGGTAGCGCGGGTATCTCGGTGGCCGCCCGGTTGGTACGCCAGAACGTGGCGGACGTGGCGGTGATCGACCCGGCCACCACGCACTACTACCAGCCGCTGTGGACGCTGGTCGGCGGCGGCCGGGCACCGGTGGAGGAGAGCGCGCGGCCACAGGCCTCGGTCATGCCGAAGGGGGTGACCTGGATCCAGCAGGCGGCCGCCGAGATCGATCCGGATAGTCGTGAGGTCACCCTCGACGACGGCGGCGTCGTCGGCTACGACTTCCTCGTCGTGTGTCCCGGCATCCAGCTGGACTGGGAGAAGATCAAGGGACTGTCGCCGACCCTGGGCCGGGACGGCGTCTCGAGCAACTACCTCTACGAGCTGGCGCCGGCGACCTGGAACTTCATCCGCAACACGAAGTCGGGCACCGCGGTGTTCGGCATGCCGGCCGGCCCGATCAAGTGCGCGGGCGCCCCGCAGAAGATCGCCTACCTCGCCGCGGACTACTGGCGGGAGCAGGGCGTACTGCACAACATCGATGTCCATCTGGTCCTGCCGACCCCGGGCATGTTCGGGGTCAAGGAGTTCTCGGACGTGCTGGTGGGGGTGGCCCGCCGCTACGGCATCACCGTGCACTTCGAGAGCGAGGTGACCGAGGTTCGTTCGGACGTCCGCGAGGTGACCGTCACGGACAAGAAGAACGACACCACGCACACCCTGCCCTACACGGTCATGCACCTGGTGCCGCCGCAGAGCGCCCCGGACTGGATCAAGAAGGGTCCGCTGGCGGATCCGAACAACCCCGCGGGCTACGTCGAGATCGACAAGCACACCATGCAGCACACCCGGTACCCGAACGTCTTCTCCCTGGGTGATGCCGGATCGTCGCCGAACTCCAAGACCGGGGCCGCGATCCGCAAGCAGGCGCCGGTGGTGGCGGAGAACCTGGTCGCCGCGATGGCCGGGCGGCCGCTGACCGCGTCCTACGGCGGTTACGCCTCGTGCCCGCTGACCACCGCGCGGCGCAAGATGCTGCTCGCCGAGTTCGACTACACGATGAAGCCGACGCCGTCGATCCCGGTGATCAACACCATCAAGGAGCGGACGGACATGTGGTACCTCAAGCGGTACGGCCTGCCGTTCCTGTACTGGAACCTGATGCTCAAGGGCCGCGCGTAGCACGCGCACCGGCCTAGGCGAACGACCGCACGGCGGACCCGGCCACCCGGCCGGGCCCGCCGTTGCGTTGTGGGGAGAGGAAGGGGCCGATGATCGTCCGGACGATCGCGGAGATCACCGATACCGAGCGCGACGTGAAGACGCCGAACTGGCGCAGCAAGCGGATCGTGCTGGCCCGTGACGGGGTGGGGTTCTCGGTGCACGAGACGGTGCTCGAGGCGGGCTCGGTCAACGACTTCTGGTACGCCAACCACATCGAGGCCGTGTTCATCGTGGAGGGCGAGGGCGAGCTCTACGACAAGGACAACGACGTCACCTACCAGCTGGGGCCGGGGTCGATCTACGTGCTCGACGGGAACGAGCGCCACCAGCTGCGGCCGCGTACCCGGCTGCGGACGGTGTGCGTGTTCAACCCGCCGGTGACCGGGCGGGAGGTGCACGACGAGAACGGGGTGTACCCCCTGATCATCGAGCCGGCGGCGGGGGCGAGCTGACGCCGGTGCCCTCCGCCGTGGTGGCACCGTCGCGGCGGGGCGCCGGGCAGGACCGCGCTCCGCGCAGCCGCGCCCACAGCGCCCAGGACAGCAGCCCCACGGAGGCCACCGCGAGCAGCGGCTGCAGCGGGGCGAACCAGGTGATCGCGC
>NZ_JBHSQW010000039.1:139512-184462 GCF_042658695.1 Pseudonocardia hispaniensis | reverse complement strand
AGCAGCGCGATCTTGTTGCAGACCGGACAGCCGACGGCGAACCAGGACAGCGCCGCGCCGACCAGTGCCCGCAGCTGCGGGCGGATCGGCGCGGTCCCGGGTTCGGCCGTGTAGCTGGCCAGCAACAGGCCGCTGAGGATCGCCGTCAGCGCCAGGGTGGGGTAGCTCCACCAGGTGACCGGGAGGTCGCGACCGAACCAGGGCGTCGGCAGCACCGCCGTCGGGACGGCGATCAGCAGCGCCGCCACGACCGCTCCGCCCGCGGCGACCCCCCACCGCCGTGCCGACCAGTTCAGGGCCGACCAGTTCAGGGCCGACCAGTTCAGGGCCGACCAGCGGCGCATCACGGCTCCTCCGGTCGTGCGGCGGCATCCACCGCCGACTCGTGGGCTGCCCGGCGCCGCAGCAGCCGCCACGTCAGCAGCGCCAGCGCGACCAGGACCGCGACCAGCAGCACCGTGACATCCGACAGGCCGGAGACGGTGCGCTGCACCCACACCTGAAGGTCGAACTGGCTGTCGACGCCCGCGAGGCCGCCGAGGTTCGCGGTGCCGTCCGTGACCAGGAACAGGATCCCGATGCTCACGAACAGCAGGCCCGAGACGAGGCTGGTGCTGTGGGTGTGCAGCGGTCCGATTCGCAGCGGCCTGCCCCGCAGCCAGGACCGCGTGCCGAGCCGGAAGCGATCCCAGAGCATCGCGAGCGCGAACAGCGGGACCGTCATGCCCAGCCCATAGACCGCCAGCAGCAGCGCCCCGTACGCCGGGGCTGCGCCGACCGCCGCCACGGTCAGCACGCTGCCCAGCAACGGGCCGGAGCAGAACCCGGCGAGGCCGTAGACCGTGCCGAGCGCGAACACCGAGGCCGGCGAGGAGATGCGCAGCCGGCCGGACACCCGGGCCGCGGCCGTGGAGCCGAAGCCCTTGCCCAGGATGCTCAGCGCGCCGAAGCCGATCAGCAGCACGCCGCCGACGGTGGTGACCACGCTGCGGTACTGGGTGATGAGCGCGCCGACGAACGCAACGCCCGCGCCGAGCGGCACGAGCACCGCGGCCAGGCCGGCGAAGAACACCGCGGTGCGGGCCACCAGCGTGCCCAGCCGATCGAAGGCGTAGGCGAAGAAGGACGGGAGCAGCAGCGCCGAACAGGGGCTCAGCAGCGACAGCAGCCCGCCGAGAAACGCGCCGAGCAGGCCGATCCCGGTCACGACGCACCCCCGGCCGCCCGCTCGATCGCGGCGACGAAGGTGTCCAGCGGGTGGGCCCCGAGCATCGGCGTCCCGTTGATCACGAAGGCCGGTGTCGCCGGAACCCCCAGCGTCGCCGCCATGGCACCGTCGGCCTGCACCGCCGCCACGTTCTCCGGCGCGCGCATGTCCGCGCGGAAACGTTCGAGGTCGGGCACCCCGGCCTGGCGGGCGAACTCCACCAGCCGCTCGTCGGTGAGGTCGGCGTGGCCGGTTTCCGGGGCCACCGCGTAGATCGCCCGGTTGAACTCCCAGAACCGGCCCTGGGCGGCCGCCGCCCGACCGGCCTGCGCGGCCGTCGTCGACTGCGGCCCGAACATCGCGAGGTCGCGCCATTCGAGACGGACGATGCCGGACTCGACGTAGCGCGCCACCAGATCGGGCTCGGTGTCGCGGCTGAACTTGGCGCAGAACGGACACCGGTAGTCGTTGAACATGACGATGGTCACCGGGGCGTCGACCCGGCCGAGCGCCATCGGATCGTCGGGGATGCGCTGGGCGAGGTCGCCGAGCGGGCCGAGCGGCGCGGGGTTCCCGGTCTGCGCGGGCGCCGCCTCCGGGGTGGCCTCCGGTTCTCCCGGTGGACGTGCGACCAGCGCGCCGATCAGGGCCAGCGCGACGGCGACGAGCGCGACGAGCAGCCATCGTTCCCGGCGCGAGATGCCACTGCGGGTGTTCACCACGATCCTCCCACACTACTACTATGGAGCATAGTAGTAGTGGTGATCGGGACTCAGAACGTGGGGCAGGCCAGCAGGACGAGCCCGGCGACGCAGCCGACCGAGGCCGCAAGCGGTCCGGTCGAGGCGGTGGCCGCCAGCGTCAGCCCGGCGCGAGAACGGGCCCATCGACTCGCCGGACGCTGCCGGTGCAGCCACGCCCGCCGGTCCGCGACGGACTCGTTCGAGGCGCCCAGCGCTGCGATCGGGGCGTGACCGTCCGCCACATCGGCCAGCGCGTCGCTCACCGTCTCGGCGCCGCATTCCCGTGCGGCCGCGGCGTCCGCGGCGACCTCGACCAGGACGCGGACGACCGCGGGCAACTGCCGGCACAGCGGCGCGAAGGGCAGCGCACGATGGGTGGCGTCGGCCAGCAGCACCAGCAGATGGTGCCGACCCCGTAGATGTGCGTGTTCGTGCGCGACGATGGCCGCCCGGCGCGGTCCGGTCAGCCGGGCCACCGCGGTCGTGGCGACCACCACGCCCGCGCGCCCGCCGAGGCTGAACGCCATCGGCGCGTCCTCCTCCAGCCAGAACACCGAGTCCTCGCGGCGGCACACGAGCCGCAGCAGGGACAGTTGCTCGGCCCGCCGGCGCCGGTCCCGCCACGCCAGCTGGACGGTGATCATCGCCCAGCGCAGGACCGCGATCCCGGTGCTCGTCGCGAGGACGACCGCGACGACCTGCGCCCAGGGGATCGGCCCTGCGGTGGTGGCCGCGTTGAGGCAGTTGCGGGCCATCCCGAGAAGGCCGTCGACCTCGGTGCCGCCGGGGATGGCCAGGATCGCCGCCCCGGCCAGCGCGCTCGCCCACATCGCGGCCGCGGACCCGATCCACGCCGCCAGGGCCAGCCCCGGCTGCACCGCGGGGGTGAGCAGCCTGCACAGATACCGTGGCCCGAGGGCGGCGATGAGGGGCGCGCCGAGGATCAGCCCGATGCCGAGCGTCACGAGCCCTCCGCTCGCTCGCCGAGCGCCTGGCGCAGCAGGGCCGACTCCCGCCGGCTGATCGTGCGGGCGAAATGCAGCAGCACGCGTTCGGGGTCGCCGCTGGCGTCGAGGACCTCGCGCAGCACCTGGGCCCCGGCCTCGGCGCGGCTGTGCGCGGGCCGGTAGGCCCACGCCCGGCCCACCCGCTCGCGGCGCGCCCAGCCCTTGCCGTGCAGTTTGTCGAGGACGGTCATCACCGTGGTGTAGGCCAGGGGTCGGTCGTGGGCTTCGAGAATCTCGCGCACCTCGCGAACCAGCAGTGGCCGGTCGGCGACCCACAGCAGGTCCATCACCGTCGCCTCGAGCTCGCCGAGACCGCGCATCCCGTCACCTCCGCCGCCGGTGGTCGACCATATCCGCGGCTCAGCTCGCGAGGGAGAGCAGGCTCTGCCCGGCGACGAAGACCCCGACGAGCAGCAGCAGCACCGCGAAGGCCCGTCCGAGCGCGCGGCCGGGTAGCCGGTCGGCGACCCGTTTCCCGGCGAAGGACGCGACGATCGCGGCGATCAGGAACGGCGCGACGACCGCCCAGTCGAGGGTGAGGTGGCCGGCCCGGGCCCCCAGCGAGGCGACGGAGTTGATCACGATGATCAGCAGCGAGGTCCCGATGGCCGGTGCGATCGGCATCCGCAGCGCGAAGACCAGGGCGGGGACGACCAGGAAGCCGCCGCCGACGCCGAGCAGCCCGGTCAGGAACCCGACGGCGAGACCGGCCAGGACGACCTTCGCCGCCGTCGCCGTCCGGGAGCCGCGCACCGGGGCGCGCGTCGCGACGGCGGTGGCCGATCGGGTCGCCCCCGATCCCGTCGCCGGCTCCGGGGGCTCCGCTGGTCCGGTGTCGTCGCCGGCGGGGGCCTTGATCAGCATCGCGGTCGCGCACACCAGGATCAGCGCGGCGAAGGCGAGCAGCAGGACCGGCTGGGGCAGCCGCGCGTTGAGCATCGTGCCGAGATACGCGGCGCCGACGCCGATCAGCCCGAACGCCAGACCGGTTCGCCAGCGCACCAGCCCCGCCCGGGTGCGGGCCAGCGCGCCCACCAGCGCGGTGATCCCGACGATGACCAGGCTGCTGGTGGTGGCCTCCTGGGCGGTCTGGCCGAGCAGGTAGACCAGCACGGGAACCGCGAGGACGCCACCGCCGCCGCCCAGCGCCCCGATCACGGTTCCGACGACGAGGCCGAGGGCCACCGCCGATGCGGCGATCACCTGCGTCGGCCGGTGTCGCGGGCGTCCTGGTGTGCGTCGCTCATACGCGTGGTTCCCCCATGGTGTCAGCCGTTCGGACCTCGTCCTAATGTACGGTCTTTTGAGAGACGCCCTCAACGAGAGGGTGATCACCGGGGAGCGCGACCAGGCCGTTGCTTCGCGTGGGCGATTCAGCGTGCTGGACGTCGCGTGCCGGGGCCCGTGCATGGTTCAATGTCCGGGCAATGGACGCGACGCGCAGAGGTGGAATCATGCAGGTCAGCACAGCCATGATCCAGCCACCGGGTCGCTGAGACGTGTCCGGTATGGCTGCCATCGCGCGCGTTCCGGCGGGTCCGGTTGCCGATGCCCCGACCCCGTCCTGCGCTGGGCGTCGGCCCGGGGCGCTCTCCTGGGACGACGCCCGGACCCGTGCCCACGCCGCGGCCCGGCCGCTCCCGGCGGTGTCCGTCGAGCTGGTCGCCGCCTCGGGTGCCACACTGGCCGAGCCGTTGGCCGCGCTGGTCGACCTGCCCTCCTTCGACCGCTCGGCGATGGACGGCTACGCGGTGTGCGGAGAGGGCCCGTGGACCGTGGTGGGGGAGGTGCTGGCCGGATCGTCCTCGGCGCCGCGGCTGACCCGCGGGCAGGCCTGCGAGGTCGCCACCGGGGCGCTGCTGCCGGCCGAGGCCACCGCGGTGCTGCCGTACGAGAACGCGGTCCGGGAGGAACGGCGGCTGTCCGGGCCCGTCTCGCCGGGCGGGCACATCCGTCGGGCGGGCGAGGAATGCCGCACGGGTGAGCCGCTCGCGCCCGGCGGCACGACCGTCAGCCCACAGCTGCTCGGGCTGGCCGCCGCCGCAGGCCACGACCGGCTTCGGGTGCGGCCGCGCCCCCGGGTGTGCGCGCTGGTCACCGGTGACGAGGTCTGTGTCGCGGGGATCCCACCGATCGGCCGGGTGCGCGACGCGATCGGTCCGATGCTGCCCGGACTCGTCGCCTGGGCCGGCGGCACGCTGATCGCCACGACCTACCTGTCGGACTCGACGAGCGCGCTCGCCGAGGGGCTGGCCCGGGCCGAGGCCGAGGTGGTCCTCGTCTCCGGCTCCTCCTCGATCGGGCCCGCCGATCACCTTCGCGGCTGCCTCGACGGGCTCGGCGGAGAGTTGATCGTGGACGGGGTCCACTGCCGTCCGGGGCACCCGCAGGCGCTCGCCGCGCTGCCCGACGGACGGCTGCTGATCGGGCTGCCGGGAAACCCGTTGGCCGCGCTGGTCGGGTTCCTCACCCTCGTGGTCCCCGCGATCACCGGACTGCGCGGGGCGGCGCTGGACGAGCTGCCCGTGGTCGCCGGCGACTCACTGCCCCGGCATCGCAGCTCGACCAGGCTGCTGCCGGTCCGGACCGAGAGCGACGGAAGTCTCGCGGTGGTCGATCACCACGCGAGCGCGATGCTGCGCGGGGTGGCGGCGGCCGAGGCGCTCGCCGTCGTACCACCGGAAAGCGCCGATGGTCCGGTCCGGCTCCACGGGCTGCCGGACTGACCGGGCTGAACTGCGGGAGCAAAACTATGACGATGACGGCCGACGGTGACGCGCGACGCGACCCGCCCACGACGATCACGCGCCGTTCCTGGCGTGCCACCCTGCCCCGCGACGTCGTGGCCGGGGTCAGCGTGGCCATGGTCGGGATTCCGCAGTCGCTCGCCTACGCCGAGCTGGCCGGGATGCCCCCGGTGGTCGGCCTGTACGCGGGGGCGCTCCCGCCGGTGCTCGCCGCGCTGTTCGCGTCCTCGCCCTATCTGCAGACGGGTCCGGTGGCCATCACCGCCCTGCTCACCTTCGGCGCGTTGAGCACGATGGCCACACCCGGCAGCCCGGAGTACCTGACCCTCGGGCTGGGGCTCGCCCTGGTCGTCGGCCTGGCCCGGATCCTGCTCGGGTTGCTGCGCGGGGGGTGGCTGGCCTACCTCATGTCGCAGCCGATGCTGTTGGGGTTCATCCCGGCGGCCGCCCTGCTCATCGCGGGATCGCAGACCCCGAAGGCGCTGGGCGTGGAGTCCTCCGGACACGGCAACGTGCTCGCCGAGGCGGTCTGGGCGCTGGCCCACCCGGGACTGTGGAACCTCGCCGCCATCGCCATGACCGCGATGACGATCCTGCTCGTCCTGGGGGGCCGGCGGCTGCATGCGCTGTTCCCCGGGGTGCTGGTCGCGGCGATCCTCGGCACGGTGATCTCGGCGTTCGGCTGGTACTCCGGGGCCGTCGTCGAGCACATCCCGGTGGGCTTCCCGCCGTTCACCCTGGACGAGCTGCCCTGGGCCCGGATGCCCGAGCTGCTGCTGAGCGGCATCCTGATCGCCCTGATCGGGTTCACCGAGGCGGCGTCGATCTCCCGGCGGTTCGCCTCGGAGGAGCGCAGCCGGTGGAGCGCCGACCGGGAGTTCATCAGCCAGGGCGTGGCGAACGTGACCGCGGCCTGCACCGGCGGGATGCCGTGTGGCGGGTCGTTCTCCCGCAGCTCGGTGAACCGGCTCTCGGGGGCGCGGACCCGGCTGGCGGGCGGTGTCACCGGCCTGACCGTGCTGGCGTTCCTGCCGATCGCCTGGGTCCTCGAGCCGCTGCCGCTCGCGGTGCTGGGTGCCATCGTGATCTCGGCGGTGCTCGGCCTGATGAAGTTCCGGCCGCTGATCCAGCTGTGGCGCTACTCCGTGCCGCAGGCGATCGTGGCGTGGGGGACGTTCCTGGCCACCGTGCTGCTCACCCCGCGACTGGACTGGGCGGTGCTCATCGGGATCGGACTGTCGCTGGCGGTGTTCCTGTGGCGCGAGCTGCAGCTGGCGACCGATGTCGTCGAGGCCGACGGCCTGATCGAGTTCACCCCGCGCGGCGTGCTGTGGTTCGGCACCGCGCACCGGTTGGACAGCGCGCTGCTGGAGGCCCTGGTGGAGCATCCCGACGCGGAGCGGCTGCGGGTCGACCTGAGCCGGTTGGGCCGGATCGACACCAGCGGCGCGCTGGCCCTGCGCGCGCTGCTGGATCAGGCGCGCACGGCCGGCCTGGACGCCGAGATCCGGGATGTGCCCCCGCAGTCGCGGCAGCTCATCGAGCGGATCCTCGCCCCGGAGCGGGATCCGCTCAACTGATCGACACGCGAGCGCGCTGGGCGACGCCCAGCGCTGACGAGGCTATGACGAGACGCTCAGCGGGAGCGAGCGGCGCAGCAGGCTGCGCCGCACCGCGGGCAGTGCGGCGGCGATGCGGGTGAGCTCGACGGCCGACGCGGCGGCGGGAGAGTCGAGCACGACCGGACGGCCGCGGTCCCCGGCCTCGCGCAGTTCGACGTCGAGGGGCACCTGGCCCAGCAGCGGGGCGTCGACCTCCGCGGCGAGCTGGGCGCCCCCGCCGGAGCCGAACACCGCGGTGTGCGCGCCGCATCCCGCGCACACCGAGGCGCTCATGTTCTCCACGACACCGGCGATCGGCATGCCCGCCTCGCGGGCCATCCGGCCGACCCGGGTGGCCACCGTGCGGGCCGCGGCCTGCGGGGTGGTGACCGCGAGCAGCGCGGCGTCGGGCACGAGCTCCAGCAGCGACATCGTGATGTCGCCGGTGCCCGGGGGCAGGTCGAGCAGCAGCACGTCCAGCCCGCCCCAGGCCACGTCGGTGAGGAACTGCTGCAACGCCTTGTGCAGCATCGGTCCGCGCCACACGACGGGGGTGCCGTCGGCGACGAAGAACCCGGTGGAGATGAGCGCGACGCCGTGGGCCTGTACCGGCAGCATGACCCCGCCGAGGGCGATGGGCGTGCGGTGCACGCCGAACAGCTGCGGGATCGAGTAGCCCCACACATCGGCGTCGAGCACGCCGACGCGCTGGCCGGTCGCGGCGAGGGCGACCGCGAGGTTGGCGGTGACGGTGGACTTGCCGACCCCGCCCTTCCCGCTGGCCACCGCGTAGATGCGGGGGGTGGCGGTGGCCGGCGGGGCGGCGGCGCGCAGCCGCTCGCCCAGCTCGACCCGGTCGCGCTGGCCCATCGGGGCGAGCTCGACGACCGTCTCGCGGACGCCGGCGACGCTGCCGGCGGCCGCGACCACGGCCGCCCGCAGCTCGTCGGCCAGCGGGTAGTCGCCGGCCAGCAGCGCCACCGGCACGTGGACCCGGCCGCCGCGGTCGCGCACGGTCCCGACCGCGGCGAGCCGGTCCAGGCTCAGCCCGGACTCGGGTTCGATGACCTCGCCGACCGCCGCCGCGACCCGTTGCAGGTCCGGCGACGTCCTGGCAGCGATCCTGCTGAACACCTCAACCTCTCTGATCCGGCTCTGATCCGACCTGGTCCGGTCAGGCCCCGGCGCCGGGCACCCGGAATGCGCGGCGGCGCGGTTTGACCGGGCGCATGAGGAACTCGGGGCGGCGTTGTCCGCCGGGGCCCAGGGTGGTGCGGGTCTTGGTGAGCCATTGCTGGTAGACCTCGCGGGAGCGGCGGGTGTCGACGTAGACGTCGCCGTACCGGTCGGCCGGGTGGGCCTTTTCCATGCGCACCTTCTGCAGCCAGCACTGCATGCCGGAGTGGGGGTCGGCCTGCACGCCGAAGGCGAGGTTCTGGTGCACGCCGGGGTCGTCCCACCAGATGCGGGAGCTGTCCGGGTCGTCGGAGGTGAAGGCGCCGACGCCCTTGCGGTAGCGCAGCAGCCAGGTCTCCTCGCCGTCGGGGTGGGTGATGTCGACCAGTCCGGAGACCCAGCGGCTGCCGGTGTGTTCGTGCAGCCGCCAGCGGCCCATGTGGTGGCTCAGTGCGCAGACTCCGGGGCGGATGCCCTCGGTGACCCAGACCCGGGCGACCAGGTAGCCGATCGAGGTGTTGAGCCGGACCAGGTCGCCGGTGACCACGCCGTGCCGGGCCGCGTCGGTGGGGTTGAGCCACAGCGGGTGGGTGTTGGAGATCTCGCTGAGGTACTTGGTGTTGTTGGACCGGGTGTGGATCAGCGTCGGGAGCCGGAAGGTGGGCACCAGGACCAGGTCGCCGGCGGCGAGGTCGAGTTCGGTGTGCGCGACGTGGGAGGGGATGTAGCCGGGGGTGGCGTACTCCTCCCAGCCCCAGTCGCGCATGGTGGTGGAGTAGACCTCCAGCTTGCGCGAGGGGGACAGCCAGCCCGCGGTGACGGTGCCGTCGGCGTGCCGGACGCCGACCGCGCCGGCCTCGCCGACCAGCGGCGGGATCGAGTCGTCGGTGGTGGGCTTGCGCAGCACTCCGGCGGTTTCGGAGCCCTCCGGGTCCGGGACCGCGCCGTCGAGCTCGGCGGCGGTGAGCGGGCGTTCGTCGGCGCGGTAGATGTCGGCGTCGACCTCGACCACGCCGTAGCGGCGCATGTAGGCCAGCGGGGTCAGGCCCTCCTTGGCGGCCTTCTCCGGCAGGCCGGGGACCCGGTTCTCGAACACCCACCGGTAGTACTCGTCCACGGTGATCTTCTCACCGGGCTGGTAGGGGGACTCGAAGTGCTTGCGGATGCCCATCGAGCCGTCCGGGTCGATCCGCCAGGACAGCTCGAACCAGAACTCGTTCTCCTCCCACACCTGCCCGGGGTTGACGTCGCGGGTGTCGGTGAACGGACGGCCCTGGCGTTCCATCGCGACCCGGCGCACCGGCTGGCGAAAGCCCAGCCACTTCGCCGCGTGGGTCTCGTAGGAGTGGGTGTCGTGCCGCTCGGTGGAATGCCCCATCGGCAGCACGTAGTCGGCGAACTCGGCGGTCTCCGACCAGGTCGGGGTGAGCGCCACGTGCAACCCCACCCTGTCCTCATCCGAGAGCGCCTGGATCCAGGAGAACCCGTCGGGGTAGGTCCAGATCGGGTTGAACACCCGGGAGAAGTACACCTCGATCCGGCCCCGGCCCTCGTTGAGGAAATGCGGCAGCAGGATCGACATCTCGTTGCACGCCAACGGATACTCCGCCGGCCAGGCCAGCTCGTTCCAGTGGTCGTGGGCGCCCACGTCGGGGCCGTGCGGGATGAACTTGTTCCATCCGTTGGGGCTGGTGCCGCCCTCGGTGCCGATCGAACCGGTCAGCCCCAGCACGAACCACAGCGCCCGGGCGACCTGCCAGCCCCCGAGGTTCCCGGCCGCGGCCGACCGCCAGATATGCGCGGCCAGCCGCCCGTCGCACTGCGAGACCAGCTCGGCCAACGTCGCGATCTGCTCCTCGGGCACCTGCGCCTCGGCCGCGGCGAAGGCGAAGGTGTACCCGGCGTAGTCGGCCTCCAACCGGTCCAGGAAGGCCTCGAACGTGCGCGGCGCGTCCGGATGCCGGTTGGCCAGATAGGTCTCCCAGTTGTACCAGCGCCGCAGGTACGGCTCGTCGATCCGGCGGGTCCGCAGCAGATACGAGGCCACCGCGAGCAGGATCGCCGCCTCGCTGCCCGGCCACGGCGCCACCCACAGATCCGCATGCGAGGCGGTGTTGGACAGCCGCGGGTCGACCACCACGACCTTGGCGCCGGACTGCTTGGCCTCCATGATCCGCTGAGCGTGCGGGTTGAAGTAGTGCCCGGTCTCCAGATGCGAGGAGAACAGCAGAATGACCTTGGCGTTGGCGTGGTCCGGCGAGGGCCGGTCATAGCCGCCCCACAGGGTCTGGCCCAGCCGGGCGCCGGAGGAGCAGACCTGGGTGTGGCTGTTGTGCCCATCCACCCCCCAGGCCTGCAACACCCGCTCCACGAAGCCGTCCTCACCGGGCCGGCCCACGTGGTACATGACCTCCTCGTGGCGGCCCGCGGTGATCGAGGCCCGGATCCGGCCGGCGATGTCGTCCAACGCGGTGTCCCAGGACACCCGCTCCCACTGCCCGCTGCCGCGCTCACCGGTACGCCGCAACGGATACAGAATCCGCTCCGGGTCGTTGATCTGGTTGATCGTGGCCGGGCCCTTCGCGCAGTTCCGCCCCCGCGACCCGGGATGTGCCGGGTTGCCCTCCACCTTCTTGACCGACAGGTCGTCCTTGTCCACATAGGCCAGCAGCCCACACGCCGACTCACAGTTGAAACACGTGGTCGGCACCAGCATGTAGTGGTGCGGCACCTTACGCGGATGCGCCTTGGCGTCGTACTCGACGTGGTCGTCCCACGTCTCCGGTGGCGGGAAGTTACGCAAACCCTCATGCCGGCGAGCACCGGGCAGCAGGTCGGTCATCGAGAGCTCCTCTACGACAGCGGGACGTCTTGCGCGGCCCGGACGAACACCGACTCGTACGCCAGCAGCGCCGCCTGGACGACGAGCCCGCCGGCCACCGCGGCCAGCAGCGGGCCGGTCCAGCCCAGCCCGGCGAGCACGGCGCCGACCACGGCCAGACCGATGCCGCCGAGCCAGAACGTCCGGGTGTAGCGGCCATGCAGCACAAGATGAGCGGCCGCGCCCGAGTTGCGTGTGGAGTGCCGGCCCAGGTACTCCAGCAGGACCATCACCACATGTGCCACGGTCGCCGCGGCCAGCGTGCCGACCAGCAGGTTGCGGCCCGCGTCGTCGACCCCGCCGAGCGCCGCGGCGGCCAGCACCAGCGGCGCGGAACCGACCATGAGCGCCTGCACCAGCAGGTGCCAGAACAGCAGCGGTGACTGCCACAGGTCGCGGCCCTCGGCCTGCCCGAACAGGAAGGCGGTGTAGCCGGCGAGGAGCGCCGCGGCGATCGCGGTGGGCACCGCCAGGGCGGTCAGCACCGCATCCATGCCCAACAGCCCGAACACCAGCCAGGCGAAGAACAACCCGGAGGCGATGGCCAGCACCGCAGCCCCCCAGAACAGCCAGGAGCTCGGGTTGGGTTTGAGGAAGATGAACAGGAACCGCTCGGGCCGCTTGAGGTCCCACACCAGCAGCACCCCGGTCACCGCGGCCCCGGCCAGGCCGACGACCGGTGCGACGACATCGCCGACGGTGCCCAGCTCAAGGCCCAGCAGGTGGGCCAGCGCGGCGAGCATCATCGCGCCGGCGGCCACCGCCTTGGTCCACAGGTAGGTGGTCACCCGCCAGCCCCAGGGCCGCGGGTGCGGGGTGTTGAGCGTGGTCCGGGCCTTGCTCACCGGGTCGGTGGGCAGCTGCGCCGACACCTCGGCGCGGTGCGCGTCCGGGCGGGAGAAGATGTAGGACTCGTCCACCGGCGCGGCCAGCGGGTCGAGCACCGCACGGTCCGCACCGAGGTAGAACACGTTCGGCCCGGTCTGCTGCTCGGGCGCCCGCACGGTGACCGGATTGGTGTTGATCAGCCGCGAGATCCCGGACTCCGGGTCGTCCAGGTCACCGACCCAGATCGAATGCGTCGGACACACGACCACGCACGCCGGCTCCAGGCCGGCGTCGATGCGGTGGGCGCAGAAGTTGCACTTGGCCGCGGTGTGCGTGTTCTCGTCGATGTAGATCGCGTCGTACGGACAGCCCTGCATGCAGCTCTTGCAGCCGATGCACCGGCTGTTGTCGAAGTCCACGATCCCGTCGTCGCGGATGAACAACGCCTTGGTGGGGCAGATCTTGACGCACGGGGCGTCGGTGCAGTGGTTGCACCGCATCACCCCGAAGTCCCGGGTGGTCGAGGGGAACGTGCCGCTCTCGACGTACTTCACCCAGGTTCGGAACTGACCGACCGGCACTTCGTGCTCGGTCTTGCAGGCGACCGTGCACGCGTGGCAACCGATGCACGTGCGCTGGTCGATCGCGAAGCCGTAACGCATGGAGCCTCCGTCGCCCGTGGTGGTGGCCACACCCTATTAGTGTCCGAACATCCACACAAGCCGCACGGACATTTGGGCAGCTCGTCAGCGCAGGAGCAGCACGATCGCGGCGCAGCCGAGGGCCGCGATCGACGCGCTGGTGAGCAGCGCGGGCCCCAGCGGGCCGATGGGGCGGCCGCTGGTCAGGTGATCGACGCTGTGGCGGTAACGGACCCGGAGCCGGATGATCGTGGCCGCGGACAGCGCCAGGGCCACCGAGGCGATCACCACGGAGGCGATCGAGGAATGGTGCATCCCGAGCCGGATCGTGCCGAGCGCCGTGACGATGGACGCGAGTGCGGTGCGCTGCCACGCGAGCGCGGTGCGCTCGGGCTGCAGGCCGGTGTCCCACACGCGGTCGTTCATGTCGGTGCCGTCACAGGGCGTCCCAGATCAGGGTGACGACGCCGGCGGCGGCCAGCACCATCAGTGCCACGATCAGCAGGCCCGCGGCGCGGGGGTCGGGCAAGGGGCGCTGCAGGCGCAGCGACAGCTCGACCCGCTGCCACCGGCCGTACGCGGCGATCGCGGCGATCGTGCCGGTGAGGCAGGCACCGCCGGCCACGATGCCGATGAAGGCGGGACGGGCCACATGGGCCTGTAGCGCGGTGGCGGCGATCCCGGTCACGACGAACGCCAGCGCCGTGCGCAGCCAGGCCAGCAATGTCCGCTCGTTGGCCATGGTGAACCGCGGATCCGGTTCGGTGCCGACCGCGTAGATGCGTCTGGGCCTGCGTCGATCGTCAGCCGCGGCGTCGTCCGGTCCGGCATCCTTGCGCCACCGGCGTACGTGACGGTTATGCTTCACCTCACACACCTTCGCTAGGCTAAGCGGTGCGGGCATGCGAACTGTCGCATGGGCGCCCGCTGCACCGGTGCACGATGAACGTGTCCCGGCGGGACTCTGAGGCATCGGAGGAGCGGTGGCGCACACCCGTCAGCAGCGTGGCGACGGCCGTCCGACGCAACTGGCCACATCTGCCGAAGCCGGACCGCGATGCGCGGATCCGGCCGGCCCGACGCAGGCCGGGGCAGGTGCCCGGGGGGTCCGGAGGGTGCTCGCCCGGTTCGCCGCGGTGGTCGCCGCCGCACACCGGGCCGGCGTGCCGTTCTGAGCGGGGCCGGGTCAGGCCAGGCGCCGGGCGTCGAGGCCGAGCTGGTAGCCATCGCGCGCCGAGAACTGGGCGCTGACGCCGAACCGGTCGCCGCGGACCAGGGTGTTGCGCCACTCGACGGGGCGGTCCCGGGCGCAGCCCAGCCGGTCGATGGCGAAGGCGGCCGTGCCCTGCCCGATTCCCAGTAGCTTCCGTTCGGCCGCGGTCGGGATGACCGCTCTGATGTGTTCCTCACCACCGGTCAGTCGCACCCCGCAGCGGCGGGCGTACTCGTCGTAGAGCGCGGTGCGGGTGAAGTCGACATCGAGCAGCGGACGGGCGAGCTGCGCGGGCAGCCATACCCGGTCCAGGGCCAACGGCTCCTCGTCGGCCAGTCGCAACCGTTCCAGGTACACCAGGGGAACCGACTCCTCCAGGCCCAGCCGGGTCGCCATGACGCCGTCGGCCCGCACGTCCAGGTGCCGCACGACGCTGCGCTGGACGTGGCCGGTCGCCTCGACGGCGGAGAACAGGCTGTAGACCGCCCCGAGCGGCTGTTCGATCTCGATGGGCCCGGCCAGCCGCGGGGTCATTCCCCGGCCCGCGACGACCGTCCCGTCCTCCCGCAGCCTACGCAGCGCCTCTCGCACGGTGTGCCTGCTGACGCCGTACTCGGCGACAAGTGCGAGCTCACCGGGGAAGGCGTCGGTGAACTCACCGACGTCGAGGCGTCGGCGAAGATCGGCCAGAATCTGGGCCCACAGGGGTAGCGGATGATCCCGGTCCACCGGTCGGGGGCCTCGCTGATTCGCCTTCCTCGTCATCTGCACCGTCCCCGAACCGTCGATCGCGTCTCTGTTAATGTACGGTCTTTCGACGAGCAGCGGCAAGCTTGACACGCTGTAGTAGCGGACGTTTTCCGTCGTCAGGGCGATCTGCGCAGCGATTCCGCGAACTCGGCGAACCAGGCCAGCATCTCGGGATGGATAATCGTGCCATCGGCCGTCACCTCGGCGGGCCGGGCACCCTGCAGGATTCGCTTGACGGGGACCTCGAGTCGTTTCCCGGTCAGGGTGCGCGGCACGGCGGGTACCGCGACGATCATGTCCGGGACGTGCCGGGGGGACAGCTCGTGCCGGATCGCGGCCACGATCCGGTCGCGGAGCCCGTCGTCGAGGTCGGCACCGCCGGCCGGAACGACGAACAGCGGCATCAGGTAGCCGCCGTCGGGAAGTTCGGCGCCGATGACGAGGCTGTCGGCGACCTCGGGGAGACGTTCGACGACGCCGTAGAGGTCGGCCGCCCCCATCCGCACGCCCATGCGGTTGAGTGTCGAGTCGGAGCGTCCGGACACGACGACCGTCAGGTCGGGGTCGACGGTGACCCAGTCGCCGTGCCGCCACACCCCCGGGAACATGTCGAAGTAGCTGTCTCGGTACCGCGCGTCGCCGGGGTCGTCGAGGAAGTACAGCGGCATCGACGGCAGCGGCGCGGTGACGACGAGCTCGCCCTGCTCGCCGACCAGCGGCTCTCCGTCGGGGCTCCAGGAGGCCAGCGCCACGCCGAGCGCGGGGCATTGGATCCGGCCGACCCGCACCGGCAGCAGCGGTGACCCACCGGCCAGCGCAGAGCAGATGTCGGTCCCGCCGCAGACCGACTGCAGCCACACGTGCGGCGCGACGCGGTCGTACACCCACCGCCAGGTGCTGGGCGGCAGCGGTGAGCCGGTCTGCAGGATGGTGCGCACGGCGCCCAGGTCCACCTCGGCCGCGGGGTGCGCGCCCGCTTTCTCCCCGGCGACCAGGTAGCCCGCGCCCAGCCCGAGCATCGTGGCGCCGGTCTGCTCGGCGACCCGCCATGCGCCGTTGACGTCGGGATGGGTGGGGCTGCCGTCGTAGAGCACGATCGTCGCGCCGTGCAGCAGCCCGCCGACGAGGAAGTTCCAGACCATCCAGCTGGTGGAGGTGAGGAAGAGGTAGCGGTCCTGTGCGCGCAGGTCGGCGCCGAGGCCGAGGGCCTTGAGCAGTTCGACGACGATCCCGCCGTGGCCTTGCACGATGCCCTTGGGCACCCCGGTGGTGCCCGAGGACCACAGGATCCACAGTGGATGATCGAACGGAACGTCGGCGACGTCCAGCCGAACCTCGTCCCCGGTGGGCGCGGGCCAGGTGTGCTGCACCACGTCGGTTCGCGCCGACCATGGCGTCGTCGCCGGCGGGAAGAGCCGATCGATGGCCAGCACATGCCGGACGGTGGGCAGGCCGTTGATGATCGAGGCGATCTCGGATCGCCGGTCGAACTCCTTGCCGCCGTACCGGTAGCCGTCGGCCGCGACCAGGACCGTCGGCCGGGCCTGCCGCAGCCGCGTGAGCACGCCGGCCGTGCCGAAGTCGGGGGAGCAGACCGTCCAGACCGCGCCGACCGCCGCCGTGGCGAGCAGCGCGACGACCGCCTCGGCGATGTTGGGCAGATAGCCCGCCACGCGGTCCCCCGGCGCCACTCCGAGCTCGCGGAGTCTGGCGGCGACGGTGGCGACCTGGCTGCGCAGCTGTTCCCACGACGTGTGGACCGGTTCGCCCCCCTCGGCGAGGCTGATCAGCGCCGGACGGTCCGGGCAGGCACGGGCGAAGCACTGCTGCGCGAAGTTCAACCGGGCGCCGGTGAACCAGCGGGCGCCCGGCATCGCCGCATCGGCCAGCACCTCGTCGTAGCCGGAGACCTCGTCGAGGCCGTAGTAGTCCCAGATCGCGGCCCAGAAGGCCGCGGGCTCGGCCGTGCTCCACCGCCACAGGTCGGGGTACCCGGCAAACGACAGGTCCCGGGTGTCGCGCAGCCACCGGAGGAACTCGGCGATGTTGGAACCGTCGGCGTCGGCCGGGAGGGGGGTCCACAGGACGTCGGTGTCGGTCGACGGCCGGTCGACCGCACCCTGGTGCATCGGCATCGGGCTGCTCCTTCGGGCCACCGCCGCGCCGTCGTTGTCCACCGGTTGCGGGCGTAGCGGTGCAGGTGTGCCGGGCAGGGGCCAGATCGGCCCCCCCCCGGCCGGGTTGGTGCTACAGGGCGACGGGCAGCTCGCGGCCGAGCCACTCGCCGTAGAACGCCTGCAGGTCGGGGGTGAAGTCGACCTCGACGGGGAACGTCGGCGGCACGCAGTCGACGTCCAGCAGGGTTCCGCTGAGCGGGCAGAGGAACTCCCGGATCTCGACCAGGTTCGAGTCGATCGTCAGGTGCTCCTCGGGGTAGATCTCCAGGAGGTCCGCCCGGGTGCGCCGGACGATCACCCGGCACTGCATCTTCCAGTTGCCGTCCCACGGCCCGAGCTCGGCGCCGGCGCGGGTCTTGACGATCGCCTTGCCGTCCTTGGCGACGATGAACAGGTTCTCTCCGAGCGGCAGCAGGATCTGCTCGTCCCAGGGAACGAGCCGCTGATGGGCCGCGATGGCCTCGTCGAAGCGGCCCGGGTCCTTCGGGGCGCGCATGAGCCCGAGCAGCTCCTCCCAGGACAGCTTGCGCTGCACCAGGGCGGCGGTCATCTCCTGGCTGCCCGCGTTCGAGCGGTCGTCGCTGTGCATCTGGTCGTCCTCCTTCAGGAGGCTGCGTCCGGCCGCGGACGGCTGGACGAGCTCGGGTAGTAGAAGCCCACCGGCGCGGGAGCGGTGAAGTCCGCCTCACCGGTCTCGGTGTACGGGAACTCGTCGATCTGCCAGAACGCCTTGTACTGCTCGACGAGGGCGTCGGACAGCTTCGCCGAGCGGGCGAAGGTGTGGTGGACCATCTCCGAGACGTCGCCGGCCTGCGCCCGGGCCCGCTCGGCGGCCCACCATTCCTGGGCCGGGACCGAGCGCTCCAGCCGGGCCGTGCGGCGTGCCTCGCGTTCGGCCGAGGTGGTGGCCTCGTCGCCGCGGTAGCCGTAGACGGCGGCCGCCCCTTCGACGGTCATCAGGCCGTTGGCCAGGTCCTTCTCGATCGCCGGGACCTCGCGCTCGAGCGGGTCGCCGTATCCGACCCCGCCGTAGTAGAGGACCCCGAACAGGTCACCCTCGCGCAGCGTGGGCGACCACTGGTTGTCCGGGCCGCAGTACCAGTCCTCGGCGGTGATCGTCCCGTCGGACAGCATCCGCTCGGCCTCCTCGAGGCTGGAGGGCAGCTTCTCCCCGCGCGCGATGAGGTCCGCGACGTTGGTGCCGGTGGCCCACAGGCACTTCCAGCCCGCCGGCGGGTACCCGCCGAACAGGCCCTTGTGGAACACGCCGCCGTTCATGCAGCCCGACCCGGACAGGGTCACGTTGACGACGTCGGAGTTGCGGACCATCCACAGCGACTGCCACGCCGAGCCGCCGCGGAACCGTCCGTAGCCCTGGTGGTCGGCGACGAAGCTGCGACCGAGGTAGGTGTTGGGGCCGGTGAGCTCCCAGACCTCGGCGTCGCCCTGGATCCCCTCCGAGTTCCAGATCGGGCTGCCGCAGTCCATACCGTCGGCGACGCCGCGGGCGCCGAAGCTCTCCCCGGCCATCTCGAAGTTGTTGTAGCCGGTCGGCCCGCCGAACTGGTCGAACCCGGTGACACCCACCATGCACGTCGGGGTCGACATGAGGATCTCCTCGATGAACCCCCGCGCGTACCAGCTGATCCCGATCAGCCGCCAGATGTTCGCGAAGATCGGGATGAGGGTCCACCAGGCCAACGAGGTCGCGACGCCCTGGTAGTTCGCGTTGACGATCGACCCCTCCGGCAGGTACTGCTTCACCGCGAGGTAGGCGCCGTCGTTGACCCGGCCGTCGTAGTTGAGCAACTGGGTCAGGGTGATCCAGAAGCCGCCGTTCATCGGGCCGGGGGCGCAGTTGAACGGGTGGAAGCTCCAGCCCGTCGAGCCCTCGTAGTCCAGCTCGATGCGGCCGTCACCGGTCACCGTCATCTCCTGGCGGACCAGGTCGATGAAGTCGTTGTTGGCCAGCGGGTGCACGAACGGGACGTGGCTGCGCTTGTGCACCGGCATGGTCAGCCCCCGGTAGGTCCCGGGGACCATCGTGGTCTTGACCCGCTTGATGAACTCCCGGCGGCCCTCCTCGATGAGCTCCTTGGTCGCGGCCTTGTAGTAGTCCAGACCGAAGGTGTCGATGATCTTCGCCAACGCGTCGCGGACCATCAGGCAGCCCGAGAGCTTGGCCTTGTCGTCGAGGATCCACCAGTTCGCGTTGCGCAGGCCCATCCGCAGCCGCAGCAGGTAGTCGTTGCGGAACTCGTCGTTCTCGCCGACCTTCTCGGCGCTGATGTGCAGGCCCTCGCCGTACCGGTCCGGGGTGAGGACCGACATTCCGGGGCCCTCGTAGGTGCCCGCCTCCAGCTCGTGGGAGACCGCGCCGACCCAGGCGATCAGCTCCTCGCCGTGGAAGACCGGAATCACGGTCATGACGTCGGGGGTGTGCACCCCGCCCGCCCAGACCTCGTTGTTCTCGAAGATGTCACCGGGGCGGATCTTGGGATTGTCCTCGTACCCGTTCTTGATCATGAACTTGATGAACTCGGACAGGGTGTGGACGTGCACCATGATGCCGCTGGACAGGGCGATGGCGTCGCCTTCGGGCGTGTAGAGCCCGATGACGAACTCCTCGAAGTCCCGCACCGCGGGGGAGGAGGCGATGTACTTCATGGTCTCGCGGGTCGAGATGATCGTCGACAGCAGCCGCGAGTGGAACGACTCGAACTTGAGCGGGTCCTGCTCCAGGTTCGGCAGCGCGGTCAGGCCCTGGTAGTGGCCGGTCTGCGCGAAGAGCGACTCGCTGCGGTCGAGCTGCTCGCGCAGCGTCGGCGTGGGGGTGTTCTCGGTGGTCACGATGTGCCTTCCTCAGCAGGAACGGATCAGGCCAGCCCGGCGCGGTAGTGGATGAGGCGGCGGCTGTCGAACTCGACGTGGTGGGTCGGTGGGATCAGCAGCGTGGTGGCCGGGTGCTCGATCACCGCCGGACCGTTGATCACGTTGCCCGCCTGGAGCTCGTCCATCTCGTAGATGTCGAAGGTGATGTCGGTGCCCCGCCAGTGCCCCGGCCGCCGACCCTTGACCGCCGAGGACGGTGGGGTGCGGCCGCGCAGCTCAAGGATCGGGACGGCGGGCTTGGGGGTCGCCAGGTCGGCGGACAGCGCGAGCTCGAGGATCTGGTAGCCCACCTCGGAGTACAGCGCCTGCTTCGGGTAGATGCTCGTGTAGACGCGCTCATAGCTGCGCATCAGCTCGTGCAGGTCCTCGATGGACTCCAGCCGCTCGCCGTCCCACGGGACCTCGAAGTCCGAGAGCTGGTTGGTGAACCGGACGTACGCGGAACGGGTGAGGGTGGCCGAGTCGAAGTCCCAGCCGTGCAGGGCGAAGTCGGCCCGCGCCCGCTCCTCGAGCGAGGCCCATGCGGCGTTGATCGCCTCGACCGCGGCACCCTTCACCGCGCGCGACGGGTCGTCGTCACCGGCGGGGCAGGCGGCGATCGTCGCCTGGTGGTAGCGGTAGCGCCGGGGCGCGCACAGCACGCCGAAGGCCGAGAACACCGCGGCGAACGGGAAGGTGATGATCTCCTTGAAGTCCAGCCCGTCGACCACTCCGGACAACCCGAGCGGGCCGCCACCGCCGTACATGAGCATCGAGTACTCCTGGGTGGTGTACCCGCGGCCGCGCAGCATGTTGGCCAGGAACTCGCGCATCGACTCGGTGACGAGCTGGTGGGCCCGCTCGCAGAACTCCAGGACATCGGTCTTGAAGTGCTTGGCCATCGGCTCCAGGGCGGCCCGGGCGGCGTCCGGGTCCAGCGGCACATCGCCGCCGAGGAAGTTGTTCGGGTCCAGGTAACCCAGCAGCAGATGGCAGTCGGTGATCGTCGGGTTGGGCCAGTTCAGGCAGCGCCCGACGTCGGAACCCGCGCTGCGCGGGCCGATCGTGAGCTTGCCGGTGAGCGGGTGGATACCCAGCTCCGAGCCCATTCCGGCGCCGATGGACTCGGTGTGGATCATCGGGATGTTGGTGCGGAAGCTCAGCAGCGTGGGCTCGCGGGTGATCGGGATCGTGCCGTCGCGGACGATGCCCACGTCGAAGCTCGTGCCGCCGATGTCGCAGCACACGACGTTGTCCGAGCCGATGATCTCGCCGATGTAGTGCCCGCCGAGCACGCCGCCGACCGGGCCGGAGACGTACGACTCGTAGAGCCGGGGCGTGTCCACGGGGACCGTGCCGCCGTGCGCGAGCAGCGTGGAGACCTCGCGGTTGAACCCGTCCTCGCGGGCCTTCGCCTCGACCGACCGGAAATGCTTGCGGGCCCGCTCACCCGCGTAGGACTGGGCGACGACGCTGGCCAGCCGGGTGTACTCCTTGTGCGTCGGCGCCATCGCCGAGCTCAGCACCACGGAGACGCCGGGCGCCTCCTCCGCGATGATCTTGGCTGCGCGCTGCTCGTGCTCCGGGTTCATGTGCGAGAACAGGAACATCACGCCGATGGCCTCGACGCCCGCCGCCGCCAGCTCGCGGGCGGCCGCCCGGACGTCGTCCTCCCGCAGCGGGACCGCGACCTGGCCGAACAGGTCGATCCGGCCCTGCACCCCGTACACCCGGTCTCGCGGGATCACCGGGTCGTCGTGGTGGTGGGTCACCGTGTGCAGCCGGTCGGCGTAGGGGTAGCCGAGCCAGCCGCCCTCGGCCTTCTCCATCAGCAGGTAGTCCTCGAACCCCTGGGTGAGCAGAAGGCCCACGTTCGACCCCGTCTTGCTGAGCAGCGTGTTCAGCATGATGGTGCCGGCGTAGACGATGACCTCGCTGTGCGGCAGCACATAGGACAGCTCCTGGCCGCGCAGCTTCGCCGCGTCGGCGATGGAGCCGATGAAGCTGATCGACTCGTCCTGCTTGTTCGTCAGGTACTTGCCGACCCCGAACTCGCCCTGGGCGCTGACGATGACCGCGTCGGTCATCGTCCCGCCCGCGTCGAGCGCGACCCAGTTGCGCTCGCGCGGGGCCGCCACTTGATCTGTCATGGTGCACTCCCGTCGTTGGGCTCCGGCGCCGACCACGACGCCCGCCAGGTGAGCCGCGATGCTGCACGCCGAGACCGGAGGGAACCTAGAACGATCTCCGGGCCGCTTAGAAGAATCTTGCTGTCCTGTCGATCGGCGAGAGAATGTGCAGGACGGAGCACTGCGGTGACGCGGTGGGGCGTTGAAGAATCGATCGGATCCGTTGAACAGAATTGCGCGATCGCCACGGTCCGGCTCGACATGTGCGCGAGGCTGAATATGCTCAGCGAGCGTCAGCCCACCAGCTCGGCTTCCTGAGCGGCACTGCCCAGCAGGGAACAGCCGGCCTCGACGCGGAGGACGACCTTCGATGGCAGCGGCACCGAGCCTGATCGATCCCGACCAGCTTCCGACCTGGGTCCCGGGCCGACTCACCGTGCACAGCCCGGACCGGGGCTGGGACGGGGTGTCGGTCCGCGGCTACCGGTACGCCGCCTCGGATGTGCAGGTGCCGCCGATGCGGGACTACATGATCGTCGCGTACCTGCGGGGGACCACCGCCATGCGCCGCTGCTTCGACGGCCGCTGGAGCGACGTCACGCTTGGTCCCGGGGACGTCTCGCTGCTCACCAGGGCCGCGGACTCGCACTGGGTGTGGCCGAGCGATATCGAGGTCGTGCACGTGTACCTGACCCAGGACGAGCTCGCGTCCACATGCCGTCAGATGTACGAACGCGACGTGCAGGATGTCGAGCTCCAGGACGTCCTCAAGGCGGACGATCCCGCCATCCACCGCACGGCGATGCTCATCGCGCAGGAGGCCGCACACGGCGGCGCCGGAAGCTCATTGCTGGTGCAGTCGTTGTCCTGTCAGCTGTCGGTGCACATCCTGCGCCGGCACGCGCATGTGCTGTTCCGTGAGCGGGGCGGCAGCGACGGACTGACCTTCCAGCAGGAACGTGCCGTGCGCGACTACATCCAGGACCATCTCGCCGAGAACATCTCGCTCAACGACCTGGCTGCCTCGGTCTCGTTGAGCCGCTACCACTTCGCACGTCGATTCCGGGCGTCGGCCGGAACCACACCGCACGCGTTCCTGCTGCGGCAGCGCATCGACCGGGCCCAGACGCTGCTCAGCCGGACCAACATGTCGCTGCTCGAGATCGCGGCTGCCTGTGGTTTCGCTGACCAGAGCCATATGACCAGGGCCTTTCGCAAGCATGTCGGTGCCACCCCCGGCGAGTACCGGCGGCGGAGCTGACCAGCCGCACAGCGCAGTGATCGATGCTCCCGCCCGCCGGCCGGATAGGCTCGTGGCGTGGGGACAATCGTGAGCTTCCACGCCCATCCCGATGACGAGTCGATCAGCTCCGCCGGCACGCTGGCCCGCGCCGCGGCGGCCGGGCATCGCGTCGTTCTGGTCTTCGCCACCCGCGGTGAGCTGGGGGAACCGGTTCCCGGTGTGCTGGGCGAGGGCGAGCAGTTGGCGGTGCGGCGTTCGGCGGAGTGCTTCGCGTCGGCGAAGGCGATCGGCGCCCACCGCGTGGAGTTCCTCGGCTACGTCGACTCCGGCATGATGGGCGAGCCGAGCAATGATGCGCCGTACTGCTTCTGGCAGGCCGATGTCGAGCACGCGGCGCGGCGGCTCGCCGTGATCCTCGACGAGGAGGAGCCGGATGTCCTGACCGTCTATGACGACAACGGCGGTTATGGGCATCCTGATCACATCCAGGTGCATCGAGTCGGGCGGCGGGCCGCCGATCTGAACGCCGTTCCGGTCGTCGCGCAGGGCACGATCAACCGCGACTGGTTCCTGCGCGGGATGGCCCAGATGGCGAAGGACCGGACGCTTCCCAACGGCTGGGAGCCGCCGCGGATCGACGTGCCGAGCTTCGGCAAACCGGAGTCACAGATCACCCATCGGGTCGATGCCGTCGACTTCGTCGAGGTCAAACGCGCGTCGATGCAGGCGCACGCCAGCCAGATGGGGCCCGACCACTTCATGTTGACGATGCCCGAGGCGATGTTCGCGATGGGGCTGGGAACGGAGTTCTACATCGTCGATCCGGAGCCCAGCCCGGCCGCGACCCCCGACCTCTTCCAGGAGCTGTTCACCCCGCTGCACCGGTCGTGAGCGCCGCACGATCCGTGGGGATCGCCCTGCGCACCCCGGAGATCCCGCGGCGCACGCGCCCGAGTGGCCACATCGACCAACTCTGACCTGCACTGCTTGAACCTGCTGTACGACACCGCGCTGCCACCACGGGCGACAATGATCTTCACGCGGTACTGCCGGTTGGCCCGATCGGACGATGGACCGCCACTTGCGGTCGCGACACGGGAACACGTCAGTGCTCGGGCCACCGCTGCGTTCCTTGCGGCCGCTCCGAAGGAGCTCCGAAGTGGACGGATGGAAGCCCTCGGGGTGGGCCAGGATCGGCCAAGGGCCCCGGTCGTTGCTGCATCCGCGGGTCCTGCGTGGGGTCGGCATACATGCGCGAGCAACGGTGATCGGTGGCTTCGGGGCGGAGCTCGTAGTGCCAGGGCTCGTTGCGGTAGATCTGGCACAACCCGTATCTGGCACCGTGTTCGGACAGCCAGGCGATGGCATCGGAATGTCCGATATCGATTGCGTCCCCGGACACGTGCGGAGAGGTGTCTGCGGTGGCGACCCACCGGGCAGCCTCGGACTCCGAGCCGTACTCGGCGACCGCCTCACTCAGGAGCTGATCCTGATACTCGGGGGAGCGCCATCCGCTGTTGACGTAGAATTCGACACCGTCGTCAGCGGCATCGATCGCTGCCTCGCGCAGGGCCTGGAGCAGAGCGGGGTTGAGGTCGGCGACGCCGGGATACCGATCGTCGAACACCGTCACGCCGTCGGGGAGGGCGCCGTTCGCCTCGGCGGTCGTGCCACGATGGTCGCCGCGAAGGGCATCGCTGAACGAGGGCGCCGGCGACGATGCCGACTGAACGACGAGGTGTCCGATGATCGCAGCCGCGACGACGACCAGGCCGATGGCGGCGGGCCCGAGGGTCCCGCGGGTTCTCGGTCGTGCTGGAGCTTGACCCATGCCGCCCAGTCAAGGGGGCGTGATGTTGTCGGGCCGTCGATGGTTTTCGATAGGCTGACGATATGCGCTGGCTCCTAGGATGGGGACCGTGCGTGTGTTGGTCGTCGAGGATGAGCCCTTCATGGCGGAGGCAATCCGCGATGGGCTGCGCCTTGAAGCGATCGCTGCCGACATCGCCGGTGACGGCCACACCGCGCTGGAGCTGCTGAGCGTCAACACGTACGACATCGCCGTCCTCGACCGCGACATCCCGGGGCCCTCCGGTGACGAGATCGCCGGAAGCATCGTCGCCTCCGGTAGCGGCATGCCGATCCTGATGCTCACCGCTGCCGACCGGCTCGACGACAAGGCCTCCGGGTTCGAGCTCGGTGCCGACGACTACCTCACCAAGCCGTTCGAGCTGCAGGAGCTCGTGCTCAGGCTCAGAGCGCTCGACCGCAGGCGCGGGCACCACAGGCCGCCCATGCGCGAGATCGCAGGTCTGCGTCTGGACCCGTTCCGCCGGGAGGTCTACCGCGACGGCCGCTACGTCGCGCTGACCCGCAAGCAGTTCGCCGTGCTCGAAGTCCTCGTCGCTGCCGAAGGCGGTGTTATCAGCGCCGAGGAGCTCCTGGCGCGGGCGTGGGACGAGAATGCCGACCCGTTCACCAACGCCGTGCGCATCACGGTCTCAGGCCTGCGCAAGCGGCTCGGCACGCCCTGGATCATCGCCACCGTGGCCGGTGTCGGCTACCGCATCGACACAGGATCAGCGGCCGGAGGCGGGAAAGGCGATGGTGAATAGGGCGCCTGGTTTGAGCGTCCGCCTCAAGCTCACCCTCAGTTACGCCGGCTTCCTCATACTCGCCGGCGCACTGCTACTCGCCATCGTGTGGCTGTTCCTACTGCGAGGCTATCCCGCCAGCAGCCTCGTTCCTAGGTTCTCCAACTTCCCACGCATCCTCGACCCCAGCAACTTTGGCCCAAGCATCTTCGGCCCCGCGACAGTCGTGGTGCTGGCCTTCCTCTTGGTGTTCGGTCTCGTCGGGGGGTGGTTTCTGGCCGGACGGATGCTCGCTCCCCTGACGCGCATCACGAACGCCACACGCAGGGCCGCGACGGGGTCGCTCGCCCATCGGATCGAGTTGGAAGGCCGTCACGACGAGTTCCGCGAACTCGCCGACAGCTTCGACGCCATGCTCGCACGGCTCGAAGCGCACGTCGCCGAGCAGCAGCGGTTCGCGGCCAACGCCGCCCACGAGCTGCGTACGCCGTTGGCGGTCACCCAGACACTCCTCGACCTCGCCCGGAAGGATCCGAGCCGCGACCCGGGCGAACTCGTCGACCGGCTCCACGCCGTCAACGCCCGGGCGATCGACCTCACCGAAGCATTACTGCTGCTCAGCCGCGCCGACCAGCGATCCTTCGCCCGAGAACACGTCGACCTGTCGCTCATCGCGGAAGAAGCCACCGAGACACTCCTCCCCCTCGCAGAGAAGCACGGAGTCACCATCGAGACCTCCGCCGACATCACTCCCACCAGCGGTTCACCCGCTCTCCTGCTGCAGATGACCACGAACCTCCTGCACAACGCCATCGTCCACAACCTGCCAGAACAGGGCACCGTGCAGGTCACCACCGCCGTCCGGCCCGAGTCCGTCATGCTCACGGTCGAGAACACCGGCGGCACGCTCAGCCCGCAGATGCTCTCGACACTCACCGAACCGTTCCAGCGCGGTGCCGAACGCATACGCACCGACCACGCCGGTGTCGGACTCGGCCTCGCCATCGTCAAGAGCATCATCCGAGCACACGACGGCACCCTCACCCTCAGCCCCCGGGCCGCCGGCGGGCTCCGCGTCACGGTGCAGCTACCCACCGCTCGGTGATCGTCGTGAGCGCGCGCGGAGCCACCACGACATCCGCGTCCGGCGCTCCGGATCCAGGGCGGGGTGGGGTGGCCACCGGTGACAACGACGTGCGGTGCCGTCGGGCCTACCTCCGTCGGGTCGTCGCGCTCCCCGTCGGACGAAAGCGGTCAGCCCGTCTGCGGTGGATCGCTGTTGCCCATCTCGATCAGGCTGCAAGATTGTTGGCCGTCGTTGTGACAGGGAAGTTGAAATAGGTGTCAGGGAATGGTTCGTCCTTCAGGGTGTAGTGCCACCACTCGTCGTCGTACCGGTCGAATCCGCTATCCTCCATGATGAAGCGAAGGTATTGACGATTTCTGGTCTCGGTCGGTGTGATTCCTCCTGCTCCGTGCTGGGAAATGGGGTCCATGAGATCATGGTCACCGCCCATGCGGGCAAGTTCGCCGGTAGCGAGGTGATAGAGAGTCAAATCGACGGTACTGCCTCGGGAGTGACTCGACCTGACGGCCACGTATCCCCTCTCGAACATCTCGGATCTATCGATGTTCGGGTAGTGCTGCAGCTTCGTCCGGCCATCCTCCGGCCGTTCTGACCAGCGCAGGAAGCAGTCACTGGCGCGTTGCGGACGGTAGCCGTCCCAAAGCAGCAAGCCGAAGCCGAGGGATGCTGCATGCTCTTGTGCTCGTTGTAGACCTGCGCATAGGGCTCGGGTACCGACAATTCGATTCGCCAGATAGCCGTCCACCGGCTTTCCCGTGAAGTTGTTCCAGGTGGCGTACTTGGCGTCCCAACGGATTCCGGGCACCAGTTCGTCCACGAAGACGAAGTCGTCGTTCATCACTCTTTCCCGTGCAGAGTCAGCGACACGAGTCGGTCGATCACGCCGGACAGCGGCAGACCCGCGGCGGCCATCATCCTGGGATAGCGGCTGTATGAGGTCATGCCGGGCATAGTGTTGACCTCGTTGAGTACCACCTGCCCGTCCTCCTTGAGGAACATGTCCACGCGGGCGAGCCCTTTGCAGCCCAAGGTGCGATAGATGGCCTTGGCGGTGTCTTGGATGAGTCGGCGCGATTCATCGGAGATGTCGGCGGGTACGATGAACGTCGAATTCTCCGAGCCCGTCTCGGGTGAGTCCTCTTGGTGGATCCTGAAGAATCCGTGCGAGAGTGCGACACGGTCCACCTCGCCTGCGACCAGGTCGAATCCCTCCCCTAGGATTGCGCAGCCGACCTCGCTGCCGACCACAGCCTCTTCGATCAGGACCTTCGAGTCGTACTGTCGTGCGCAGTCCAGCGCGCTGGGCAAGTCCTCCTCTCCGGTTACTTTGCTGACGCCGAAAGACGAACCCGAGCGGGCCGGCTTCACGAAGACTGGATAAGGAAGCTGGTCGGGGGCGGCCTTCTCGTTCCCCGCGACGACCCAGAAGTTCGGTGTGGCGATTCCCGTGCTCTTGGCGACGGTGTAGGCCCGGGACTTGTCCATGCACAGGGCGGAGCTCGGCACGTCGCAGCCGACATAGGGGATGCCGGTGAGCTCCAAGAGGCCCTGGATCGCACCGTCCTCGCCGAGCGTGCCGTGGAGAACGGGGAACACCACGTCAAGGCGGACCGTTTCGTACTCCGCCTGCTCCAGGACCAGCAGGCCGTGCACGTTCCGGTCCGGTGATAACACAGCCGTCCGGCAGTTGCGGCTCTCCCAACCCACGTCTGGGCCGTCACAGAGTTTCCAGGTACCGCTGGCCGTAATGCCGATCCAGATCGGTTCGTACCTTTCGAAGTCGAGGTTCTTGGCGATTTCTTGGGCGGACTTGACGGAGACGGGATGCTCCTCGGAGGAGCCGCCGAATATGATGCCGACCTTCAACTTGTTCATGCGGCTTCCCCGCGTTCAAAGCTTATACAGTTGATGAGACTGTTTTCGACCATGTCGCTCAGTGCGCGGTCGGTGTAGTAGGCGGTGTGCGGAGTGATGAGAACATTCGGTAGCTGTTGGAGTCGTAACAGTGCCTTGCTTGCGACGGTCTTGTTTCGGTAGTCGGCGTAGAAGACTCCTTCCTCGCCTTCGAGGACATCCAGCGCCGCACCACCCAATCTGCCGCTTTCCAGTGCGGGGATAAGGGCGTCGGTGTCAAGAAGTGAACCGCGTCCGGTGTTGACGATGAACGCGCCGTGCTTCATCTGCGCAATATGTTGATGAGTGAGCAGATGGTGCGTGTCCGCGGTCAGCGGGGTATGGAGCGTGACAATGTCGCTCTTCCGCAGCAGCTCGTCAAACGGCACGTAACTGGCGGATGCCGTAGGGTGCAGGTCGTAGGCCAGTACGCGGCAGCCGAATCCCTGTAGCCGCTCCATGACTGCCGCGCCAATTCGTCCAGTTCCGACCACGCCGACGGTCAGGTCGCGTAGCTCTTTGCCGCGCGTATCGTTCAGTCGGTAGTCATGACTGTCGGCGCGGCGGAGGATGGATTTCGCGTGGCGCAATGCCATCAGCATCAGCATCAGTGTGTAGTCGGCCACGCTGTCGGATGAGTACGTGACATTGCCGATGGAGATGCCGACGCTCCCCGCGTACTCCACGTCGATGTGATCGTAGCCGATGCTTCTTGTGGAGATGTACTGCACGCCGGCCCGGCTGAGTGCGAGCAGCGTGGGATTCGAAACTCGAGTCTTGTGGCCGATGCTGATGCATCGATTTCCGAGGACCAGGTCGATGTTGGCTTCAGATACCGCTGCCTCGGTGATTATTGGCTGCACGCCAAAATGAGCGGCCAGCTCTCGAAACAAGGTTGCCTCGTCCTGTCCGCACCCATAGATCGTGATTCCACGTGCTGGGACGGCTGAGCAAGGCCGCGACGACGCCAGCGATCGGGTGCGGGGGACCGCTGTTCGTGCTGGTTCGCTGTAGCTCATGCCATCAGTCAAGGGGGCGTGGTGTTGCCAGCCCGTATCCGGTTCTCGATATGTCGACGATATGTGTCCGGGTGAGCCTGTGGACCATGTCGGCGGTGATCGTCGAGGGACGGCCTTGCCACCCGGCAGGCGAGATCCACCTGACGGGGTGAACGAGGGGGCGCGTTGCCGTGGGGTTGTCGCTCCGTGCAGGGTGAGCGGCGCGGGTACAGGGTGGGCAGCGAGGTCGGGTCGTCATCCCGGGCACTTGACAGCGCGGGGGCCAGATGTTGAACTCTCCGCCAACTGGTATGACCAGTTGTCCAGCAGACCAGAGCCGGGCTGCGTGACTCGGCGGGTGGTTGGGCCCTGCATCGCCTCGAACTGCTGCCTCTCTCGGAGGGATTGACTGTGAACCCACCCCTCAGGGGCGCGTCGGTCATCGGCGGCCGCCTCGAGCTGTCGCGTCGGCGTCTCCTCGGCCTGACCGGAATGGCTGCACTCACGTTGGGTCTGTCCGCGTGCGGAAGCGGCTCGAAGGGCGGTGGCGGGGGTGACGGGAAAACCCTCAGCGTGCTCTTCCCGCAAACGCACGCCGGCGCCTCGGAAATCCTGAAGAAGGAGTTCGAGCAGCGGACCGGTGCGACGGTCAACGTGACATTGGTGCCCTACGACCAGCTTCAGCAGAAGGCCACGCTCGACGTCCAGTCCGGCGCCGCCGAATTCGACGTGTTCGACTCCTGGTACGTCTCGGTCGGAGCGCTCGCCGAAGGCGGCATCATCGACCCACTCGACGATCTCCTCGGCGACACGAACGTGGACACCGGCGACTTCATCCCGTCGATCTACGACGCATACTCGCTTTACCAGGGCAAGCGATACGGTCTGCCCTTCGACGGCGACACCCAGGTCCTGTTCTACAACCGCGAGATCCTGGATCGAAACGGCGTGGCGCCCCCGGCAACCTGGGACCAGTACGCCGCAGCGGTCAAGAAGATCACCCAGGCGGAAAGCGGCCGGGGGGTCTACGGAGCCGCGCTCATGGCGCAGAAGGCACCGATCATTCTCGGTTCCACCTATGCCAACCGGCTCGCCGGTTTCGGGGGAACCTTCCTGAACGCCGACGGATCTGCGGCGTTGGATTCGGCGGCGGCGCTCGGTGCCGCTCAGGCTCTGCTCGAGGTCGTCCCGCACGCGTTGCCCACCCCGGCCGAGACTGCCTTCGACCAGGCCCTCGCCGCCTTTCTCGGCGGCCAGGTCGCCTTCATGGAGTTCTGGACCGATCTGGGTGTCTTCGCCGAGGACCCGAGCAAATCCAAGATCCAGGGTAAATGGGGAGTGGTCACCCTGCCGACCGGCGGGAGCGCGACGAAGAGCGTCGCCGCACTGGACGCCGGATTCTGCCTGAACGTCTCCAGCGCGGCACCCAACAAGGAGCTCGCCCAGCAGTTCGTCACGTTCGCGACCTCGCGCGAGACCAACCTGCGCCTGATCACGACCACGGGTTCGGGCATCGACCCCAACCGCAGGTCCACGCTGTCGGCTGCGGAGTACCGGACCTTTGCGCCGCAGGTCCAGGCGGTCGCGACGGCATCGCTCGACGGTGCCCTCGTGTGGCCGACCTCGCCGCAGAGCCCGGTGCTGATGCAGTCCCTCTCCGACGCGCTCGCCGCGATGATCGCGGGCAACAGCACACCGGAATCGGCGCTGCGGTCCACCCAGACGGAGTGGGAGCGGATCATTGGTCGGCCAGCTCGGTAGCCGGAGCGGCCGAGCGAGGCGGCAGGCGAGGGCGGGCTGGCTGCTGTCCAGCCCGGCAATCCTCGCCGGCCTCGTGGTGTCGATCTACCCACTCGTTTACCTGTTGGCCGCGAGCGTATCGAAGTCGACACTGGGCCGACCATTCCAGGAATGGGTCGGCGCGGAGAACTTCTCCCGAGCGATCCAGGACGGCATCTTTACCGGTTCGCTCGTGCGCAGCACGCTCGTCGCGATTGCCAGCGCCCTCGTCCAGGTGGCACTCGGCCTCGGCGTGGCAGTGCTGCTGCGCGATCTCACCCGGGGGGTCGCGGTCGTCCGCACACTGATCCTGCTGCCCTTGCTCACCCCGCCGGTCATGGCGGCGGTCATGTGGAAACTGCTGCTGGATCCGAACGGTGGGGTGTTCAACGCCGTTCTTCGCGGCGTGGGACTGATCGACCAGCCGCTGTCCTTACTCGGCTCGCCCACCTGGGCGATCGTCACCATCTCCTTCGCGGAGACGTGGCAATGGACACCATTTGTGGCACTCTTGGTGTACGCGGGTCTGCTCACCTTGCCCAAAGATGTCTACGAGGCCGCGCAGCTGGACGGTCTGAACGCCTGGCAGACGTTCCGATTCATCACCCTTCCGATGATCACGCCGACGTTGGCCTCGGTATTCCTCATCAAGCTCATCCTGTCCTTCAAGCTGTTCGATCCGGTGTACATTCTCACCGCGGGCGGTCCCGGCGACAGCACGATGTTGTCGAGCTTTTTGATCTTCCGAACGGCGCTGCGCGAGTTCGATGTCTCCTATGCCGCCGCGATGACGCTGCTGCTGGTTGTTCTCATCACCATTGTCACGATTCCGGTGATGCTGCTGAACAAGCGGGCGAAATGGTGAACCAGGAAGAGATGCGATGTCACCCATAGAAACCGCTTCGATGCCCAAACCGGCCGTGTCGACGCGGTCCGCGGCAACGCGAGTCGACGCCGGGCCGAGGAGAACCCGGCGGGGCACGACGGTGGTCCGCCGACTCCTGCTCGCGGTCGTGCTCGCTGCGTCCGTCGTCCCGCTGCTGTACCTGGGGATCCTCACCCTGACCCCGCAGAGCGAGGTGCTGTCCGGCAGCGTTCTGCCGGGCCGGTTGACGACCGACAACTGGCCGGCGTTCTGGCAGCGGATGCCGATCCTCAGCTACGGCGTCAACTCGGTCGTGGCCGCGATCGCCGGGGCCGTGCTCAGCCTGGCGATCGCCACCCCGGTGGCCTATGCGATCGTCCGTTATCGAACGGGCGGGGAGTTCCTGCCGACATTCGTGCTCTCGGCGTTCGTCGCACCGCCGGTGGTGGCCGTCATCCCGATGTTCTTCCTGCTGCGATACGCCGGGCTGCTCAACAGTTCACTCGGCCTGGCGTTGATCTACGGGTTGGTCAACGTATCGGTCGCGACCTGGTTGCTGCACGGCTTCGTGGAGCGGATCCCGCACGAGATCGAGGAGGCGGCACAGATCGACGGCGCCGGCGTGCTCCGGACGATCTGGCATGTCGTGCTGCCGTTGCTCGCGCCGGGACTCGTCGCGACCGGAACGATCCTGTTGATCCTCAACTACAACGAGTTCCTCTTCGCCCTCACGGTCACCCAGCGAGCGGAGTCGCAGACCTTGCCGGTCGCGATCTCCCTGTTCCAGGGCGACCGAGGCGTCCAGTTCGGCCAGATGGCGGCGGCGTCCGTCACCGCCATGGTTCCGGTCTACCTCGCCGCGACCCTGCTGCAGAAGTGGCTGGTGGGTGGGTTGACCAGCGGCGGCGTGAAGTAGCAGTTCCTAGTCTTGGAGTGCACCGTGACCACCATTGAGCAGGTCGAGTTCGTCGGATTGCGATCGGCACTCGACCCCCCGGCGACCTTCTCCTGGGGCATGGCGTCCGAACGCAACGTCGGCCTGGTGCGCGTGCGGACCTCCGACGGCGTGGACGGGTGGGGCGAGACCAGCGTCACCTTCCCGCTGTGGTCGTTGGAGGAGCGGCACGCGACCGTCGACCGGGGGCTCGCGCCGCTCGTGACCGGCGAACCCTGCGGCGACATCGACGAGATCGCGGCCGTCATCGCCCACGCCGAGCGGAGCATGGCCCGGCTGCGGCATCTGTGGTCCCCGGTCGGCATCAGCGGCGCCATCGGCGCGCTGGAGATGGCCCTGCTCGATGCCTGGGGACAGTCACGGGGCGCACCGGTCTGGGAGCTGCTGGGGGGAGAGCGCGCGGCGGTTCCGCTGTATGCGGTCGGCTTCACCGGCGGCCCGGACGCGGCCGCGGAACAAGCCGTGCGGTGCGTGGGTGAGGGCTATCGCAGCGTCAAGGTCAGGGTCGGCTTCGGTGAGCAGACCGATCTCGCCCAGCTCGCGACCTTCCGGCGCGCCCTGGGGGCCCGGACCACGATCCTGGCCGACGTCAACATGGGCTGGGACCGGGCCACCGCCGCGGCCATGCTGCCCAAGCTCGCCGAGTTCGACCTCGGCTGGTTGGAGGAGCCGCTGCCGCGCGACGACCTGGCGGGGCTCGTCGAGCTGAGCGACATCTCGCCGGTGCCGCTCGCGGCCGGGGAGAACTGCTACACGCGGGCCGAGGCGCTGGCCCTGGTCGGATCCGGGGCGGTGCGCTACGTGATGCCGGACCTCGCGCGCTGCGGAGGACTGCTCACCGCGCTGGACTATGCGCGGGCGGCGCTGGACCGGGGCCTGCAGTACAGCCCGCACCACTACGCCTCGGACATCGGGTTCTCGGCGATGCTCACCCTCTGCGCCATCGCCGGCTCCCCGGCGCCGATCCTGCGCGACGTCAGCCCGTGGCCGTTGCGATCCGACCTGCTCACCCAGCCCGTCGACATCCAGGACGGCCAGGCGTGGCCATCCGCGGAACCCGGTCTCGCCCCTCGCCCCGATCCGGCCGTGATCGAGAAACATAGGGTGCTATGAGCGAACCCAAGTTCACCCAACTCACCCCGCAGCCGCTGTGGACCGCGGCGGTCGACCAGCTTCGTGAACTGATCGACACGGGCGCCATCCCACCGGGCACGCGGCTGCCGGGCGAGCGAACCCTGTGCGCTCAGCTCGGGATCAGCCGGGTCTCGCTGCGCGAGGCGCTGCGCGTGCTGCAGGCCATCGGCTACGTCGAGACCCGCCCCGGTGCCGGCACCTTCGCCCGGGTCCCCGACCCCGTCGAGCCGGAACAGGCGGCGACGTGGTTCGAGAACGACCTGCACGTGGTCGAGCTCTTCGAGCTTCGGATGCTCGTCGAACCCGGTGCGGCCGCGCTGGCCGCCGCCCGGCGCGTCGAGGACGACGTGGCCCGCATGCGCTTCGCGATCGACCAGATGCGCGACGCCGCCGCCCGCAGCGACCGGCTCGCGACGGTCGCGGCAGACGCGGAGTTCCACCGGGTTGTCGGCGCGAGTCTCGGCAACGACGCCGTCAAGAGCCTCGTCGAGTTCATGCAGGAGCGGTCCGGCGTGGAACGGCGGGTCTCGCTGAGCGTCCCCGGGCAGATCGAACGGGCGATCAACGGGCACCTCGCGATTCTCGAGGCGATCGCGGCCAAGGACGCCGAGGCCGCGCGACTCGCGATGCTGCACCACCTCGAGGACGCCATGAGATTTCTCCGGCAGCACACCGAACAGCACCGGACCGACAAGCACCATGAACAGAGGAGACAGCGATGAACCGCGCAGCAGCCGCGCCCCGGATCGACCCGGACTCGGCCACCGCGCAGCAAGACACCCGCGTCACCATCAGCCCCGCGGACTTTCTGCGGGGCGCGCCGATGGAGGCCGGGGGGCGGACCGGTGTCCGGGACCTCAAGCTGATCTATCCGGAGACCGGGTTCGACGCCATGAGCCTGTGCCTCGGTGTCGTCGAGATCGATCCCGGCTGTCATTCGCCGCTGCACCGGCACAACTGCGAAGAGGTGTACTACGTCATCTCCGGACAGGGTGAGATCGAGGAGTACGGCCGCCGCTACCCGATCCGGGCCGGGGATGCCGCGCTCAACCGGACGAACATCGAGCACCGCGTCTTCAACACCGGAGACGAGGTGCTCCGGTTGTGTGTCGTCGGCGGCATCATGTTCGTTCCGCTGCTGCCCGAATGGCCGACCGAGTCCCCCTACGAGATCCTCGAGCCGGTCAACGATGTCTAGTCCCGAGCAGCTCGCCGCATTGTTGAACGCCGCGGCCGAACGAATGATCCCGGCCACGGACACGTGGCCTTCGGCAACGGCCATCGGTATGGGTGAGGACGTGATCGCCGAACTGCGCGATGCCGAAACGGCCGAAGTGGCGGCGGCGCTGGCTCGGTTGAGTGGCGCGCAGGATTTCCGGAGAATGTCTCCGGAGGCTCAGGATGCCGCCCTCGCCGCATTGGAAAGGGACGATCCTCCTGGGTTCGGAACCCTCCGCCAGGTCATCTATCTGGCCTACTATGCGCAACCCGCGGTCATCGAGGTCCTGCGCAGGATGGGCCACGATCTCAACGAGGCCCCGCAGCCGGATGGATACCGGATGGACTCGTTCGACCCGGGTCGCGTTCCGCAGGACGGGCGCGGCGTATGGATCCCCACCGAGCAGGTGACCCGCGTATCCGAGGGGTGTGTCAGATGAATGCCGACAGCATCGAGGACATGCCGCGCGCCGAGGTGCTGGTCATCGGTGCCGGAATGGCAGGTGGGGCCATCACCTGTTCGCTCGCCGAAGCCGGCGTCGATGTGGTCTGCCTCGAACAGGGTCAGTGGATCCCTGGTGAGCGACGCCCGCACGCCGACCGCCACTACGAGCTGCGCCGGGCCTTCGACTGGTCGACCTCGCCGAACCGGCGCCGGTGGGAGACCGACTATCCGATCGGGACGCCGGGTCTGCAGCCGCTCATGCTCAACGCGGTCGGCGGTTCCACCGCCATCTACACCGCCGCGTGGCCTCGGTTCCGCCCGTCGGACTTCGTCAAGGACGTCGAGCACGGCTTGTCGCCCAACTGGCCATACACCTACGAGGATCTCGAGCCGTACTACGA
This sequence comes from Pseudonocardia hispaniensis, assembly GCF_042658695.1. Lineage (NCBI taxonomy): Bacteria > Bacillati > Actinomycetota > Actinomycetes > Pseudonocardiales > Pseudonocardiaceae > Pseudonocardia > Pseudonocardia hispaniensis. The sequence goes on along the minus strand of NZ_JBHSQW010000039.1, from coordinate 147,879 downwards.
CCTCAACGACGCGGACATGGGCGCCAGCGGGCTGGCGGGCGATCCGGGCGCCGCACCTCGGTCGGCGTACCCCAACCCGCCGTTGCCGCTGGGGAAGCGCGGGGAGCGGTTCGCGTCGGCGTGCGAAAGGCTCGGCTGGCACTGGTGGCCGTTCCCGATGGCGGTCAACTCTCGCGACTACCGCGGCCGGCCCGCCTGCAACTACTGCGGAGACTGCCAGAGCGGATGCCCGCGGGACTCGCTGGCCGGCTCGCACAACACGTACTGGCCGCGCGCCGTCGCCGCGGGCGCCGACCTGCGCACCGGGGCCAGGGTCGAGCGCATCCTCACCGGCGCGTCGGGAGAGGCGATCGGCGCGATCTACGTCGACCGGGCGAGCGGCAGGCGGTACCGGCAACTGGCCGATCTCACCGTCGTGTGCTGCAACGGCATCGGCACCCCGCGGCTGCTGCTCAACTCCGCGTCCGAACGCCACCCCAACGGACTGGCGAACTCCAGCGACCAGGTGGGCCGCAACCTGATGTTCCACGGGTTGGCGATCGTCGAGGTCTGGACCGACGAGATCGTGGAGCCGCACAAGGGTGTCATCTGCGCCGCGGCATACTCCGAGGAGTTCGCGGAAACCGACGCCGCACGTGGGTTCGTCAACGGCTTCACCCTGCTCTGTTGCGGGATGAACGGTCCCGGTTATCAGGCGGCCGGTTCGCATTCAGGCAATGTTGCGCCCTGGGGTGACGCACACCACGAATGGTTCGAGCGGCACTATTCGAAGGGGTTCGCGATTCTCGTGCAGAGCGAGGACCTGCCCCATCCCGACAACCGAGTGACCCTGGATCCGGTACTCACCGACAGTGACGGGATACCGGCCCCGTACGTCCATTACGAGTTGCATCCGAATGACGAGGCGCTGCTGTCCTTCGCCTGCGACCGTGCCGTGGATATCGGTCGGGCGGCCGGTGCCCATGACATCAAGGTGAACCGCTTCATGGATGGGAACCGAACGTACCTCCCGCCCGCGTGGCATCTGATGGGAACGGCGCGAATGGGCACCGACCCCACGACATCGGTGACGGATGCGACCCACCAGGCGTGGGACGTCCCGAACCTGTACATCTGTGATGGGTCCTCCTTTCCCACCGGTGGGGCGGTAAACCCCACGAGCACGATCGGTGCCATGGCGCTGAAATGTGCCGACGGCATTCTCCAGCGTTTAGGTAAAACGACTTTTCGGTAGCGGTCGCGACCCTCCATCTCGTATCGGAAGAGACAGGTGTGAATCTCGTAACATCGGTCGATCCTCGGACCGGAAACAATGTGGAAACGGTCGCCGCCCATACCTCGGATGACGAGGTGGCCGCACAGTGCCGGGCGGCGGCGCGAGCCACCGGCGTACTCGGCGCGACCGAGCCGGCGCGGCGGGCCCAGCTCCTGCGGGCCATCGCGACCGAGCTGGAGAACAACCGCGACGGGCTCGTTCCCCTCGCCGACCGGGAGTCGGCCCTGGGGCCGGTCCGGCTGCACGGCGAGCTGACGCGCACCACGAACCAACTCCGGCTCTTCGCCGACGTCGTGACCGAGGGTTCGTGCTTCGAGGCGACGATCGATCACGCCGACCCCGCCGCGACGCCACCCGCACCGGACCTGCGCCGGGTGCTCGTGGCGATCGGTCCGGTGGGGGTCTTCGGGGCCTCGAACTTCCCCTTCGCCTTCTCGGTGGCCGGGGGCGATACGGCGTCGGCGCTGGCCGCAGGCTGCGCCGTCGTGGTCAAGGCCCATGGCGCACACCCCGCGCTGTCGGCGGCGGTGGCCCGGATCATGCGCGAGGTCTGCGTCGCGCACGGCCTGCCCGCCGAGACCGTGGGCCTGGCGTTCGGTCGAGCCGCAGGCCAGGCGCTCGTGCAGGACCCGCACATCAAGGCGGTCGGCTTCACCGGATCGGAGTCCGGCGGACGGCAGCTCTTCGACCTGGCGTGCGCGAGAAGCGACCCGATCCCCTTCTACGCCGAGATGGGATCCCTCAACCCGCTGATCGTCTCCGCCGGGGCCGCGTTGGAGAGGACCGAGCAGCTCGCCGCGGGTATCGCGGGTTCGGTCACCCTCGGGCACGGACAGTTCTGCACCAAGCCGGGCGTGATCCTGATCCCGGCCGGGGCCGCCGGTGACGCGCTGCTCGACCGGCTCGGCGCCCAGATCACCGCCGTCGCGCCGCAGTACCTGTTGTCGTCCGGCATCCGGGACGCCTTCCACGAGGGTGTCGAGCGCCTCCTGCGCACCACCCGGGTCGAGGAGGCCGCCCGCGGGTCTCGACCCGACGGCGCCGGCACCCTCGCGGAGGCGGTGCTGGCGCAGACCGACGCCGCGACCGTCCTGCACGACCGGTCGGTGCTGACGGAGTGCTTCGGCCCCGCGGCACTGGCCGTCCGCTACCGGGACGAGGACGAGCTGATCCAGGTTCTGGAGGCCGTGCCGCCGTCGCTGACCGTGAGCCTGCATGCCGGGGCGGAGGAGATCGGCCTGATCACCCGCGTACGGGACGTCGCGACGCGGCGCACCGGGCGGGTGGTCTTCGGTGGTTACCCGACCGGGGTCGCGGTCGGCTGGGCCCAGCATCACGGTGGGCCGTACCCGGCGACCTCGTGCTCGCTGTTCACCTCCGTCGGTGCCTCGTCGATCCGGCGGTTCCTGCGTCCGGTGGCCTATCAGTCCTGGCCGGACGCCCTGCTGCCGCCCGCTCTGCAGGAGGCCAACCCGCTCGGGATCCCCCGCCGGGTCGATGGGGTTCTGGAACCGGCCCACCCGGTGCGGGACTGACGGGCCGGACCGCGGAGCGAACCATGGGTCGACGCAGCGGCCGCACGGCCAGTCACTGGGGCAGCTACCTGGTGCGGACCGAGGGCGACGAGGTCGTCGAGGTCCGGGGCACCGGGCAGGACGCCGATCCCTCGCCGATCGGGCGCAACTACGTCGGTGCACTGCGCCATCCGGCCCGCATCCGGCGGCCCGCCGTCCGGCTGGGCTGGCTGCGGGACGGACCGGGCCCGAGCGGCGATCGGGGGGCGGACCCGTACGTCGAGATCAGCCACGACGAGGCGCTGGATCTCGTCGCGGGTGAGCTCGACCGGGTCCGCGGCCGGCACGGGAACGAGGCGATCTTCGGCGGCTCGTACGGGTGGGGCAGCGCCGGCCGCTTCCACCACGCGCAGTCGCAGGTCCACCGCTTCCTCAACGCGATCGGGGGCTACACCCGCTCCGTGAACACCTACTCGCATGCCGCCGAGGAGGTCGTGCTGCCGCATATCGTGGGAAACCGCGAGTGGTTCCTGCGGTCGGTCACCCGGTGGCCGGAGGTGGCCGAGCACACCCGGCTCGTCGTGGCATTCGGTGGGCTGCCCCGGCGCAGCGTCCAGGTGAACCCGGGGGGCGTCGGGGCGCACCTGAACGCCCGATGGCAGGACGCCTGCGCCGAGGCCGGTGTGGAGTTCGTCGTCGTCGGCCCCTCGCGGGACGACTCGGCGGCCGCGCTGCGCGCCTCCTGGCTGCCGCTGCGTCCCCACACCGACGTCGCGATGATGCTGGCGATGGCCCACACCCTGTTGGAGGAGGGCCGTTACGACCGGTACTTCGTTCAGCACTGCTGTGTCGGGTTCGAACACTTCGCCCGGTATCTGCGCGGCGACATCGACGGCATCGCGAAGACGCCACGCTGGGCCGCGCGGATCTGCGACGTGGCCGAGGCCGCGATCGTCGAGCTCGCGCGGCGGTTGGCCGCGACCAGGTCGCTGATCACGCTCACCTGGTCGTTGCAGCGCCAACACCACGGCGAGATGACGTACTGGGCCGGTATCGCGCTCGCCGCGATGGCCGGCTCGATGGGCCGGCCGGGCGGTGGGATCGGCACCGGCTTCTCGTCGATGCACAACGCACACGTGCACGACCGGTTCTCCGCGGCCGCGGCGCTGCCGCAGCTGGAACGAGCCGTGCCGACCTTCATCCCGGTCTCCCGGATCAGCGACATGCTGCTCAATCCCGGGCAGTCGTTCGACTACAACGGCGCCACCCAGCGGTATCCCGACATCAAGCTCGTCTACTGGGTCGGTGGTAACCCCTTCCACCACCACCAGGACCTCAACCGTCTGCTCACCGCCTGGCAGCGACCCGACACCGTCGTCGTGCACGAGCCGTTCTGGAACTCGATGGCCAAGCACGCCGACATCGTCTTCCCCGTCGCGACGTCCCTCGAACGGGAGGACTTCGCCCTCGGCGTCGGCGACCCGTGGCTGACGGCGATGGACCAGGTCGCCACGGCGCCGGAGGGCGTCGTCACCGACTACGAGATCTTCTCCGCGCTGGCTCGGCGGCTCGGTGCAGGCGACCGGTTCACCGAGGGGCGGACCGCGAACCAGTGGGTGCGGGAACTGTACGAGCGCACCGTCGAGACCTGCGCGGCCATGGACATCGCGCTACCCGACTACGACACGTTCCGCACGATCGGCGGCGTCGAGATCCCGATGCGCTGGGCGGGGCCCGTGGCCTTCGCGACGTTGCGGCAGGACCCCTCGGCGCACCCGCTGACGACACCGTCGGGGAAGATCGAGCTGTTCTCCGACACTGTCGCGGGCTTCGGCTACGACGACTGCCCGGGTTATCCGTGCTGGCTGGAGCCCGCGGAATGGTTGGGCTCGCCGCTGGCCGCGCGGTATCCCCTGCATCTGCTCTCGGTCCAACCGGACACCAGGCTGCACAGCCAGTTCGACCACGGCCCGCTCAGCCGGGAGGGCAAGGCAGGGGAGCGGGAGCAGATCCGGCTCAACCCGAAGGACGCGGCCGACCGCGGCCTCGGCGAAGGCGACCTGGTCCGCGTCTTCAACCAGCGGGGAGCCTGCCTCGCCGTCGTCACCCTCAGCGAGGGACTGCGCGTCGGTGTCGCGCAGCTGCCGACCGGCGCCTGGTACGACCCGGCGTGCCCGGGCGAGGTCGGGTCGCTGGACAAGCATGGAAATCCGAACGTCCTCACCCTCGACATCGGCACCTCGAAGCTGGCCCAGGGGCCGGTGGCGCACACGTGCCTCGTCGAGGTGGAGCTCTTCACGGGCGCACCGCCACCCGTGACCGCACATGAACCGCCGATCCTGCTCAGCCCACCGAGCCCGGCGGCGCCCGCCGTCCACCCAGCACTGCGAAGGAGCACGAGGTGACCATTGCCCGGTATGACCAGAACTTCATCGGCGGCCGATGGGTCCGCTCGTCCGGCAGCGAGCTGATCGACGTCGTCGACGCCAGCACCGGACGTGTCATCGCGAAGGGGCCTGCCGGCACCGAGGCCGACGTCGACGCCGCGGTCGCCGAGGCCACGGCCGCGCTGCCGTCCTGGCGTGCGCTGTCACCCGGCGAGCGCGCGGTGTACCTGCGGGCCATCGCCGACGGTCTGGAGGCGCGCCGGGAGGAGCTTGCCAGGACGATCACGAGTGAGGTCGGCTGCCCGATCGGGCTCAGCCGCACCCTGCAGTGCGTCACCCCGGTCCACAGCTTCCGCACCGCGGCGGCCATCGCGACCAGCTATCCCTTCGAGCGGGTGCTCGACAACTCCCATGTCGTCCGTGAGCCGATGGGTGTCGTGGGCGCGATCACGGCGTGGAACTTCCCCTTGCACCTGGTGACCGTCAAGAGCGCCTTCGCATTGGCCGCCGGGAACACGGTCGTCGTCAAGCCGAGCGAGGTCGCGCCGCTCACGGCGGTCATCCTCGGCCAGATCGTGGCGGAGGCCGGGCTGCCTGCCGGCGTCTTCAACGTGGTGTTCGGGACAGGTCCCGAGGTCGGCGAGGCCATCGTGCGGCATCCGGACGTCGCGATGGTGTCGTTCACCGGCTCGACGCGCGCCGGTCGGCGGATCGGCGAGCTGGCCGCTGATCAGATCAAGAAGGTGACGCTGGAGCTGGGCGGCAAGAGCCCGAGCCTGGTGCTCGAGGACGCCGACCTGGAAGCGGCGGTCGTGTCCACCGTGGACGACTGTTTGATCAACAACGGTCAGCGCTGCGACGCGCTGACCCGCCTGCTGGTCCCGCGCCGGCGGCTCGCCGAGGCCGAGCAGATCGCCGCCGAACGGGCGTCGAAGGCCGTCGTGGGGAACCCGCTCGACCCTGCCACGCAGGTGGGACCGGTGGTCTCGGCCGTCCAGCGGGATCGCATCGTCGCGCTGATCCGCTCGGGTATCGACGAGGGCGCGAAGCTGGTCGCCGGTGGCCCGGACGCTCCCGAACTCGACGCGGACCTCGCCACCGGGTTCTTCGTGACCCCGACGGTCTTCTCCGAGGTCACCGCGACGATGCGCATCGCGCAGGAGGAGATCTTCGGCCCGGTGCTGGCCATCCAGCCCTATGACTCGGCCGACGAGGCCATCGAACTGGCCAACGACACCGTCTACGGGCTGCACGCCGCGGTCTGGTCCGCGGACGAGTCCGACGCGATGCGGGTTGCCGGTCAGATCCAGGCAGGCATGGTGCGGATCAACGACGGCGCCTTCAACCCGCTCGCGCCGTTCGGCGGGTACAAGCAGTCCGGGCTGGGGCGCGAGTTCGGCGAATGGGGCTTCGAGGAGTTCCTGGAGGTCAAGAGCATGCAGACCAGTGCGAACAGTCGTCCGTGGATGTGAGGAGCACCCATGGCAACGGTACTTTTCGACAAGGCGACCCGGGTCTATCCCCATACCGAGAAACCCGCCGTCGACGCACTCGACCTGCAGATCTCCGATGGCGAGTTCCTGGTCCTCGTCGGGCCCTCCGGCTGCGGTAAGTCCACCTCACTGCGGATGCTCGCCGGCCTCGAGGACGTCGACGCGGGACGAATCCTCATCGGTGAGCGAGATGTGACGGAGATCCCGCCCAAGGACCGGGACATCGCGATGGTGTTCCAGAACTACGCGCTCTACCCGCATATGACCGTCGCCGACAACATGGGTTTCGCCCTTCGCATCGCCGGGGTGGGCAAGGACGAGATCCGCTCCCGGGTGCAGCAGGCCGCGAAGATCCTCGACCTCGAGCCCTATCTCGGGCGCAAGCCCAAGGCGCTGTCCGGTGGTCAGCGCCAGCGCGTCGCGATGGGCCGGGCCATCGTCCGGCAGCCGCAGGTGTTCCTCATGGACGAACCACTGTCGAACCTGGACGCCAAGCTGCGCGTTCAGACCCGGACCCAGATCGCGCAGCTGCAGCGGCGGCTGGGGGTGACGACGGTGTATGTCACGCACGACCAGGTCGAGGCCATGACGATGGGCGACCGGGTCGCCGTGCTCAAGGACGGCCTGCTCCAGCAGGTCGGATCGCCGCGCGCGCTGTACGACCAGCCCGCCAACGTGTTCGTCGCAGGTTTCATCGGGTCACCCGCGATGAACCTGCTCGATGTCACCGCCGTCGACGGCGGCATCGACCTGGGCGGGACCACCTACCGCGTGGAACGCGCGGTGCTCGCCGCGACCGGCGAGCACCGCGTCACCGTGGGCGTGCGGCCGGAGGACCTCGAACTGGCCGCGTCCGGGTTGCCGGTCACGGTGGATGTCGTCGAGGAGCTCGGCGCCGACGCCTACGTCTACGGAACGGCCACCGTCGGCCCGCAGGAGCATCCGATCGTCGCGCGGGTCGACGGCCGCCGTCCTCCGCAGAGGGGATCACTGATCCACGTCATGCCGCGGCCGGGACATGTGCACCTGTTCTCGGCGAAGGACGGTCGTCGCCTCGATGTACCCAGGTCGTCGGGCTGACCGCGGGCGGCCGGAACCCGCTGCCCTCGCGGCCGGCGCCGGCTCGTGGAACCGCTCGTGGACCGGCCGGATCAACTCGTTGCACACGAACGCGACCGCGAGCAGCACGATCATGATCGAGAATGACGTCGTGTAGCGCGCAGGTCCGCTCACGCCCGCCCCGATCCGGGCGTCGGCGACGGCGTTGACGATCACCGGCCCGAGGACCCCCGCCGTCGACCATGCGGTGAGCAGCCTGCCGTGGATGGCGCCGACCTGGTACGAGCCGAAAAGGTCGCGAAGGTACGCGGGGACCGTGGAGAACCCGGCTCCGTAGAACGACAGGATCAGCATGCAGCAGGCCAGGAACAGCGCCTTGTTCGTGTTGGTCGTGAGCGTCACGGTCAGGTACAGCAGCGCGCCGCCACCCAGGTAGAACCGGTACATGTTCCGGCGACCGACGAAGTCCGACACCGTCGACCACAGGAACCGGCCGGTTGCGTTCGCCAGGGAGAGGATGGCGACGAAACCCGCCGCCGCGGCGGCGAGCGCCTCGGGGCTCGTCGCGTCGGGGAAGAAGTCCTGGAAGATCGGGGAGGCGCGCTCCAGGATGCCGATGCCCGCGGTCACGTTGAAGC
>NZ_JBHSQW010000039.1:135469-139381 GCF_042658695.1 Pseudonocardia hispaniensis | reverse complement strand
CGCGGGCCGGGGCCCGCGACGGGCCCCGGCCCGCCGGCGTCCAACCCTCGGGCGGCACCCGGATCAGCAGCCAGCCGACCGACATGAAGACCGCGTAGGCGATGCCCTGGACGAGGAAGGTCTGGGCGATTCCCGGAACGTCCCGGCCGAAGGTGCTCAGCATCTGGTTGGACCACGGTGACGCGATGAGGGCTCCGCCGCCGAAGCCCATGATCGCGAATCCGGTGGCCATCCCGGGCCGGTCCGGAAACCATTTCATGAGCGTCGACACCGGCGAGATGTAGCCGATTCCGAGTCCGATACCACCGATGAGTCCGTAGCCGACCACGACGAGCCAGTACTGCCGAAGGCTCACCCCGAGCGAGGCGATGAGGAATCCACTGGCGAAACAGGCCGTGGCGGTGAACATCGCCCAGCGCGGGCCCCTGCTGTCGACCGCGGTACCGAACACCGCGGCCGAGACCCCGAGCATCACGATTCCGAGAGTGAACGGCAAGGCGCTCGCCACGCCGGAGATGCCCAGCGCTGACTCCAGCGGGAGCTTGAACACGCTCCACGAGTAGACCTGGCCGATCGCCAGGTGGATGGACAACGCCGCCGGCGGGACGAGCCACCGACTCCACCCCGGCGGCGCCACCGTCGAATCTCGATCAAGGAACCCTCTGCCCATTCAGTTCTCTCCTCGTCGAGGGCGAGCACCATCGGCCACCGGCGGACAGGCTTTGAACGGGCCGAACCGACCCACGAACAAGCCACATCGAATGCCGGACCCAGGCGCGGATATGCGGTGCGCCACTCCGGCCACCGTGGAAGGGATAGTGGTGGATGCCACGTTCACCGGCAAGCCATTCGTGAATCGAATCCTCGATTGCCTGATAATGCAGTGTTATCGCCCGAACTGGCCGAATGGATGGGTGACGTGTGCGGTCGGTCGGGTTAGGCTTCTGCGGATGTGCCTGCCCGCCTTCCGCCTGAACCGGTGACGCTCCGCGCGCGTAGCGACGTGCTGATCCGTCAGTTGGAGTATCTCGTCGCGCTCAGCCGCGAACAGCATTTCGGGCGGGCAGCGGCAGTCTGCCACGTCAGCCAGCCGGCGTTGTCCGCGGCGATCCGTAAGCTCGAGAACGAACTCGACGTCACGATCGTGCTACGCGGGCGGCGGTTCGAGGGGTTCACCGACGAGGGGCGCCGCATCGTCGGATGGGCACACCGGATCCTCGCCGAACGCGACGCGCTGCTGGCCGACCTCGACCGGATGCGCAACGGGCTCAGGGCCACCGTCCGCATCGGTGCGATCCCGACGGCGGTCCCCGCGACCCCGCTGATGACCAGCCTGTTCACGACCCGATACCCGATGGCCCGGGTCCGGATCGAGTCCTTCTCGTCCCGGGAGATCAGCAGGCGGCTCGCCGAGTTCGAACTCGACGCGGGCCTCACCTACCTCGACCACGACACTCCGCCTGGCACCCGCAGCCTCGAGCTGTACCGGGAGCGCTACCTGCTGCTCGTCCCGGCCGACAACCCGCTCGCCGGGGAGCCGGTCGTGGACTGGGCGGCCGCGGCCACCGTGCCGCAATGCGCCCTCATGTCCACGATGCGCAACCGCCGCATCCTCGACGCCACGATGGCCGCGGCCGGTGCGACCCTCGCCCCGGTTGTCGAGACCGACACCGTCGGCGCGCTGTACGCGCATATCGCGACCCAGCGGCTGGCGAGCATCGTCGCGCACACCTGGTTGCACGCGTTCGGAGTGCCCGAAGGCATGTCTGTCCGGCCGCTCGCGGAGGTCCGGCCCCGTCCCGCCGTCGGGCTGATCATTCCCGACCGCGAACCCACCTCGATCATCGTCGAGGCGTTGGTGGACGCCCTTCGCGGCGCCAGATTGTCGGAGGCGCTGGAACGGGCGCTCCCGCCGGTCGTTGTCGACTCCCCGGATCGGCGAGGAGGAGCCGCGGGCAACGGTCAGCCGGAGCTGCGGGCGAAGCCGGGCACGCCGTGATCGCCACCGTCGAGCCGGGTGACCTGCCCCGCCGGACCCGTCGGGGGGGGGCATTCGCGACGAGACGATGGTCACAGATCTGCTCGTGGCGCGGCGACCGGTGGTGGCGCCGCAGGCGGCGCAGCGGATCAGGTCATCGCAGGTCTTCCGCGCCGGTCGGCGCTGGTGAGAGCCGCCGTACCCGGGGGCGCGGTGACCCCCTGCGCAGGGGTTGGGGAGCAGTGGCCGAACCCACCGTTGGGTGTTCTACCTTCGGTAGAGCACAATGTCGGCGCAGGAGGCTGCTCTCGGGCCCCGACCATCACCCGGGAGCATCTGCGTACGTCTGCGGGAGATAGAGTCCGGGCCTGCTCCACCATGAGGCCAGTGCAGGAGGAACTGTGACAGCCGTCGCGCCCAAGCCGATCACGACGCGCCCGTACCCGGCGCGCCGGTCGGTCAAGGGATCCATGCTGCTCAAGATGATGCGGACCACGGATCCCAAGGACATTGCGGTCCTGTACATGGTCACCTCGTTCGGGTTCTTCCTGGCCGGCGGAGCGATGGCGCTGCTGATGCGCGCCGAGCTCGCCCAGCCCGGACTGCAGTTCCTGTCGAACGAGCAGTTCAACCAGATGTTCACCATGCACGGCACCATCATGCTGCTGCTGTACGCGACGCCGATCGTGTTCGGTTTCGCCAACTACATCGTGCCGCTGCAGATCGGCGCCCCGGACGTGGCGTTCCCACGACTGAACGCCTTCTCCTACTGGCTTTTCCTGTTCGGCGGACTCACGGTGCTGGCCGGGTTCCTCACCCCGGGCGGGGCCGCGGACTTCGGCTGGTTCGCCTACACGCCGCTCTCGGGCCCGATCTACTCGCCGGGTGCAGGCGGTGACCTGTGGATCATGGGTCTGGTCGTCGCCGGGCTGGGCACGATCCTCGGTGGCGTCAACTTCGTGACGACCATCGTGTGCATGCGCGCGCCCGGAATGACCATGTTCCGGATGCCGATCTTTACCTGGAACATCTTCGTGACGGCGGTCCTGATCCTGATCGTCTTCCCGCCGCTGACCGTCGCCCTGCTCGGCCTCGCGATCGACCGGCACCTCGGCGGGCATGTGTTCGACCCGGCCAGCGGCGGCGCGATCCTGTACCAGCACCTGTTCTGGTTCTTCGGCCACCCCGAGGTCTACATCGTCGCGCTGCCGTTCTTCGGCATCGTCTCCGAGATCTTCCCGGTGTTCGCCCGCAAGCCGGTGTTCGGCTACAAGGGCCTGATCTTCGCGACGCTGGCGATCGCCGCCCTGTCGGTCTCCGTGTGGGCGCACCACATGTACGCCACCGGCGCGGTGCTGCTGACGTTCTTCGCCCTGACGACGTTTCTGATCGCGGTCCCGACCGGCATCAAGTTCGTCAACTGGGTCGGCACGCTCTGGAAGGGGAAGCTGACCTTCGAAACGCCGATGCTGTTCTCGATCGGCTTCCTCGCCACGTTCCTGTTCGGCGGTCTGACCGGGGTGCTGCTGGCCTCCCCACCGCTGGACTTCCACGTCTCGGACACCTACTTCGTGGTGGCCCACTTCCACTACGTGCTGTTCGGCACGATCGTGTTCGCCACCTACGCCGGCATCTACTTCTGGTTCCCCAAGATGACCGGCCGGATGCTCGACGAGGGCCTCGGCAAGATCCACTTCTGGCTCACCTTCATCGGCTTCCACACCACCTTCCTGGTCCAGCACTGGCTGGGCAACGAGGGCATGCCCCGCCGCTACGCCGACTACCTGCCCACCGACGGGTTCACCGCGCTGAACATGATCTCCTCGGTCGGCGCGTTCATCCTGGGCGCCTCCACCCTGCCGTTCATCTGGAACGTGTTCCGCTCCTACCGCTACGGCCGCGTGGTCACCGTGGACGACCCGTGGGGCTTCGGT
>NZ_JBHSQW010000039.1:56787-135459 GCF_042658695.1 Pseudonocardia hispaniensis | reverse complement strand
CCGCCGCCGCGGCACAACTTCACCGAGCTGCCCCGCATCCGCTCCGAACGCCCCGCGTTCGAGCTGCACTACCCGCACCTGGTCGAACGGCTTCGCGCGGAGGCACATTCGGGTCACGCCTCCCCGGAGCTCACGGCATCCACTGTGAACGGGAAGGCGCAGTCGAGCAACGACTCGAAGTCTCGATGAACCGAACGATGTTCCGGGTGGTCCGGCCGAGGTGAACGGACCAGCGTCCGCAAAGGACCGGGCGACCGTGCTGATCACGGTCACCGGTCCGGATCGGCCCGGCGTGAGCTCGGTGCTGTTCACCGCGCTCACCCGGTACGGCGTCGACGTGCTGGACGTGGAACAGGTCGTGATCCGCGGTCAGCTCACCCTCGGCACCCTGGTGGTCGCGTACCACGACGCCGAGGGCCTGCAGGAGTCCGTCGAGCAGGCGATGCACAGCATCGGCATGCAGGTCCACACCTCCCTGCACCATGACGACGACCCCTCGTCGCGGCGGTCCGCAACACATGTGGTGCTCATCCTCGGGCGCCCGATCACGGCGCGCGCGTTCGGTGCGGTGGCCAGGGAGCTCGCCGCGGTGGGCGCGAACATCGACTCCATCCGCCGGGTGGCCGACTATCCGGTCACCGGGCTCGAACTGACCATCTCCCCGGATCCCACGGATCGGACCGAGCACCCGCACGGGACGCTGCGCGCCCGGCTGGTGGAGGTCGCCCGCAGCGCCGGGGTGGACGTCGCGGTGGAACGCGCGGGGCTCGCCCGGCGCAACAAGCGCCTCATCGTCTTCGACGTCGACTCCACGCTGGTGCAGGGTGAGGTCATCGAGATGCTCGCCGCCCGGGCGGGGCCCGAGGCGGAGGCCGAGGTCCGCGCGGTCACCGAGGCCGCGATGCGTGGGGAGCTGGACTTCGGCGCGTCGCTGCGCCGCCGGGTCGCCGTCCTCGAGGGCCTGCCGGCGACGGTGCTCGACGAGGTGGGCGCCGAGCTGGAGCTCACCCCGGGGGCCCGCACCACCATCCGCACCCTCAAACGGCTCGGGTACCGCTGCGGGGTGGTCTCCGGCGGGTTCGGCCGGGTGATCGGCCCGCTGACCGACGAGCTGCGCCTGGACTTCTGCGCGGCCAACGAGCTCGAGATCGTCAACGGGCGGTTGACCGGACGGGTCGTCGGGGAGATCGTCGATCGGGCGGGCAAGGCGGTGGCGTTGCGTCGCTTCGCAGACTCGTTCGGGATGACACTCGAGCAGTGCGTCGCCGTCGGCGACGGGGCCAACGACATCGACATGCTCTCCGCGGCCGGGCTGGGCATCGCGTTCAACGCCAAGCCCGCGCTGCGCGAGGTCGCCGACACCGCGCTGTCCCAGCCGTATCTCGACGTGGTGCTGTTCGTCCTGGGCATCACCCGCGACGAGGTGGAACGCGCCGATGCCGCCGAGGGAGTGCTGCGGCGGGTGCCGATCCCGTGACGGTCCTGGCGTCGCTCGCGTGTCGCCCGACCGGCGATGACGGGGTCGTGCGGGCGATGCCGATGGTGCTGCGCATCGAGCGCGACCCCCCGCGTCGCACGCCGCTGTTGGAGGCCGCCGCCGCGTCCGCGCTCGCCGTCTGCCTCGATCCGCGCGCCCAGCCGAACGGACCCTGGCATGACGCCGTCGCGGACTGGGTCGGCGGGCGGATCCGCAAGATCGCCCGCCGGGCCCGCGGCACCCACTGGGCGGCCGTGCAGGACCTTCCCGGGGTGACCGTGGAGGTGGCCGGCGCGCAGGTTCGCGCCCTCGTCCCCGGCCCGGTCGACGACGTGCCCAAGACGGTCTCGCGGCTGCAGATCGGCGGCACCGACCTGCCGGCCGACGAACCCGGACCACCTCCGCCCGGTTCCCCGGTGCTCTGGCTGAACCCGGCCGTCACGATGACCCTCGGAAAGGCGGCGGCGCAGGTCGGGCACGCCTCGATGCTGTACGCGGCCGCGTCCGGACTGACCACGGTGCCGCCGTTCGCGGTGCGTACGGCGACCCGGCCGCGCTGGGCGGACCTGTGCGCCGCGGTCGACCGTGGCGAGGCGGTGGCGGTGCGAGACGCGGGCTTCACCGAGGTCGATCCGGGGACCCTCACCTGCGTCGCGGTGCCCGAAGGCCCGTGACGCACTCGGCGAGCTGGGAGGCGATGTGACGGCACTCGACAGTCTGGCCGCGGCCGCGAAGCACCTCGACGCGACCGATCCGCTCGCGCGATTCCGTGACCGTTTCCTCGCCGCCCCGGATGTCGTGTCCTACCTCGACGGCAACTCGCTCGGCAGGCCCCCGCGCGGCACGGACGCGGCCGTGGCCGAGTTCATCCGGCAGGACTGGGGCGAGCGGCTGATCCGGGGCTGGACGGACAGCTGGCTCGACTGGCCGCGCACCCTCGGCGACCGGATCGGGCAGCTCGCCCTCGGCGCGGCGGCGGGGCAGGTCGTGGTGGCGGACTCCACGACGGTCCTGCTCTACAAGCTGGCCAGGGCCGCGCTCGCCGCGCGTCCCGGCCGCCGGGAGATCGTGCTGGACACCGACAACTTCCCCACCGACCGGTACGTGCTGGAGGGCATCGCCGCCGAGCTCGGGCTGAGGCTGCGCTGGGTGCGCACCGATCCGGCGGCCGGTATCACGGCCGAGCAGGTCGCCGGGGCCGTCGGCCCCGACACCGCGCTGCTCGTGTTCAGCCACGCGGCCTACCGCTCCGGGTACGTCGCCGACGCCCAGGCCATCACCCGCCTCGCCCACGAGGCCGGCGCGCTGATCCTGTGGGACCTCTGCCATTCCGCCGGGGTCCTGCCGGTGCTGCTGGACGACTGGGGCGTGGACCTCGCGGTCGGCTGCACCTACAAGTACCTCAACGGCGGTCCGGGCTCGCCCGCCTTCGCCTATGTCAACTCCCGGCACCACGGCGCGCTGCGCCAGCCGATCCAGGGCTGGCTCGGCCGCGCCGAACCGTTCGAGATGGGCCCCGGCTACGTGCCCGCGGCCGGGATCCAACGGTTCGTCAGCGGAACCCCGCCGATCCTGGGCATGGTGCCGCTGCGCGGCGCCCTGGACCTGCTGGCCGAGGCCGGATTGCCGGCCGTCCGTGCCAAGTCGTTGCGGCTCACCGGCTTCGTGCTGGACTTCGCCGACGCCCAGCTGAGCGACCACGGCGTGACCGTGGCGTCGCCGCGCGAGCCAGACCGCCGCGGCGGGCACATCACGTTGTGCCGCAACGACTTCCGGGAGATCGCCGATCGACTCTGGGCGCGGGGCGTCATTCCCGACTTCCGCGCCCCCGACGGAATCCGGGTCGGGCTCGCCCCGCTGTCCACCAGCTTCACCGAGGTTCTCGCCGGGCTGACCGCGTTGCGCGACCTGGTGGGCGAATCGGTGTGACGCCGTTCAGGCGCCGCGGAGCCTGCGCAGTGCGCCGTGCACCTTCCGCGGATCGTCGGTCGTCCAGAACGGGGGCAGCGACGCGCGCAGGAACCCGCCGTAGCGGGCGGTGACCAGGCGCGGGTCGAGGATCGCGACCACGCCGCGATCCGCCATCCCGCGCAGCAGCCGTCCGGCGCCCTGGGCGAGCAGCAGCGCCGCATGCGTGGCGGAGACGGTGAGGAAGCCGTTGCCGCCCCGGGCGTCCGTGGCGCGCTGGCGGGCCGCGACGAGTGGATCGTCCGGGCGGGGGAACGGGATCCGGTCGATGATCACGCACGACAGCGACGGACCGGGGACGTCGACGCCCTGCCACAGTGACAGCGTCCCGAACAGCGAGGTCTCCGGGTCCTCGGCGAACTGCCTGACCAGCAGCATCGTCGAGTCGTCTCCCTGGCACAGCAGCGGTGTGCCGAGCCGGTCGCGCAGCGCCTCGGCGGCCTGTCTGGCCGCCCGCATCGAGGAGAACAGCCCGAGCGTGCGCCCACCCGCGGCGTCGACCAGCCCGGCGATCTCGTCGAGATACGCGGGCGCGAGGCCGTCGCGACCGGGCGGCGGCAGGTGCCGCGCCAGATAGAGGATCCCGCTGCGGGCGTGGGAGAACGGCGACCCGACGTCCAGCCCACGCCAGCTCGGCTCCTGCGGGTCCGGGACCGGGTCCCCCGCCGCCTCGGCGACCGCCTTCGACGGCGGCAGACCCCACTGGCGGGCCAGTGCGTCGAACGTTCCGCCCAGCGCCAGCGTCGCCGAGGTGAGGATGACCGTGCGTGGCCCGAACAGCCGTTCGCGCAACAGCCCGCCCACCCACAGCGGCGCCGCGCGCAGCACCTTCGTCCGAGCCCCTTCCGGGCCCTGCTCGCCGAGCCAGACCACGTCGCGGCGCTGGGCCGGGTCGGGTTCGTCAAAGGCCCCCAGGACGCGTACGGCCACGTCGGAGACCTCGTCGAGCAGCGCCTGCGCGATCTTGCGGCCGCCGGCGCCCTCGGGGTCCTCGCGGCGCTCGCCGCCGAGCCCCTGCCGGCAGGCGGCGGCGGCGTCGCGGATCACCGACAGAGCGCCCGCCGCGGCCGTCGGCAACGTCTCCCAGCGCGTGGCGGGGAGGTCCTCCAACACGAGTGCGAGGCCCTCGCTCGCCTCGACGAGCCGGTCGACGACCACCTGGTCGACCAGCTTGGCGCAGCGCCGGGCCGCCGCGGCGACGGCACCCGCGGTCAGTTCCGCGGTCGCCACACCGGTGACCCGGTCGACCAGCTCGTGCGCCTCGTCGACCACGACCACGTCATGCTCCGGCAGCACCGGCCGGTCCTCGAGAGCGTCGATGGCCAACAGCGCGTGGTTGGTGACGACGATGTCGGCGCGGCCGGCTGCGGCGCGGGCCCGCTCGGCGAAGCAGTCCTCACCGATCGGGCAGCGCGACACCCCCAGGCATTCGCGGGCACTCACCGACACCTGCCGCCACGCGGTGTCGGGCACCCCGGGTACCAGCTCGTCCCGATCGCCGGTCTCGGTGTCGGACGCCCATTCGTGCAGTCGTTTGATGTGGCGCCCCAGCGCGGAGATCGCGAACGGGTCGAACAGCTCCTCGGCGGGGTCGACCATCGACTCGTCGCCGTGCAGCGTGTGCAGGCACAGGTAGTTGCGTCGGCCCTTGAGGATCGCGAACGTCGGCGACCGGCCGAGCAGCGGCCGCAGCGCCTCGGCCAGCCGCGGCAGATCCCGGTCGACCAGCTGGCGTTGCAACGCGATCGTCGCGGTCGACACCACGACGGTGCTGTCGTTGGCGACCGCATGCCGGATCGAGGGCACCAGATAGGCCAGCGACTTTCCGGTGCCCGTCCCGGCCTGGACCGCGAGGTGCTCACCGCTGGCGATCGCCGCGCGCACGGCCGCGGCCATCGTGTCCTGGCCCTCCCGGCGGGTACCGCCGACCGCCCCGACGGCGGCCTCGAGCAGCTCCGCCACGCCGGGGATCTCGTGGGTGGACGGCGGCGCGGCGGGCACCCACGGAGGCTACCGGGCGGGGCCGGCGCCCCGCGGTCGATCCGGTCGCATCCGTTGGTGGGTAGCCACTCTCACACGTGACGCACGCCCGGAAGGGGGAAGTGCCTCGCCGATGCGCCAATCATGGAGGGGATCAAAGGAGCTCGCATGCCTAGGGTTGCACTCGCCCGGACCGATCCGTCCCGCTTCCGGATCTCCCAGTACCCCGTGCTGTTCGATCGGCAACCGCGCTACCACGATCTCGACCCGAGCAGGCGAATCGGTCGCGGGGCGCTGATCCGCTGGTTCGAGGACGCCAGGGTCGCGGTGGAACACCAGGCCGGCGTCGACTTCGGAGCCCGGTCCGCAGGGGTGCGACGGCTGCTCGCCTCGGTCCGGCTCGACGTGCGGGCGCCGCTGCGCTGGATGCGGTCCTACCGTGTCGGCATCGGGGTGAGCCGGATCGGCACGTCCTCGTTCGACTACTCCTACGGCGTGTTCACCGACGACGGATGCGTCGCGGTCGGCGAGTCGGTGAGCGTGCACGTCACCGACGCCGGACCGAGCCCCTTGCCGCCCGCCGTGCGCCAGCGGCTGCAGGAGCTGACCGTGCCTGCGATCCGGGTGGGACGCGTCGAGCAGGACCCGGCCCGGCTGGTGCGCGAGGCCTATCCGTTCCGGCTCGACGTCCGCACCCGGTTCACCGACCTGGACACCAACCGGCACGCCAACAACGTCGCGCTGGCCGGCTGGTACCTGGACGCGCTGGCCGAGTTGCACCTCGACGTGCTCGGCTACCCGCTCGGTGGTCCGCTGGACGGGCTTTCGCCCAGCTCGTTGTCGGTGCAGTACCTGGCCGAGGTGGTGTATCCGGCGGTCTACGAGCTGCGCGTCGGCGTGATCGACGTCGATGAGACCTCGGTGCGCTACGGCTGCGGGCTGTTTCTCGGCCCGCGCTGCGTCGGGCTGGCCGATGCCGTCGGTGCGCACGCGGCCGCCGCCGACGGGAACCGGATCGAGCTGGCCAGCGCGCTCCAGAAGTACCGAATGCGCAGGTGAGCGAGGCCCGTGAGTGCGTAACAGTGTTCTAACACTGTTACGCACTCACGGTGACCCCGGAGGTGCGGAGCTGGTCGAGGGCCCGCGCGGCGGTCTCCGGAGCAACGGCCGCGCAGTAGTCCACCAGCACGGTCGTCGCGAACCCCGCGGCGGCGGCGTCCAGTGCGGTGGCCCGGACGCAGTGGTCGGTGGCGATACCGACGACGTCGACGGCCTCGACGTCGTGGTCGCGTAGCCAGTCGGCCAGCGAACGGCCACCGGGCTCGACGCCCTCGAACCCGGAGTAGGCGGCCGAGTACGAGCCCTTGTCGAACACCGCCTCGATCGGTGCCACGTCCAGCGCCGGATGGAACGAGGCGCCGGGAGTGCCCGCGCGGCAGTGCGGCGGCCAACGATCGACATAGTCGGGGTGGTCGCTGAAATGCGCACCCGGATCCCGATGGTGGTCGCGGGTCGCCACGACGTGGTCGTACCCCGCACCACGGACATACTCCGAGATCCGCGCGGCCACCGCCGCGCCCCCGGCGACCGCGAGCGAGCCGCCCTCGCAGAAGTCGTTCTGCACGTCGACGATGATCAAGGTGCGCATGTTTCACGTCCGATGAAGGTGGTGGGAATTGCCGGTTCGCCGTGCGAGAGCTTGAGTCCCTCCCAGGGGACGGAGACCAGCGCGGCGCGCAGCCGGTCGCGGCCCTGCTCGAGTGTGGGCAGGCCGTCCACCGGTTCGCCACCGCGCACCAGCGGCACCGGAAGGACCCGGTCGTCGGGCCCGCTCGGCGGTGGCGTCGCGTGCGGGTACACGATCTCCTCGAGCGCGGTGCCGGTCGGCTTGTGGCGGCGCAGTGCCGCCTTCCGCCCGCCCCGGGACTCCTTCGCGGCGCTGCGTTTGGCGACCGGCCTGCCGTCCACCTCGACCAGCTTGTAGACCATGCCCGCGGTCGGCGCGCCGGAACCGGTGACCACCGAGGTGCCGACGCCGTAGAAGTCGACCGGTTCGGCGCGCAGCGCGGCGATGGCGTACTCGTCGAGATCACCGGAGACCACGATCCGGGTGTTGAGCGCGCCCAGCGCGTCGAGCTGCTCCCGGGCCTGCTGCGCCATCACACCCAGATCGCCGGAGTCGATGCGGATGGAGCCGAGCTCGGTACCGGCGACGGCGATGGCGTTCTCGATGCCGCGCCGGATGTCGTAGGTGTCGATCAGCAGCGTCGTGTTCGACCCGAGCGCGGCGACCTGACTGCGGAAGGCGGCGCATTCGTCGTCGTGGAGCAGCACGAACGCGTGAGCCGCGGTCCCGGCGGTCGGGATGCCGTACCGGCGACCCGCCTCCAGATTGGAGGTGGCCTCGAAGCCCGCGAGGTAGGCCGCACGCGCCGCAGCGACCGCCGATGCCTCGTGGGTGCGGCGCGAGCCCATCTCGATCAGTGGCCTGCTGCCGGCCGCGGTGACCATCCGGGCGGCCGCCGAGGCGACGGCGCTGTCGTGGTTGAGCACCGACAGGACGAGGGTCTCGAGCATCACCGTGTCGGCGAACGTGCCGGTCACCGTGAGGATGGGCGAGCCGGGGAAGTAGAGCTCCCCCTCGGGATAGCCGTCGACGTCGCCGCGAAAGCGGTAGGCCGACAGCCAGTCCAGGGTCGCTGCGTCGACCACGCCGGTGAGCTGGTCGAGCTCCGCCGCCGCGAAGCGGAAGTCGGCCAGCGCCTCGAGCAGCCTGCCGATCCCGGCGACGACGCCGTACCGGCGCCCGTTGGGCAACCTGCGGGCGAAGACCTCGAAGACGCACCGCCGCTGCGCCGTCCCGTCCGCCAGGGCGGCCGCCACCATGGTCAGCTCGTAACGATCGGTGAGCAGGGCGGTGCTGGTCGACCCCGGGACGGCGCTCATGGGAGATCAGCCTATGTGCCGTGCACCCCGGCGACCGCAGGTGTCACCATGGAGCTATGACCGCGCCACTGCCGTCCACCACCGAACAGGTAGATCCGGTCATCGACGAGTCCGGTACTGCCGAAACGCCGTGGCAGGCCATCGTCTGGAACGACCC
This sequence comes from Pseudonocardia hispaniensis, assembly GCF_042658695.1. NCBI lineage: Bacteria > Bacillati > Actinomycetota > Actinomycetes > Pseudonocardiales > Pseudonocardiaceae > Pseudonocardia > Pseudonocardia hispaniensis. Next base: position 126,931 of record NZ_JBHSQW010000039.1, on the reverse strand, counting down.
GGTCAACCTGATGTCCTACGTGACCTACGTGCTGCAGAGGCTGTTCGGCTACCCCGAGCCCAAGGCGACGGCGCTGATGCTCGACGTGCATCACAAGGGCAAGGCGGCCGTGTCGTCCGGGGACCGCGAGAAGATCGAGACCGACGTGGCGAAACTGCACGCTGCCGGTCTCTGGGCCACCATGCAGCGCGCCTGAGCATGAACGGTTGGAAGCGTTCGGGACGCGGCGGGAAGGCCCGGCTGGTGGCCACGCTCGAGGTCCAGGAGGCCACGGTGCTGCGCGGGCTCATCGGCGAGGTACGCCAGATGCTGGCCGCTCGCACCGCGGAGCACCCGACCGACGAGCTCGGCGAGCTCACCGGAATGCGCACCGGTCCGTCGACGGAGCCCGACGACCGGGTGCTCGCCAGGCTGCTGCCCGATTTCTCCCGGGAGGACGCCAACCTCGCCGCCGCGCTGCGCTCCCTGCACGAGCCGGCGCTGATCGAGGCCAAGGACGCCGCGGCCACGGTCGTGCTGGAGACGCTGCCGGAGCGCGGCGGCCGGGTCGAGCTCACGGGCGAGCAGGCCGACGCCTGGCTCGCGGCGCTCAACGACGTGCGGCTGGCCCTCGGGACCGCGCTGGACGTCAGCGAGGACATGCCCGAGGACCTGCCGCCCGACGACCCGCGCTCGGCCCATTTCGGGGTGTACCAGTGGCTGACGTTCGTTCAGGACGCCCTGGTGCAGACGCGGATGCAGCTTCGGTGAGCACGGGGGTGTGAGTCCGACCGGCGCCGTTCGCGGTTTGCCGGGGCGTGCCCGTACCCTGAAGGGGTGTTGGTGATCCGAGCAGATCTCGTCGACGAGATCGTCGCCCATGCCCGCCGGGAACATCCGGATGAGGCCTGTGGCGTCATCGCCGGGCCCGAGGGAACTGATCGCCCCGAGCGGTTCATCCCGATGCTCAACGCGGCACGCTCACCGACGTTCTACGAGTTCGACTCCGGCGACCTGCTGCGGCTCTACAAGGACATGGACGCGCGGGGCGAGGTACCGGTGGTGATCTACCACTCGCACACCGCCACCGAGGCATTCCCGTCGCGAACCGACATCTCCTACGCCTCCGAGCCGGATGCCCACTACGTGGTCGTGTCGACCCGCGAGGAGGACAGCACCGAGTTCCGGTCCTTCCGGATCGTCGATGGCGTGGTCACCGAGGAACAGGTTGAGGTCGTGGAGACTTATATGTTCGCGCATACCGGCGCGGACGACGTCCCCGACAGGACCGCCTGACGGCCCGTCCACGCTATCCGCCGAACGACCGACCAGGAGCATCTGTATGGCCACCGTGTCCATTCCCACCATCCTGCGCACCCACACCGGGGGCGAGAAGACCGTCGAGGCCGCCGGCGGCACCGTCGCCGAACTGATCGACGATCTGGAGTCGCGGCACAGCGGCCTCAAGGCCCGTCTCGTCACCGACGGCTCGTTGCACCGGTTCGTCAACATCTATGTCGATGACGAGGACGTCCGCTTCGCCGGCGGGCTCGAGGCTCCGGTCAAGGACAACTCGACCGTCACGATCCTGCCCGCGGTCGCCGGCGGGATGCGCTGACGCGGTGCGTGAGTGGTAGCCGGACCGGGTAGCCGGTCCGTGCTGCCGTCCACGCACCGGCCTATGCCGAGGAGATGCCATGGCCCGGTACGACTCGTTGCTGCAGGCGGTGGGCGACACCCCGTTGGTGGGGCTGCCGTCGCTGTCGCCCGCGCCGCACGTGCGGCTGTGGGCCAAGCTCGAGGACCGCAACCCGACCGGATCGATCAAGGACCGGCCCGCGCTGGCCATGATCGAGAAGGCCGAGGCCGACGGTCTGCTCACACCCGGCTGCACGGTGCTGGAGCCGACCTCGGGCAACACCGGGATCTCGCTGGCGATGGCCGCGAAGCTCAAGGGTTACAAGCTGGTCTGCGTGATGCCGGAGAACACCTCCGAGGAGCGCAGGCAGCTGCTTCGCATGTACGGCGCGGAAATCATCTCCTCGCCCGCGGCGGGCGGCTCCAACCAAGCCGTCGCGCTGGCCAAGGAGATCGCGGCGCAGCACCCGGACTGGGTGATGCTCTACCAGTACGGCAACCCGGCGAACGCCGACGCGCACTACCGCACGACCGGCCCGGAGATCCTGCGTGACCTGCCGACGGTGACGCATTTCGTCGCCGGTCTCGGAACCACCGGCACCCTCGTCGGGACCGGGCGTTACCTGCGTGAACACAAGCCCGATGTGCAGGTCATCGCGGCCGAGCCGCGATATGGCGACCTGGTGTACGGGCTGCGCAACCTCGACGAGGGCTTCGTTCCCGAGCTGTACGACCCCGAGGTCCTCACCGGGCGCTACTCGGTCGGCAGCTTCGACGCACTGCGCCGCACCCGGGAGCTGGTGGAGAAGGAGGGCATCTTCGCCGGCATCTCGACCGGCGGCATCCTGCATGCGGCGCTGGCCGTCGCGGAGAAGGCCGCGGGCGCGGGCGAGCACGCCGATATCGTCCTGGTGGTCTGTGACGGTGGGTGGAAGTACCTGTCCACCGGCGCGTACTCCGGGGACCTGGAGGAGGCCGCGAAGGGCCTCGAGGGTCAGCTCTGGGCCTGAAGCGTTCGCACGGTTCGCGCCCTTTCCGGCCCTTCGCACCACGCAGCCAGCACCGTCCCCGGCCGACCCGGTGGCCGTGCCACGCAGCCACGACGTTCGACGGAACGTCGGCGGAGCATCCCGGCCGTTCCGCGTAACCTCGAGGGCATGGCAGCCTCCACGCCCCCGGTGCGGACCCCCCGGCGCTCACTCGCTCGTGTGTTCCCGGCGGCGCCCATGGCGGCACTGGTCGCGATGCTGGTGTTCACCGGTGTGCTCTACGTGGTCGAGTTCGTCGATCAGCTGACCAGCCTGCGGCTCGACTACGAGGGCGGGATCCTGCCGCGGGAGGTCTCCGGGCTCGACGGGGTGCTCTTCGCCCCGCTGCTGCACGCGGGCTGGGGGCACCTGATCGCGAACACGCTGCCGTTCCTGATCTTCGGGTTCCTCGTGATGGCCGGCGGGATCGGGCAGTTCATCGCGGTCACCGCGCTGATCTGGCTGTTCAGCGGGTTCGGCGTGTGGCTGCTCGGCCCGCCGCACACCTACGTCGTCGGCATGTCCGGGGTGATCTTCGGGTGGCTGGTCTTCCTGCTGGTTCGTGGCTTCTTCGCGCGCAGCGCCACACAGATCCTGCTCGCCGTGGTGCTCTTCGCGCTCTGGGGCGGGCTGCTGTTCGGGGTGCTTCCGGGTCAGCCGGGCATCTCCTGGCAGGCCCATCTGTTCGGGGCGCTGGCGGGAGTGCTCGCGGCCTGGATCGTCGCGCGGGCCGACCGGCGCGCCGCCACTGGTGCCGTCGTCTGATGGAGCCCGACCGCGACGCGCCCATCGGCATCTTCGATTCGGGCGTCGGTGGACTCACCGTGGCCCGGGCCGTGATCGACCAGCTGCCCGCCGAGCGGGTGGTCTACGTCGGCGACACCGCGAACGGTCCGTACGGTCCGCTGCGCATTCCTGAGGTCCGCAGGCATGCCCTCGCGATCGGGGACGCACTGGCCGCACGCGGGGTGAAGCTGCTCGTCATCGCGTGTAACACGGCGTCGGCGGCGTGCCTGGCCGACGCCCGTGAGCGCTACCCGATCCCGGTCGTCGAGGTCATCCTGCCTGCGGTGCGCCGCGCCGTCGCGGCTACTCGCAACGGGCGCATCGGCGTCATCGGCACCCGGGCGACGATCACCTCGGGCGCCTACACCGACGCGTTCGCCGCGGCCCGCGACGTCACGGTGACGGCGGTGGCGTGCCCCCGCTTCGTCGACTTCGTCGAGCGCGGCATGACCAGCGGCCGGCAGATCCTCGGTCTGGCGCAGAGCTATCTCGAACCGCTGCAGCGGGCCCAGGTCGATACCGTCGTCCTCGGTTGTACCCACTATCCGCTGCTCGCTGGGGTCCTGCAGATCGTGCTGGGGCCCGAGGTGACGCTGGTGTCCAGCGCCGACGAGACGGCCAAGGACGTCGTGCGCACCCTGATGGCGAGCGATCTGGCCCGGGACCCGCTCGAGGACCCGCCGTCCGGTCCGCACGAGTTCCTCGCCACCGGTGATCCGGAACCGTTCCGCAGGCTCGGCCGACGCTTCCTCGGACCGGAGATCGGGCCAGGCCTGGGGGTGCTCGACCTTCAGCGCTCGGCGGCGAGCACCCCGTCGAGCAGGCCGGGGTAGAGCGCGTCGAGGTCGTCGCGGCGGAGTGTGCTGATCCGCGCGGTGCCCACCGGCTGGGTGTGGATCACCCCGGCCTCGCGCAGGATCCGCATGTGATGGGTGACGGTCGACTTGCTGACCGGCAGGTCCACCGCGCCGCAGGAAATGCCGTGCGGGGCCTGGGCGAGCGCGCGGACGATCGTCAGCCGGACCGGATCGGCCAGTGCGTGCAGCACCGCCTCGATCCGCATCTCCGAACGCCTCGGATGCGGCAGGGCCAGATCGAACGGCGCCGAGGTCATGAGACCCATATTACGACAGGCTTCGTAGTTCGATATCTCTCGTAGTACGGTCGTGGTTGAACTGCCTGCACGACTCGTGACCGGGAGCACCATGTCTGCTCGCACGTACCTGCTCGCCGGCGGCGCCTTCGCCGTGGGGACGAGCGCCTACATCGTCTCCGGGGTCCTTCCGGACATCAGCGCCGAACTCGACGTCTCGGTGGGGACCGCCGGTCAGCTCGTCACCGCCTTCGCCATCGCCTACGCGATCAGCGCCCCACTGCTGGCCGCCGCAACCGGTCGCTGGGAGCGGCGCACCCTGCTGGTCGTCGCGCTGCTCGTCGCGTCGCTGGGCAACGCGCTGGCCGCACTGGCGCCGAACTTCCCACTGCTGATGGGCACGCGCGTGCTGAGCGCCCTCGGCGCGGCCGTCTACACCCCGGCCGCCACGCTGGTCGCCACCCAGCTCAGCCCGCCGCAGCGGCGCGGACGTGCCGTGGCGATCGTGTTCGGCGGGCTCACGTTCGCCCTCGTGCTCGGCGTTCCCGCGGGCAACCTGCTCGGCGGTGTCCTCGGCTATCGCGGGGTGTTCGCGTTGGTCGCGATCGCGTCCCTGATGGCGGCGATCGCGGTCCGGCTCGCGGTCCCGACGGTGGCCGCGCCGCCTCCGGTCGGCCTGCGAGCCCGGTTCGCCGTCGCCGCCGACCGCCGGGTGCTCATGGTGCTGTCGATGAGCGTGCTCGGGGTGCTCGCGGCGATGACGGTGTTCACGTACATCACCCCGTTGCTCGCCGCCGCCACCCATGTGCAGGGCGCGGTGGTCAGCGCGCTGCTGCTGGCCTACGGGGTGGGCGCCATGCTGGGCAACGGCATCGGCGGGCGGCTGACCGACCGGTTCGGTCCTCGGCGGCCGCTTCGGCTGAGCTTCGTACTGTTCGTGCTCGCCGTCGCGACCCTGCCGCTGACGCTTGCCACCGTCCCGGGCGCCGCCGCGGTGCTGTTCGTCTGGGGCGCCATCACCTGGTCGGTGAACCCGCCGATCCAGAGCTGGCTGATCGAGCTCGCGCCGGCGGGCAGCGGGCTGCTGCTGTCCCTCAACGCCTCCGCGATCTACCTCGGCGCCGGGCTGTCCGGGGTGTTCGGCGCGATCGTGATCGGGACGGCCGGGGTGCTGGCGCTGCCACCGGTCGCCGCGGCGCTGGCCGTCCTCGCCGTGGTGCTGCTGCTGCGCGCGAGCCGGCAGGGCCCGGTAGACCCGGCCGCCCCGGCCGCGCCGCAACCCGCTGCGGTAGCGTCCGCCGAATGATCCAGGCCCTGGTGGTCGTGGTATGGGTAGCGCTGGCCGCCTTGGCGGTACTGGGCATCGTCACCACGGCGTCGAACCGACCACCCGGTCGGCCACACAAGATCGCCACAGGAATCGTCGTCGCGCTGCTCGCCGTCCAGGCGGTGATCGCCGCGGTGCGGGTGCTCGGTGGTGTGCACCTGCCCGAGACCACGACGTTCCTGATCTATCTCGTCGTGTCGGTCTGCGTGCTGCCGATCGGCCTGCAGTTCGCCACCGCCGAACCGACGCGCTGGGGCGGCGCCGTCCTCGCCGTCGCCGCGATCGCGACCGGGGTGGCGGTGTGGCGGTTGCAGGACCTGTGGGTGGCCGGCGGTGCGTGAGTCCGCACCGCGGGCGACCTCCAGCGGTCCCGGGCGGGTCCTGATCGCCGTCTATGCGATCTTCGCGCTCTCCTCGACGGCGCGAGCCACGGTGCAGATCGCGACCAAGTTCCACGAGGCGCCGCTGGCCTACCTGCTGTCCGCGCTCGCCGGCGTCGTCTACATCCTGGCCACGATCGGCCTGGCCGGTCACGGCCCGGCATACCGCCGTCTGGCGTGGGCGGCCGTCGGATTCGAGCTCGCGGGCGTGCTGGTCGTCGGAACGCTGACCGTGCTCGACACCGCCGACTTCCCCGACGACACGGTGTGGTCGGTGTACGGGCGCGGATACGGGTTCGTGCCGCTGCTGTTGCCGGTCATCGGCCTGGCGTGGCTGCGTCGAACCCGCGCTCGGGCGGACGGAAGCCCGCACAGCCGGCCGGGCGGGCAGGGCTAACCTCGGGCACCATGCGGCTCATCGTGCTCGGTTGCACCGGCAGTGGACCGGGGCCGGCGGCGCCGGCTTCGGGGTATCTCGTCGAGGCCGGCGACCATCACCTGGTCCTCGACCTGGGTAACGGCACCCTCGGCGCCATGCAGCGCCACCTCGACCCGTTCGAGCTCGACGCGGTGCTGCTGACCCACCTGCACGCCGACCACTGCGCCGACATGTCCGGCCTGGTGGTCCACCGCCGCTACCATCCATCGCCCCCGTACGATCCGACCGTCCGCCGGTTGCCGGTGCACGCCCCGGCGGAGGCCCCCGAGCGGCTCGCCGCCGCCTACGCGCCGTCGGCCGTCGAGCGGGCGGAGACCGACCTGAGCGACGTGCTGGCCTTCCACGCACTGCGCGAGAACGGCGTGGCCGAGATCGCCGGCACCCTGGTTCGCGCCCGGCGCGTCGATCATCTCTGCGAGGCGTACGCGCTACGGGTCGAGCACGGCGGCCGCAGCCTGGTCTACAGCGGGGACACCGGCCCGTGCGCCGGGCTCGTCGAACTGGCCCGCAACGCCGACGTGCTGCTCTGCGAGGCGAGCTGGCCGCACGTCACCGAGGCCTGGGACGCCCCGCCGCCGGGCGTGCACCTCAGTGGACGGCAGGCGGGCGAGCACGCCGCCGCGGCCGGGGTGGGTCGGCTGCTGCTGACCCACGTCCCGCCCTGGTTCGACGGCGCCGTGCTGCTCGCGGAGGCCAAGGAAGCCTTCGACGGACCGGTGGAGCTGGTGCGGTCCGACGCGAGCTACGTGATCTGACCGGCCCCGGGCGCCGTTCGGCCGGTCGTCGGGGGCTGCCTAAGCTGGCCCGGTGACGCGCGCAGACGGCAGGTCCGACGACGAACTCCGCCCGGTGAAGATCACTCGGGGCTTCCAGAAGCATCCCGCGGGCTCGGTGCTGATCGAGTTCGGCGACACCAAGGTGCTGTGCGCGGCGAGCGTCACCGAGGGGGTTCCGCGCTGGCGCAAGGGGTCGGGCCTGGGATGGCTCACCGCGGAGTACGCGATGCTGCCCTCGGCCACCGACACGCGCAGCGAACGGGAGTCGGTGCGGGGCCGGATCGGTGGCCGAACCCACGAGATCAGCAGACTCATCGGGCGTTCCCTGCGCGCGTGCATCGACCTCAAGGCGCTCGGTGAGAACACGATCGCGCTCGACTGCGACGTCCTGCAGGCCGACGGCGGCACCCGCACGGCCGCGATCACCGGGGCGTACGTCGCGCTCGCCGACGCGGTCACCTGGCTGGGCGCGCACCGGCGCCTCTCCGACCCCAGGCCGCTGTCCTGCGCGGTCGCGGCGGTGAGCGTCGGGGTCGTCGACGGTCGGGTGCGGCTCGACCTGCCCTACGCCGAGGACTCGCGAGCGGAGGTCGACGCGAACGTGGTCGCCACCGACGCCGGGACGCTCATCGAGGTGCAGGGCACTGCCGAGGGGGCCACATTCACCCGCCGCACCCTCGACGCAATGCTCGACGTCTCGATGGCCGGTATCCGCCAGCTCGTCGAGCTCCAGGCCGCCGCGCTGGCCGCGCCCTATCCCGGCGAGCTGCCGGGAGCAGCGTCATGACCACGCTTCTGCTGGCCACCCGCAATGCGGGCAAACTCGTCGAGCTCCGGCGCATGGTGGAGGCGGTCGGCCTGCGCGGGATCGAGGTGCTCGGGCTCGCCGAGGTTCCCGCGTTCCCGGAGGCGCCCGAGACCGGCGCGACGTTCGCCGAGAACGCGGTGGCCAAGGCTCGCGACGCCGCCGCCGCCACCGGGCTGCCCTCGATCGCCGACGACTCCGGACTCGCCGTCGACGCGCTGTCCGGGATGCCCGGCGTGTTCTCCGCCCGCTGGTCGGGCCGCCACGGCGACGACGCGGGCAACCTGGAGCTGCTGCTCGCCCAGCTCCACGACGTGCCCGACGAGCGGCGGGGCGCCGCGTTCGTCTGCGCCGCGGCGCTGGTGGTGCCGGGTGCCTCGGCCGCGGTGACCGAGGAGGTCGTGGTGCACGGAACGTGGCGCGGTCGGCTGGTGCGGGCGCCGCGCGGGACCAACGGTTTCGGCTACGACCCGATCTTCGTCCCGGAGGGGGAGGAGCGGACCTCCGCCGAGCTGTCGCCCGCGGAGAAGGACGCCGTCTCGCACCGCGGCCGTGCCCTGCGGGCACTGCTCCCTCACCTGAAGGCGCTGGCGGACTGACCGACCCCGGGCAGGCGACAGGGGCGGGGGTCAGTCGGTCGGATCGTCCTCGGCCAGCACGCGGCGGGCCACCGCGAAGGCCGAGTTCGCGGCCGGCACCCCGCAGTAGATCGCGCTCTGCAGCAACACCTCGACGATTTCCTCGCGGTTGAGCCCGTTTCGCAGCGCGCCGCGCAGGTGCAGTTCCAGCTCGGCGAAATGCCCGTGCGCGACCAGCGCGGTCAGCGTGATCGCGCTGCGCATCCGGCGGTCGAGGCCGGGGCGGGTCCAGACCCCGCCCCAGGCGTAGCGGGTGATCATCTCCTGGAACTCGGCGGTGATCGCGTCGGCGCGTTCGAGTGCGGCGTCGACATGCCGGCCGCCGAGCACCTCGCGACGGACGGCGAGACCGTCGGGGTCGAGATCGAGGTCGGGGCGTCGGGGGTCCGAGGAAGCGCTCACGGCCGGTCACGTTAGTGCGGCGGGCCGGCGGTGCTGCCGCCTGCCGGACCCGGAACGCCGCGATCCCGCCCGGCGCCGGTCCCGGTGCCGACGGCGGCGCGTCAGTGGTCGCCGGTACGGTCGTCGTCGTGACGTGGTGGCGCCCGGTGATCGCCGGAGTGGGTGCGGTCGCCGTGGTGGCGGTACTCGTGCTGCTCGCCGCCGTGAACGGGGTGCCGGGGGTCGGCGAGCTGCGGGCCAGTATGGCCGCAGCCGGGATCTGGGCGCCCGCGTTGTTCGTGGCCGTGCAGGCCGGGCTGACCGTCGCTCCGATCCCGCGCACCGTGTTCACCCTCAGCGCCGGCCTGCTGTTCGGTTCGCTCCCCGGTCTCCTGCTGACCCTGTCGGCCTCCGCCCTGGCCGCGGTCATCGCGTTCGTGCTGGTCCGGGCGACCGGGGGACGGCTGGTGGCGCGCCATGTCCGCAGCCCCGCCGTGCACTGGGTCCGGCAGCGGCTCGACCACCACGGCACACTCGCGGTGACCTCGTTGCGCCTCATCCCGCTGTTGCCGTTCTCCGTGCTCAACTACCTGGCCGGGCTCTCCACGGTGCGCTTCCTGCCCTACCTGCTCGGGACGGTGCTCGGGATCCTGCCCGGAACCACCGCGCTCGTGGTGCTGGGGGACGCGGTCACCGGGCGGCCCTCGCCCGCGCTGCTGGCGGTGTCGGCGGTGTGCGGGCTGGTCGGGGTGGGCGGTGCGATGCTCGCCGCGCGGCGCCCACTGCCGTGCGAGCCGATGGCGGGGCCGGAACGCTCCGGGAGCGCCAGCTGAGCCTCCCCGTCGGACGCTCAGCGGCAGCGCTGGTCACCGTACCGGCGGCGGGATTCGAACCCGCACTGTCGACTACCTAAAAGTCGTGTCTCTGCCAGTTGGACTACGCCGGCTGCTGCGACACCGGGTCTCGGTGATCGCGTGGCAGTCGAGCCCAGGATACGGAGGGTCCCCGGGCGGTTGTCGGTGTGGTCGCCGTTGCGGTGGTCGAGGGCGAGTTGCGGACGGCCGGTGGGGAGGTCAGATCCTCAGGTCCCTGCGCAGCTTGGCCACGTGCCCGGTGGCGCGCACGTTGTACAACGCCTGCTCGATCGTGCCGTCCGCGTCGACGAGGAACGTCGAGCGGATCACCCCCGTCACCGTCTTGCCGTACATCTGCTTCTCGCCGAACGCGCCCCAGGCGGTCAGGACCTCCCGCTCGGGATCGGACAGCAGCGGAAAGTTCAGGCCCTCCGCGTCCCGGAACTTCGCGAGCTTGGCGGGCTTGTCCGGGGAGATCCCGATGACGTCGACGCCCGCCTCGCCCAGTTCGCCGAGGTTGTCGCGGAAGTCGCAGGCCTGCTTCGTGCAGCCGGGTGTGCTCGCGGCGGGGTAGAAGTAGACGATCACCTTGCGGCCCCGGTAGTCGGCCAGCGAGACCCGGTTGCCGTCCGAGTCGGGGAGGGTGAAATCGGGTGCGGGGTCGCCCACGGCGAGTCGGTCACTCATGACACGATCCTTCCAGGCCGGGGCTTCGATGACCGCGCGGGCGCGGCCGCCGGGGCGTGCCGGGCCCCCTTGATCTACCGTGTGGACTTCCCGGAACCGAGGACCAGCACCGAGGAGGAGTCGTGGCGCGCGACCCCGAGACCATTCAGCGCGAGATCGAGCAGGCTCGGGACGCCCTTGCCGAGAGCCTGAACGAGCTGGCCGATCGGGCACATCCCAGGAGATATGTCGACAGCGGCAGGCAGCAGCTCCAGGCCAAGATGGCCGACCCGAAGATCAAGTATGCGCTGTACGGCGTGGGTGCCGTGCTGGCGCTCGCGCTGCTTCGCAAGTTGTTCCGCTAACGAAGCGGGCGCAGCGAACATCGGCGCTGACCGCGGCGTGGACCGTCAACCCAGCGACCGCGCGAACTCCTGCGCGGCCGCGCGGTCCGCGCCGCGACTGAGCAAGCCGCGATAGCGGGCGACGAGCCGCGCGGCGCCGAACCCGACCACGGAGACGAGCCGCTCGCCGGCGAGGTAGCCGACGACGGTGCCCTGCACGGCCCCGCCGGCGAGGCCCTCGCCGTGCAGCGGGAACGTCGCGTCCGCCAGCTCGGGGCGGCCGATGAGCTGAATCTTGAGGCCGAACTGGTCGGACCAGAAGTACGGCACGGCCGGCGGCGGTGCGTCGGCGCCGACGATGGACGCGGCGACGACGGCTGCCTGGTCGCTCGCGTTGGTCCAGTGCTCGCTGCGGTGCGGGCCACCGTGTTCGGCGCTCTCCCAGGCCGCGACGTCGCCGACGGCCCAGACCCCGGCCAGCCCCCGCACCCGCCCCGAAGCGTCACAGACCAGCCCGTCGCGCAGATCCAGCCCGGTGTCGGCCAGCCAGCCCAGCTCGGGGGCGCCGCCGACGCCGACGACTGCGACGTCCGCGCCGAGCCGGGTGCCGTCGGCGAGCTCGACGGCCACGGCGCCGTTCCCGTCGGCGGGCTCGAGGAAGCGCGTCAGCCGGGCCTCGGTGCGTAGCGTGACTCCGGCCTCGGTCAGCAGGCGTCCGCAGATCGCGCCCACCTCGGCGCCGAGCGCGCGGGAGAACGGTACCGGCATCGCCTCCAGCACGGTGACCTCGAGACCGCGGTCGCGCGCCGTGCTGGCCACCTCGGCACCGACGAACCCGCCGCCGATGACAAGCAGCGATCCGGCCTGCTGCAGGGCCGAGCGCAGCGCGAGCGCGTCGTCGAGGGTGCGCAGGGTGTGCACGTGGTCCGGCTGGCCCGCAAGCCGCCTGGCCACCACACCCGTGGCGATGACGACCGCATCGGCGTGCAAGGTCGAGCCGTCGGACAGCTCCGCCTCGCCGGGCCGCAGCGCAACGGCCCGCACCCCGAGGTAGTACCGGACCCCGAGCTCATCGAGCTTCTCCGGGTCGCACAGGACGACGCGGTCGGGCTCCCAGGCGCCGGCCAGCAGTTGTTTGGACAGCGGCGGCCGGTCATAGGGCGGGTGGGGCTCCTCGCCGACGAGGCTGATCCGACCCTGGTAGCCGGAGGCCCGCAACTGTTCGACGGTGCGCAGCCCGCCCAGCCCGGCGCCGATGACCAGCACGTGCTCCGGCTGGCTGGGCGCCGCATCACCTCGTGCGTGCATGCGCCGCGGACCCCCCTTCTACCGGGCTCGCCGGTCGTGGTCATCTTGACGGAACGGCGATTCTGGCACCGCGGGTGGTCAACCGACCGCCGCTGGGATCCTGCTCACGTCGGCGCTACTCGCCCTGGGCGTCCAGCTCCAGGCGGGAGCGCAACCGGTCCAGGGTCTGCGCGAGCAACCGCGACACGTGCATCTGGGAGATCCCGACCTGTTCCGCGATCTGGGTCTGTGTCATGCCGCCGAAAAATCGCAGCATGACGATGGTGCGCTCGCGGGGGGCCAGTTCGGCCAGCAGCGGTCGCAGGGTCTGCCGGTAGTCCACCCGATCCAGTTCGGCGTCGGCGGCCCCGACCAACTCCCCGACGGTCGCGCTGCCCTGTTCGGAGGACAGCATCTCGTCCAGCGAGGAGCTGCGGTACGCCTCGGCGGCCTCGAGGCCCTCCAACACCTCGGCGACCGGTAGCCCGAGCTGTTCGGCGATCTCGCTGGGCCGTGGTGCCCGGCCGAGCCGCTGCGAGAGATCGGAGACCACGCCGTTGATCGAGACATGCAGGTCCTTGAGGCGTCGCGGGACCCGCATCGACCAGCCCTGGTCCCGGAAGTGCCGCCGTACCTCACCGCTGATCGTGGGCACCGCGAAGGAGAAGAAGTCGGAACCCTTGTCCGGGGAGAACCGGTCGACCGCGTTGATGAGCCCGACGGTGGCCACCTGCACCAGATCGTCGAGCGGCTCGCCGCGGTGGGCGAAGCGACGAGCGATGTGCTGGGCGACGGGCAGAAAACCGGTCACCAGCTCCTCGCGCAGCGACTCCCGGCGCGGGTCGTCCGCCGCGAGCCCCGCATATTCCTCGAGCAGCGGGATGAGGTGACCGTACTCGGGGTCGGACTGGGTCACTGCGATGGCGCGCCCGCGCTCTTGCCGAGCACGATACTGACGGTGGCGTGACCGTCCGCGTCGGCCGAATGCTCGACGGCGACCTCGTCAGCCAGCGTCTCGAGGACGCGCCAGCCGAACGTATCGGTCGACACCGTCGTGTCCGTGGCGGCTGCCATGACCTGGGCGCTGACCTGGATGCGCTCCGGGAAGACCAGGAACGTGCAGTGCAGGCCGGAGCCCGGAGCGGCCACGTCGACGAGTGTGGCGCACGCCTCATCGACCGCCATGCGCAGGTCGGAGATGGCGTCGAGATCGAAGTCGGCCCGGGCTGCGAGATCAGAGGCGACCGCTCGGATGGTCGGGATCAGGGCGGCCGTCGCTACCGTCCTGATCTCGACGGCGGACGCGCCGTCCGCAACGGTTGCGGAGCCGGCCGAGTCCTTGGTGGGCACGCGGAGGCATCTCCTTCTCTCCGGCTTCCTTGGGACAGGTCGCCATCTTACTACCCGGTCCGAGCGGGGATCAATCACCGAGGTGCCCGCCGCGGTCACAGGTCACGCACGTCGATACCGTTCGTCCGCTCGAGGACGCCATTCGTGCCCGATTGGGCGTATCGGGGGTCCGCCGGCTCCCGCCATTCACGGACGATCGGCCGCCGTTCACCGTATCGGCTCGCCTCGGCTGGACGATGTGCCCCAGCGGCCGGTTAGGTCACCATCGAGAGGATCGCCGCCACGACGCGCGGCGCTAACCGGAGGGACGACACCCATGGTTGCGGTTCCCGGAGTCGGGTTACCCGGAGCCGTGGTTCCGATTCCTTCGGCGTCGGCGCGGTGCCCCGTCCCGACCCGCCTGGTTGCCATCGCAGTGAGTCCGATGGAAATCCTCCGGCCCGGATCCGACCTCGCCCGGATCCTCAAGGACACTGTCGCCGACCTGCTCGTCGCCTGTGAGGACGGGCCGGCGGCCCAGGACACGAGCGGCGCGAGCTACCTGGACTATCCGGACTACGAGGACGACGAGGACGCGGACCTGCACGAATCCGATGAGGTACGGGCCGCGGTGGCCCAGCTCGACCTGCCCGGGCTGCGGCTGCACCGACTCGGGCTCCGCGCACCGCTCGGACCTGAGTGCGAGGCCGACCTGCTGGCCGCGATGAGCGAGCTCGTCGGCTTCGATCCCGAACCAGGCGTCTACTGTCTCGCGCCGCTCCCGGCGCCGACCGACCCGAACCGGACGGCCGTCGTGCGAGCCGCCCAGCGCATCGCCCAGATCTACGGCCTGCCCGTGCTGCGCTACCGCTGCCTGGAGTTCTCGGTGGTCGCCGACTCGGCCTGAGCCGCCGGCGCCGGGCGAGTCAGCTGGCCGCGGCCATCCCGCGACGTTCCAGGATGACCCGCCGCTCGGTTTCGGCGAGCCCGCCCCACACTCCGAACGGCTCACGGGTCCGCAGCGCGAACTCACGGCACTGTTCGATGACCGGGCAGCGGCTGCAGACCTGCTTGGCCTGCGCCGTTCGGCGAGCTCTGGACGGGTTTCGCTCACCGTCGGGGTGGAAGAACACAGCGCTGTCCATCCCGCGGCAGGCGCCGAGGCGCTGCCACTCCCAGGCGTGGTCCATGGGTCCAGGAAGTCGGGAAACATCGGTCATCGCGGGCCCACCTCGTTCTTCTCCTGCGACCCGACGTCGGTGTGCCGGGTGATCGCAGGCGTGATTCCCACAAGTCACGGGTCGTCAAACCCCTGGCGTCCAGGACATGAGCCGATTTCGCTCGCCGGGAGCGAGATGGGCGGCTCACGGCGGTTCGAGTGCCTCCTCGACGCTGCCGCGGATGTCGAACATCGGCAGCAGCCCGGCGATCGACAGTGGGCGCAGTACCCGGTGCCCGGTGCACACGAGTCGCAGCCCCACCCCGGCCTCGAACGCGGCCTCACGAATCTCGATCAGCACGGCGAGCCCGCTGGTGCCGAGGAAGGTCACGTCGTTCAGACCGAGCACGATCAGCTCGAGTGCGCCCCCGGGCCCCAGCTGGTCGAGCATGACCGCGCGCAGCTGCGGGGAGGTCAGCATGTCCAGCTCCCCACCGACGGTGATGACCGCCGTCCCCGGGGCCGGAGCGGTCACCGCGACGGTGATCTGGCCATCCACCTCGCTGGCGCGGCGGATCGGTGACGGGTCGCCGGGGAAGGGCGCGTGCGTGTCGGCCATTCCGGCGACCGTAAGCCTCCGGTGTGCCGGCCGCCACTTGGAACCGAACCTCAGGTCAGCCGGTGACCGCCGGCCGGGGTCCGGGCGGTTCGGCCGGTGCGGGCGAGCAGCTCCAGCAGCGGCACCGCGACCCGTCGGGTGGTGCCGAGCGCCTGCCTGGCGGCACTGAGCGTGAACTCCGGACCGAGCGTGGCGAGCACCTCCACCGCACGGTCGTCGGCGCCGGGCAGCAGCACCACGCCGTCGGCGACGCGGAGCAGCTCACCGGCCCTGACCAGGGACGCGATCTGCTTGGGTCCGAGTCCCAGCTCGGCGAGCCGGTCCGCCTCGGGGGCGGCGAAGGGGTCGCGGCTCAGCTGAGCGCGCAGCGTCCCCAGCGCGCTGAGCAGGGCCTCGGGCAGTCCAGCGGCCACGGATCGCGTGACCCGGCCCTCGCGGAGCATCAGCACGGCGCCCTCGGTGCGGGCGGCGGCCCGGAGAAGCGCTTCGACGAGCCTGGCATCGGGCAGCCCGGCGGCGCGACGGGCCGCCTCGATCGGCAGTCCGGGGTCGAGCGGATCGGCGTCGTCGTGGGCGGCGACGGCGCTGGTGAGCTGGGCGGTGAGTGCGGCGACCCGCCCGGCGTCGACCAGCCAACCCGCCGCTGCGGGATGCCCGGCGGCGGCGAGCGCGTCGACGTCGCCGGCCGCAACCCCCATCGCGACGAGCTCGTCGCGCCGGGCAATCCCGCGCCGCGCCAGCTCGGCGGCGGCGTCCGCAACGCCGTCCATCCCCGCCAGCTCCGCCGCCCGACGGGTCGCGGCACCACGGCGGCGCAGTGGTGGCGGCGCGGGGTCGAGGACCGTGACGCCGGCGGCGACCCGGCGGCGACCGGGGTCGCGCAGCACGGCCCGGTCCCCGATCCGCAGCGGCACCGGATGCCGCAGGCGCAGCCGCGCGGTGTCGGCGCCGAGCGGGCGGATCCGGGCCGCGACGGCCACCGATCCGATGTGCAGGGTCAGCTCCACGGGCATCTCCGCCGGGTCGGATGCGGCCCCGCCCACCCCGCGCAGCCGCACGTCGAGCAGGTCGGTGGTGAGCCAGGCGCCGGGGCGAAGCAACACGTCCCCGCGGGCGACCGCCTCGCGCGGCACCCCGCGCAGGTTGACCGCGACGCGCGCGACCCCGCGAACCTCGTCGGTCTGCTCCCCGAGGCTCTGCAGGCCGCGGACGGTGACCCGCCGGCTGTCGTCGGCCGCGATCAGCTCCAGCTCGTCGTCGACGCGGATCCGGCCGGCCGCAAGCGTCCCGGTGACGACGGTGCCCGCACCCCGGACGGAGAACGAGCGGTCGACCCACAGCCGGACGTCCGCGTCGGGGTCGGGCACCGGCAGGGCGGTGACGAGCTGGCCGAGCATGGCGCGCAGCTCGTCCATCCCCTCGCCGGTGACCGCCGAGACACAGACCGCGGGCACGTGCTCCAGGCCGGTGCCGGCCAGGTGTTCCGCGGCCTCCTCGCGGGCGAGCCGGGGGTCGAGCAGATCGCTGCGGGTGATCACGAGCAGCCCGTCGTGGACGCCGAGGGCCTCGAGGGCGTCGAGATGTTCGGTGGACTGCGGCATCCAGCCCTCGTCCGCGGCCACCACGAACAGTGCCGCGGGCGCCGGACCGACGCCGGCCAGCATCGTGCTGACGAACCGCTCGTGGCCCGGAACGTCGACGAACGCGATGGTGGCCCCGTCGGCCAGTGTGGTCCACACGAATCCGAGGTCGATCGTCATCCCACGCCGGCGCTCCTCGGCCCAGCGGTCGGGTTCCATCCCGGTCAGCGCGCGGACCAGCGTCGATTTCCCGTGATCGACGTGCCCGGCCGTCGCGACCACTGCCCGCCGCCCGTGAGTGCGTAACGGTGTTCTTACACTGTTTCGCACTCACAGCCCCCGATGAGCTGCGAGGACGGCATCGGCGATGGTGTCGTCGGCCTCGGGTGGCAACGCGCGCAGATCGAGCAGGCAGCGGCCGTTCTCCAGGTGGCCGAGCACAGCAGGCTCACCGCGACGCAGCGCAGCGGCGAACCGCTCGGGCAGCGCGACGGCCGCGCTGGGCAGCACCACCCCCGGCGCACCGCCGCCGCCAACGGTCGACGCGGAGTCAACGGCCTCGGCCTCGACACCCGCGCTGGCCAGCCGCGCGGCCAGCGCCTCGGCGCGGACTCGGAGCCCGGCGGCGTCGGCGTCGAGCGCCACCCGGGTCGGCGGGGAGGGGCCGCGCAGGGTCGCCTCGAACGCGGCCAGGGTCAGCTTGTCCACCCGCATCGCCCTCGCGAGCGGGTGCCGGCGGATGCGCTGCACCAGGTCGGCGCCGACGCCCGGGGAGCCGAGCAGAAGCCCGGCCTGCGGCCCGCCGAGCAGCTTGTCCCCCGAGGCCGTCACGAGCGTGGCACCCTGGGCGAGCGCGGTCGCGGCGTCGGGTTCCCCGGGGAGCAGCGGATGCGGCTGGAGCAGCCCGGACCCGATGTCGGCCACGACCGGGACGCCGAGCGCGGCCAGCTCCGGAAGGCCCACGGCCCGGGTGAAGCCGGTGATCGTGAAGTTCGACGGATGCACCTTGAGCACGAACGCGGTCTCATCGGTGATCGCGTCGGCATAGTCGCCGGGATGCACCCGGTTGGTCGTGCCGACCTCGCGCAGCCGGGCCCCGGCCGCGGTGAGCAGATCGGGAATGCGGAAGCTGTCGCCGATCTCGACGAGCTCGCCCCGGGAGACGACGATCTCGCGGCCCACGGCGAGCGTGCCGGCCACGAGCGCCAGCGCGGCGGCACCGTTGTTGACCAGATGCGCCGCGCCGGCGCCGGGCACCGCGGCGAGGAGGGCGTCGATGGCCGCGGCGCCGCGCCGCCCGCGCCCCCCGGTGGTCAGGTCGAGTTCGACATCGCACGTTCCGGCGGCCAGCGCCAGCGCCTCGCGGGCCGCGGCCGACAGCGGGGCCCGGCCGAGGTTGGTGTGCAGCAGCACCCCGGTCGCGTTGAGCACCGGGCGCAGCCCGGTGGCGGTGGCGGGCAGCGCGTCGAGGGCGGTGCCTGCGACCGCGTCGGGCGGGATCTCCCCGCGCCGCGCCCGCTTCTGGGCCGCGACGACGGCTCGTTTGACCAGGTTCCGGCCCAGCCGCTGGGCGGCCGCCGCGAGCCGCGGGTCGGCGAGCACCGCGTCGGTGCGCGGCACCAGGCGGCGCGGGTCTGCCGCGGTGTCGGTCACACGCGCACCCTACGTCGTCGTGCCCTGGGCCTTCGCGCGGTGATCGGCGTACGGGCGGCTGAGGCCGCGACCATCGCGGCTCACGCCGCCGAGCCGCCGATCATGACCCAGGGGAGGGCTCACCGGCGAGCGGTGGCGCACCGTCGTTATCGGTCCGGGGTGCCGCCCAGGACGTCCTTGACGAGGTCCCAGCTCGTGCGGCGGCCGGGCGGATAGCGGCTCAGCGCGCGCGCCCGTCGCCGGGAACCATCCGGATAGCGCCAGCGGGCCCACAAAGAGCCGGGCTTGGCCAGCCGCACGGCGGCGAACAACGACACCGGCAGCAGGAAGACCCCGATCAGTCCGCAGGCGATCTTTCCCTTGGCGATCGCGACGACCGAGCACAGCAGCGCAAGGGCGAACGTTGCGACGGCGGCCTCGCCGCCGAGTTCGGGGTCGTCCACGAATGGCGTGGCGCCGAACAGCAGCAGCGCTCCGATCACCGCCGCGACCAGTACCGCATCGATCGATTTGCGCCCCTGCTGTGCCCAGTAGACATCCTCGAGATGCAGCCACAGCGCGAACTCGTCGAGGGTCAGCGCGGCGCCCGTGCCGAACACCGCGGCGAGGACCTGCAACCACGGCGCGTCCGGGCGGTAGGTGAACTCCCCGGCCCCCGCGATCAGCATCAAGAAGATCCCGACGACCTGATGGTGCACGTGCACGCCGCCGATCCGGGTGTTGCGGAACGGTCCGCGTCCGGCCCGGATGAGCCGGGTGATCCCCCTGGTGAGAAGGAACGTGGCGAGAAACGCCAGGAGCAGCCACCCGAGCGCCCAGCGTCCGGGACCGCCGCCGAGAATGATCTGGACGTCCATCGGGGGCCGGCTCAGGGACTCGGCGGGCCCGGGACCGCCCGTACCGCCATGCTGGTCATGACTGCCTTTCCGCGCTCGCTAGGCTCGCGACCATGTCCACCGAGCCCATGGTGCGTCGTCTGACGCAGTTCAGCCACGGCGCGGGTTGAGCGTGCAAGCTCGCCCCCGGCGAGCTCGCGCAGGTCCTGCGCACGCTGACCCCGTCCACCCATCCGGACCTCCTCGTCGGCACCGAGACCGGTGACGACGCGGCCGTCTGGCGGCTGGACGCTGCGCGTGCGCTGGTGGCCACGGCCGATTTCCTCACCCCGGTGGTCGACGACGCCCGCACGTGGGGCCGGATCGCGGCGATGAACGCGGTGTCGGACATCTATGCGATGGGGGCCCGGCCGCTGTTCGCGCTCAACCTGGTCGGGTGGCCGTCGACCGAGCTGCCGACAGCGCTGCTCGCCGAGGTCCTCGCGGGGGGCTCGGACGTGGGCGCCGAATGCGGGTTCGCGGTGGTCGGCGGGCATTCCATCGACGACCCGGAGCCCAAGTACGGCCTCGCCGTGGTCGGCGAGGTGAATCCGGACACGATCCTCACCAACGCCGGGCTGCGCGACGGGGACGCGCTGGTGCTCACCAAGCCGCTCGGCATCGGCATCGCCACCACCGCGATCAAAGCCGGGACGGCGCCGGAGTCGCTGATCGCGGACGCGGTGGCGTCGATGACCGCGAGCAACGCCGCCGCCGCGGACGTCGCCATCGCGGCGGGTGCCACCGGCTGCACCGACATCACCGGGTTCGGGCTGCTCGGGCACCTGGCGAAGATGGCCGCGGCGTCCGGGGTGGATGTCCAGGTCGAGGTCCCGGCCGTGCCGCTGTTGGCCGGGGTCCGGGAGCTCGCCGAATCCGGCACGGTGCCCGGGGGCTCGCGGCGCAACCGCGACTGGACCGCCGACGTCGTCGACGCCGGTCGCTATGGCGAGCTCGACGTGTTGCTGCTCGCCGATGCGCAGACCTCCGGTGGGCTGCTTTTCGGCGCCGAGCCGCGGCGCGCGCGGGCGGCGGCGGCCGACCTGGCCGCGCGCGGTGTGCCCGCGGCGGTCATCGGGTCGGCGCGCTCTGGCACGGGCCGGGTCGTGTTGCGCTGAACGGCCGGTCGCCTGCTCCAGCATCACCCGCCCCAGATGTCCTCCACGAACCGGTCCGCCGCGCGCAGCCCGGCCAGCCAGGCCAGCGCGTCGCCCTCACCGGCACCCGTGCGGTCCCGGAAGATCCGGGTCAGCGCGGCGCGCACGCCCGGCGCCATCGTCGAGGCGTTGCCGCACACCAGCACCACCGCGTCCTGTTGCAGCAGCCCCCATACCTCGTCGGCGCAGTCGAGCATCGCGTCCTGCACGTACCGGCGCGGCGCGCCGGGCGCCCGGGAGAACGCGTTCTCCACCCGCACCACGCCGCGCCGCTCGTAGTCGAGCAGCTCCTCGGCGTAGAGCAGGTCGGACTGCGGGCTGCGGCAGCCGAAGAACAGCAGCGACGCCCCGATCGGCGTGCCCTGGTCGCGTAGCGCGGCGCGTTCCTGCAGGAAGCCGCGGAACGGCGCGAGCCCGGTCCCGGCCCCGACCATGATCATGGGGATGTGTGGGTTCTCCGGCGGCCGGAACTCGATCGTCGGCTCCCGGACGAACGCGAACACCGTCCCGTCCTCCGGCAGCGCCGACAGGTAGCCCGAACAGACCCCGGTGAACGTGCCCGCGCCCGACCGCGCCGGGCCGCGCAGCACGCCGGTGGTGATGCTGCAGGTGTCCGGGCTGATCAGTGGCGACGAGGAGATCGAGTAGTAGCGCGGGCGCAGCGGCGGCAGCATGTCGAGGAAGACCTCGAACGGCACCGCGCAGGCCGGGAACTCCTCGAGCAGGTCGAGCGTGGACCGGTTGGCCGCGAACACCTGCTCGCGGTAGCGGGCCTGCGACGCCTCGTCGTCGCCGGTCAGCGCCTGGAGCGCGGCCCGCTGCTCGGGGTCGTCGGTGTAGCGCGCCAAGGTCTCGATGTCGGTGCGGGTCGCGACGTCCTGCAGCTCGACGCAGCTGCCCAGGACCCCGAGCAGCGGCGCCGGTTCGTCGATCGGCAGGTGGGTGTGCGTCCCGCTGTTCGGAATGATCGTCAGGTACTGCCCGGCGTCCAGCCCGAAACGGGTCATCACCCTGCGGATGAGGTCGATGTTGTTGCGCGGCAGGACCCCGAGGTGATCGCCCGCGTGATAGGTCGTCCCGGCCGGGAGCGCGATCTCGAGGTGCCGGGTGGAGCGCTCGGGCGGCTTGCCGTCGCCGCCCTGCACCAGCTCCCGGTTCGCCACCACTCGGCCCAGGCGGGCCCGGTAGGACATGATCACCGGATTGGTCAGCTGCCGGTTGGTCAACGTGATCGACAGCCGCGGACCGGTCGCGTCGGCCATCGCGACCTCCGCGGGCAGGTCGAGTGCCGCGGCCAGGTCCGGCCAGAGATCGGCGTGCCAGCTGCGGTACTGCGCGTCGAAGTCCCCCGCGGCATTGCCCTCGCCGCGCGGGTGCACCCGGCGGGCGCCATGCGCCTCGAGCTGGGTGTCGAGCAGCGTGGGCACGGCCTGGTAGGTGGCCGCCCATTCGGTGTTGCCGCAGCCGAACACGGTGTAGGCGCCGCCGAGCCGGGGGCCGTCCGCGGCGCTGATCCACCGGCAGAACTCGCCCGCGTTGTCCGGCGGGGTCCCGTTGTAGGACGAGCACACGATGACCGCCGCCCCGTCCGCGGGCAGGTCCTCGACGTGGTCGTCGAGGGCGCCGAGGGTCACGTCGAAGCCGCGTTCGGTGCCTTCCTGGGCCAGCCGGGTGGCGATCGACTCGGCGGTGCCGAGGTTCGAGCCGAACAGCACCGACAGCGGGGTGCCGTGCCGCGGCGCCAGCAGAGTGGGCGCGGCGGCAGCAGTGGTGCCGGCGACCGCGGTCGCGGCTGCCTCGGCGGGGGGGCCGGAGCGGTCGATGTGGACATCGGCCCGCGGCCGGACCTGGATGCGGAAGTCGTCGGGCTTGATCGTGAGCGTGGTCTTGGTCTTCAGCTGGTAGTCGAGGTGGTCGATGAGCTCGAAGCGGTGCAGCAGCATGCCGAGCACCAGCGTCGCCTCCTGCAGGGCGAACTGCCGGCCGATGCAGGCCCGCTGCCCGGTGCCGAACGGCTTGTAGGCGTTCGGTGGGAGCTGCGCCAGCCGCTCCGGGGCCATGTGGTCCGGGTTGAACTCGGCCGCGTCCGGGCTCCAGACCGACGTGGCGCGGTGCAGCGCCGGGATCAGCACGGTGAGCGGGGTGCCCGCCGGGATGGCGAACCGGTCGCCGAGCACGATGTCCTCGAACGGGGCGCGGGTGAAGGCGGGTGCGGTCGGCCAGAGCCGCAGAGTCTCGTCGAGCACCTGCCGGACATAGGGCAGCCGGTGCACCTGCTCGAACGTCGGCCATGCCGCGGTGCCGAGCACCTCGTCCACCTCGGCCCGTGCCCGCTGCAGGACCTCAGGGTTCTTGAGCAGGAAGTAGACCGCGAACGACAGTAGCCCGGACGTCGTCTCGTGCCCGGCGACGAGGAAGGTGATGCACTGCGCCTGGATGTTGGAGTCCGGTAGCTTCTCGCCGGACTGCTTGTCCACGCCGGTGAGCATGCGGCCGAGCAGATCGGTGTTGTCGGCCTTGTCGCCCTGCGCGCGGCGTTCGGAGATGAGCCGGCCGACCAGATCGGCCATGAAGGCCTGGTCCTCCTCCGTCTGCCGCTGCTCGCGGATGTGCAGCCGGTTCTGGATGGGCAGCCGGCGGACCTGGGCCTGCGCCGTGAGGAGGGAACGCACCATCGCGTCGACGAACGGATGGGGCGTCTCGCGGTAGAAGGAGTTGAACCGGTAGCCGAAACCGCACAGCGCGATGGTGTCCAGCGTCAGCCGGGTCATGTCCGCGGGCACGTCGACGTCCTCGCCGGGGTTGAGCCGCGACCACTTGTCCATCAGCTGCTCGGCGATGTCGAGCATCTTCGGCATGTAGTCGCGCATCGCCTGCTGGCTGAACGGCGGCATCAGGATGTTGTGGGCACGGTGCCACAGCGGGTCGGTCGTCTCCGCGGTGAACAGTCCGGTGCCCACCACGCTGCCCCGCAGGCTCGACAGCCCGCCGCCGACGGCCTTGTCGAAGCGGGTGTCGTCGCAGACCTGCTCGACGAGGTCGGGGCCGGAGACCATCAGCCGGACTCCCGTGGGGGTCGTGAGCTTGTACAGCGGACCGTACTCCTCGGCCATCCGGACGAAGCCCTCGATCGGGCTGGCCGCGTCGATGTCGAAGATGTTGCCGACCACGGGCAGTCCGCGCGGGCCGGGAATCTCGTCGAGACCGATCGGTGTGCTCATGGGATCGCTCCTGACGGCCGGCGCGCCAGCAGCAGGATGCTGACCAGCAGCACCCAACCCGGGAACACCAGCAGGATCGCGGGGTGGAAGGTAGTACTCACCAGCAGGAACGCCGCCGCCAGATAGCTGACGACGACGGCCGGCCGCGGCAGCAGCCCGGCCGACCTGGCCAATCCGGTCGTCGTGATCATGTAAATCCCGGCTACCCGCACCCCGTAGACGAAGACCGTCGCGTAGCCGACCGCGGTCAGCGCGCGGGCGATGTCGGGTGAGGGAAGCGGGGCGGCGGAGAACCGGGCCAGCAGTGCCACGGCGCCGGCGGCGGCGGCGCCCACGAACAGCATGGCGACGAACACGATGCCGGAGGCCAGGTTCAGCCAGTGTGGGATCTGCGACCACGACCGTGGCCGCAGGACCTGTAGCAGCGTCCGGGTCGCGTTCATGTGCCAGAGGTACGCGATCCCGGCGAACGGGACGAGGTACAGGCCGAGGATCATCAACGTGTTGCCGCCGCCCGCGGCATAGAACGAGACGTAGGCCTCGTCCGGGGCGTCGAGCCCGGGAGCCTGCCGGACGAGGACGAGGCCGAGAACGAACAGCACCGCGAACGTCACGCCCGACCAGCCCGCCAGCCGGGCGTGCCCGATGATCTGCCGCTGGTCGTCGAGCTGTTCGACCTGGTCGGCAGCGGCGGTTCCGGTATCCCGCCGTCGTGTCGGCACTCGCATCGTCTCCCCGGAACAGCCGTCGCGGTGCTGGGACAGACCACTGGCACCGTCCTCCGACCGTGCCGACCGGTCAATGCGCCCGCCGCCGTTCGGGCGCAGATTTGGGCTATCTGGTCGCATCACGGCCGACAGATGGTCGTTGCTCGGCGCCACCGGGACGCCCGATCCGGAGGGTCGATGCCCGGTCAGGTGATGATCACGCGGCATTCACGCGAAGGTCCACCACGTCCTGCACCCTTCCGGATCGGCAACCACTCGCTGGGGTCATGACGACGGAATGAGGGCGGATATGGCCGGACTCTCTCGCCGGGACTTCCTGCAGCGCGCCGCGACCGCCGGTGCCGGGCTCGTCCTCGTGGGCAGCACCGAGATGCTGCTGACGACACCCGCCTCGGCGGCGCCGGGGCGGGGCATCGGGTACGGCGACCTGGTCGCGGATCCGGCGAGGCGGCTCGCGCTGCCTCCGGGCTTCTCCTACTCGATCGTCACCGAGGCCGGGGTCACCACCCTGGAGTCGGGTGAGCCGACCCCACGCAAACACGACGGCACCGGCGCCTTCCGGGCCGGCGGCGGACGGACCGTCCTGGTCAACAACCACGAGATCCGCGATCCCTGGGGCACCGACCTGCCCGTCCCGCATGTCGACGGGCTCGTCTACGACCCCGGCGCAGCGGGCGGGTGCACCGTCGTCGAGGTGGACCGCGACGGGAAGCGGATCAAGGAGTACGTCGGCGTCGCCGGCACCTCGACCAACTGCGCGGGTGGGGTGACCCCGTGGAACACTTGGCTGACCTGCGAGGAGGTCGATGCCCTTGAGGGGAAGAACGGCTATCACAAGGATCACGGCTACGTCTTCGAGGTCGACCCGTTCGACCGTCGGGCCAACCTCGACCCGCAGCCGATCAAGGCGCTGGGCCGGTTCGAGCACGAGGCCGCCGTCGTCGATCCGCGCACGGGCGAGATCTACCTGACCGAGGACGCCAGCAAGCCCAACGGCCTGCTCTATCGGTGGACCCCGCCGAAGGACTACCGCGCGAGCAAGGGTGCGCTGCGCACGCTCGCCGCCGATGCGGGTGACCTCGCCGCGCTGCGGGCGACCGACGGCGCGGGCCGGCACATCGACGACCTGTCCCGAGCCACCGAGATCGGCACCGTCTACCACGCCCGATGGACGCCGGTGCCCGACCGCGACGCGCGGTCGACCCCGATCCGCCGGCAGCTCGGCGACGGCGACGTCACCCGTGGCCGCAAGCTCGAGGGCGCGTGGTGGGGCAAGCGGGGTGGCGCGTCCGGCGCCTACATCGTCACCAGCTTCTCCCGCAACGAGAGCCCGGGGGCACACCACGATGGTCAGATCTGGTTCTACGACCCCAGGTGCTCGACCCTCACTCTGACGCTGCGGCTGGGCGTCAACCCCGACCCCGCCGTCTCGGACGTGTTCGACGGCCCGGACAACATCGCCGTGTCGCCCTACGGCGGGGTGATCGTGGCCGAGGACGGCAACGGACTCCAGCACCTGTTCGGTGTGACCGACGGCGGACAGACGTTCCCGATCGCCCGCAACGAGGCCGACGACGTCGAGTTCACCGGACCGGTGTACTCGCCGAACCGGAAGATCCTGTTCGCCAACATCCAGGACCCCGGCACGATGTTCGCGATCACCGGCCCCTGGTCCAACCCACCTGTGAGTGCGTAACAGTGTTCTAACACTGTTACGCACTCACAGGCGGGCGTGACCTGCGTTGAGTGCTGGACGAGCAGCCCGATCCGGAGCAGTACGCGACGCAGACCACCGAACGGGAGCACCGCGAGTACCGCGCGCTGTCCTGGGCGGTCAGTCCCGCTCCAGGCGGGCGGCGGTGGCCAGCAGCAGCGGCTCGCTGCCCGGGCGTCCCACCAGCTGCACCGGGACCCGGGAGACACCCCACCGGACCGGCACGACGAGCGCGGGCAACCCCGCCACGTTCCAGGCCTGCGTGTAGGGCGCCCGGGAGGCCGAGATGACCAGCGCGGACAGGTAGCCGCGCCCGGCGAGCTCGTCCGCGGGCACCGCCGGGCCGGC
Organism: Pseudonocardia hispaniensis; assembly: GCF_042658695.1. Lineage (NCBI taxonomy): Bacteria > Bacillati > Actinomycetota > Actinomycetes > Pseudonocardiales > Pseudonocardiaceae > Pseudonocardia > Pseudonocardia hispaniensis. Next base: position 100,127 of record NZ_JBHSQW010000039.1, on the reverse strand, counting down.
CACCGCAGGCAGCACCAGGAGGTCGTTGCCACCCTCGTCGAGCCAGCCGACGAACCGGTCCCGAAAGGCGGTGTCGGGCTCCGGGATCCCGCGGCGTAGTACCCGACGGCCCTTCCGTACGACCGCCGCCGGGTGCGGCTCGAGCCCGCGTGGGTCGATCCCCAGCGCCTCGACGTCGCGGGCGACCCCCGCCTGCCAGCGCCGGAGCCAGCGCAGGACCAGGGTGCTCGGATACGGCGGCTCGGCCGCGACGGTGCGGATCCGGCATTCGGCGAACCGGCGCACGGCCTTGCGCACGGCGTCGTGCTGGGCGGGCCGTAACCGGCCCACCGGCCACGGATGATGCAACGAGACCGCCACCCGGTTCGGCAGACCCACCGCCGCGAGGTCTCCGATGCGCCGCCCGGACAGCGCCTCGAGCATCAGCGTTGCGTCGTCGGCGGTCCGGGCGATCGGACCCGGCTCGCTCAGCCCGCACCAGCGCCGCTCGGCCGCGGTGGGCGAAACGACGCCCACACCCGGTTTGAGCCCGACCAGGCCCAGGTAGGCGGCGGACATCCGGATCGCGCCGCCCCCGTCGGTGCCCACCGCGAGCGCGGCCATCCCGGCCGCCACCGCCGCGGCACCGCCGCAGCCGCCTGGGCCCGGCGCAGACGACACCGGGTCGTGCGCGAACCCCCAGGCCGCAGGCCCGGGCGTGCGGGCCTTGCCCACCACCACCGCGCCCGCGGCACGTAGGCGCTTGACCAGTTCGTCGTCGCGGCGGGCCGGTGCGGACGAGGACGCCGCACAGCCGTACCGGGTCGGAAAGCCGGCGACGTCCACGTCATCCCCGATCGCCACCGGGACGCCCGCAAGCGGCAGCGCGAAGCGATCGGGCCGCGCGTCCACCCCGTGCGCCTCGGCGAGCACCCGCTCCCGGTCGACGGCCGTCAGGGCGCCGACCCGGCAGTCGGCCGCGATGATCCGGGCCAGATGGGCCCTGGCCACCTCGACGGCGGTGACCCGGCCCTCGCGCACCAGGGCCGCGAGTCCCGCTGCGTCGAGCCCCGCAAGCTCGCGGACATCGGCGGAAACCCCGGCTGGCACCGGCACACTGTGCCAGCGGTGCCGGTCAGAACTGTGCCGACCCGCCGAAACCCATCCGAGGGTTGATGGAGGACACGGTGCTGACGGCCTGGTCGAGGGCCTGTCGGGGAAGCGGGAGCCGGTTGCCGAACTCGTCGAGCAGCTGGCTGTGACCGCCGAGCGGCTGCAGCGCGGCGGTCACCGGCGCGAGCGTTTCGGCTCCGATGATGAGCGGTACCGCAGTGGCCAGTACCCACAGCACCAACACGGTGGTGCCCGCGGCGGCCACGGCGCCCAGCCCCCGATCGACGAGCCCGAGCCTGCCGCGGACGAGGCCGCGGGAGACCAGTCCGCCGACCAGACCACCCGCCCAGACCCCGATGAGCAGGCCGAGCACCAGTCCGGCGAGCCGCAGCAAGCCCTGTGCCAGCGGACTCGCCCCGGCCGCGGCGAACAGGGCGCCCAGCGGGAGCGCGATCGCGGCGCCGAACAGCAGCCCGATGAGCCTGCCGGTGCGTTCGGCGCCGCCGGAGCGGCGGAACCCGCCGATCGCGGCGAGCAGGACGAGGGCGATGACGAGGAGGTCGAGTACGGTCAGACCGGCCACGCCGCCCAGAGTCCTCGCCGTAGCTGAGAGAAACCTGAAGACTCTCAGGAACCGAACCAGGGCTGGCGGAGGCGGACGGGAATCGAACCCGCCTGGCCGAGGTGCTCGGCCACGTCGGTTTTGAAGACCGCGAGGGCCACCAGGCACCCAGACGCCTCCAGGTGCGAGCCTAGGACAGCCGGATCAGCCGGGAGCGCCCAGGGCTTCGGAAACCCCGTCGGCGACATCGAAGAGGGTGAGCAGGCCGGTGGCCTCGAGCGCGCGGGTGGCGATCCGGGAACCACAGACGAGCCGCAGCCGGTGGCCGTGCTGCTCCGCCGTGTCCCTGGCCGAGACGAGCACGGCCAGCCCCGCCGACCCGAGGAACGTCACCGCCGACAGGTCGAGCACCACCAAAGGTGTCGTGGGCAGATGCTCGTCGAGCTTCTCCCGCAGCACCGGCGCCGTCAGCGTATCGATCTCGCCGAGAACATGGACGACGAGCGCGTCCCGCCCGTGGTCCACGATCTCGAACCGGACGATCTGGTCGGCGGATGAGGCGCCGGCCCCGGCGGATGACTGACCGTTCATGCGCACCGCTGCTCCTCGATACCGTTTTGCGGACCCGGGTGCGAGCCGTGTCTCAACGGCGCACCACCCTACGACCGGCGGCCGACCTCGCACAACAACGGTCGCCGCGACCGCGTGATCGCGCGGCGGGCTCGGCAGCGGTTACCGTCGCCGCATGGGTGCGGAAGCAGGTCGGCCACGGGCCGGCATCGTGGTCACCGGAAGCGAGCTGTTGACCGGCGCCATCGATGACCGGAACGGGCCGTGGCTGGCGCGTGAGCTGAGCAATCGCGGGTTCGAGGTGGCGCATCTGCTGCTGGTGGGCGATCGGCCCGACGACCTGGCCGAGGCGCTGCGGTTCGTCGCCGACGCGGGCGTCGAACTGATCGTCACCAGTGGTGGTCTCGGCCCCACCGCGGACGACCTGACCGTCGAGGTGGTGGCTCGCTTCGCGGGAGCCGACATCGTCCTGGACCGGGCGCTGCAGGCTCATATCGCCGGCATCCTGTCCCGTTGGGCGGCGCGCACCGGGTTCGCCGGGCCCGCGTTGGAGGCGGCCAACCGCAAGCAGGCGATGATCCCGCGCGGAGCCACGCCGCTGCTACCGGTCGGTACCGCGCCGGGACTGCTCGTCGAGCGGCTGGGCGGCCCGCTGGTCGTCGTGCTGCCCGGTCCCCCGCGTGAGCTGCAGGGGATGTGGCCCGCCGCCCTCGAAGCGGCCCCGTTCGCCGAGCTGCTCGAGCGGGTGCCCCCTGCGGCGGCCCGGTCGCTGCGCTATTTCGGGCTGCCCGAGTCGGAGATCGCGGCGACGCTGCGGGAGATCGGGTCCCGCCTCGACCTCACGGGCGTGGAGATCACGACCTGTCTGCGTCGTTCCGAGCTGGAGGTCGATCTGCGGCCGCAGCCGGGTGCGGACACCGTGGCGGCGCAGCTGGCCGAGGAGCTCGCGGGACGGCATGCGAAGCACCTGGTCAGCGCGGAGGGCAGCACCACCGACGAGCTGGTGGCGCGCGCCCTGCTGGGCGGCGGGCGAGCCGTTGCGACGGGGGAGTCGTGCACCGGTGGGCTGCTGGCGGCCCGGCTCGTCGACCGGCCGGGGTCCTCGGCGTATGTCGCGGGCGGGGTCGTCGCCTACTCGAACGAGGCCAAGACGGCGCTGCTCGGCGTGCCCGCCGAGATGATCGCCGAGCACGGTGCGGTGTCGCCGCAGGTCGCCAGGGCCATGGCGGACGGCGCCCGGGAACGGTTCGGTGCCGGTATCGGTGTCGGGGTCACCGGCATCGCGGGTCCGGACGGAGGCACCGAGGCCAAGCCCGTCGGCTACGTCTGCCTCTGTGTCACGACCGTCGACGGCACCGTCATCGCCCGCGACCCGGTACTGCCGGGCGGCCGCGGCGACATCCGGGAGCGTTCGGTGGATGTGGCGATGCAGCTGATCCTGCGGGCCGCGGGCGGGTTGCCGCACCGCGGCCGACCGCGCGTCGGGGAGCCATAACGCTGTCCGCCGCCGTGTCTGGACCCGTTATGGAGCCGTGAGGCGCTCCGAAGGCCAGGTCCGGCCGGTCGGTTGGCCCGGCGCGGGTGGGCTGGGAGGATTGGCCGCGCGGCACCGTCGCGCGGGAGGTGAATCCCCATGTCCACTGAGTTCGGGTCCATCCGGGACGAGGTCATGGCGCAGTCGTCCGGTCGCCGCTTCGGCGACGGTCTCGCGGTCGGCCCCGACCTGCGAGGGGCGGCGGAGGTGGCCGTCACCCAGGCGCTCGGCCCACTCGCCGGGGCACGGCCGGATCTGTTGTGCGTCTTCGTCTGCGGCTCGGGTGACGACGCGGCCGCGGCCGGCCTGCGGGTCATGGAGCTCGCCGGTGCCCGGACCGCGATCGGCGCCACCGCGGGCGGCGTCATCGGCGACGGCCGCGGCGTCGAGGGCGAGCCCGCGATCGCCGTCTGGGCGGCCGCGCTCCCGGGCGTCACGGTCCGGCCGGTGCGCCTCGAGGCCGGGCTGGACATGATGGAGACCGGATCGGCGGGGCTGCCACAGCCGCGCGCGGACGATCGGGTCGGCGTGCTGCTCGTCGACCCCTCCTCGTTCCCCATCGCCCGCTTCCTTGACCGGTGCAACGCTGCGTACCCGGAGTTCCCGCTGGTCGGCGGGCTGGCCAGCGGGGCAGGGGCGAGCGGCAACCGGTTGTTTCTCGACGGCGAGATCCACCGCGATGGCGGGGTCGGGTTCCTGCTCGGGGGCGACGTCGCCGTGCGCACCATCGTCAGCCAGGGGTGCCGCCCGATCGGGCCGACCATGACCGTCACCCGCGCCGAGCAGAACATCCTGATCGAGCTGGCCGGGCTGCCTGCCTACGTGCGGCTGCGCGACATCCTCGGTTCGCTCTCGCCCGCCGAGCGAACGCTGGCCGGCCGTGGGCTGCACCTCGGCATCGCGATGAACGAGTACGCCGAGGACCACGGCCGCGGCGACTTTCTCATCCGCGGTGTTCTGGGGGCCGACCCGCAGAGCGGTGCGGTCGCGGTCGGCGATGTCGTGGAACCGGGCCAGACGGTCCGGTTCCAGGTCCGCGATGCCGAAGCCGCCGACGAGGACCTGACGGAACTGCTCGCCGGGGCGGTGGCCGAGGGCCCCGCCAGGGGGGCGTTGCTGTTCTCCTGCAACGGTCGCGGGAGGTTCATGTTTCCGACGGCCGACCACGATGTCGAGGCGGTGCGCGCCGGGCTGCGCACCGGCGGGGTGGCCGGGTTCTTCGCCGCCGGTGAGATCGGGCCGGTCGGCGGTCGCAACCAGCTCCATGGCTTCACCGCGTCGGTGCTCGCTTTTCGCTGACGCGCCGTCGCACGAACAGCTCTGCCGCGAACGGCACCGCCTGGTGACGGCGTCGTTCGCGGCAGTGTTCGGGGATCGGCCGGCGCGTGGGCTCAGCGGTGCTGCTGAATACCCGAGTTCTGGCTGCCGGAGGCGGTGGCGTTCTGCTCGACGGGCGCGAAGTTGGCGATGCCGCCCACGTTGAGCGCCGGGTTGACCTGCAGGTCGAGCCCGATCAGGTCCCCGCCCTGGACGGCGGTCTGGTCGCCACCGTGGTGGTGGCCGCCGTTGCCGCCGAACTGCTGGATGCCGGAGTTGGCGTCGCTGTCGGCGACGGCGTTCTGCTCGACGGGCGCGAAGTTGGCGATGCCGCCGACGTTGGCCGCCGGGTTCACCTGCAGCAGGCCGGAGACGAGGTCGCCGGCCTGGAAGGACTCCTGGCCGCCCCCGCAGGTGCCGCCGAACTGCTGGATGCCGGAGTTGGCGTCGCTGTCGGCGACGGCGTTCTGCTCGACGGGCGCGAAGCTGAGGATGCCGCCGACGTTGGCCGCCGGGTTCACCTGCGCCAGCAGGTCGATCAGGCTCCCACCCTGGACGGCCGTCTGGTCACCGCCGTGGCAGCGGTGGCCGTGACCGCGGTGACCGTGGTCGTCGTGACCGGTCCCGGCGCTGGCCAGGCCCGGCGCAGCCACCGCGATCGGCAGGGCCAGGGCGGAGGCGGCGACGACCCGGCGGGCGGTCTTGCTCATCTGCATGGGAGTAGCTCTCCTCGTTCGGTCCGTCCGTCCACTATGGACTGAAATGTGAACGTTGTACGCAGTGGACGGTGACGGGGTCGGTACTGGTTCGCGGCAGCGCGACTGACCCGTCCAACGAGCCCCACCCGATGGGGTTACGGGTGTTCCAGATATGTGACCCGCATCACCTGAATTGCCGACGGAGTGCGGTGAATGTGGAGGCTATGGACACTCTCTGTTGCACCTGAGCGGTTGCTCACAAACTCTGTGTAGTGGATGGGTCGTTCGGGTCCGTCCCGGCTGAAGCCTCGATCCGGCACGTGCGCGCTACAGCTGTACCCCTCGGGTCAGCGCGCCGTCGACGACCAGGTTGGTGCCGCTGATGCGGCGGGCTCGCGGACTGGCCAGCATGACCACGGCGTAGGCGGTCTCCTCCGGGTCACCCATCCGGCCGGTCGGGTTGAGCCCGAGCGCGTGCTCATAGAGCTCGGGGTTGTTCTGCTCGACGCTCTGCCAGAACCCGCCGTCGAAATAGACGTTGCCGGGGGAGACGCTGTTCGCCCGGATCCCCTTGGGCGCGAGCTGGACGGCCAGTCCGTGCGTGTAGTGCACCAGGGCGCCCTTCATCGTTCCGTACGGGCCTGCGGCGAAGTCGATCTCTCGCCCGGACACGCTCGAGATCGTGACGATCGATGCGGCGTCGCTGCGTTCGAGATGGGGCAGCGCCGCCTCCACCAGTCGCACGGCGTGCAGCACGTCGACCTCGAAGCTGGCCCGCCAGTTCTCCTCACCCGGGGCCGCCGCGAGCGCGCTGACGTTGGCCACCGCGATGTCGATGCCGCCCAGCTGCCCGGCCGCCGTACCGACCCAGTTGGTGAGCGCCGCGCCGTCGGCGACGTCCAGCACGGTCCCGCTGACCTCGGCTCCGCGGCCGCGCAGCGTCTGCTCGGCCTCCTTGACGTCGGCCTCGGTGCGGGCACAGAAGGCGACCGCGACCCCCTCGCCGACCAGAGCCTCGACGATCGCTCGGCCGATTCCCTTCGTCCCGCCGGTGACCAGGGCCTTCCTGCCGGCAAGCTGAAGATCCACGGTGAGTCCTCCCCTACAGGTCGCGGGCCCGTTCGCGCAGGTGCCGGTGCATCCCGCCGAAGGCGTCCCCGGTCGGAAGCAGATCCTTGGCCAGCTTGGTGGTCGCGCTGTAGTTCGTGTCGCAGACGTTCGCCAGCGGCGACTCGCTGATCTGGGTGAGCAGCTGGTAGGAGTCGAGCCGGTCAAGGCCGTACAGCTCGCCGAGCCAGGTGATCATGCCGACCTGACTCGCCCGCCAGGCATCCTCCAGCGGCCGGGCCGACCCGACGACGATGTAGTGGGTGTCGCTCTCGATCCGCGGCCACTCCGGGGCGCTGTGACCGCCGCCGGCCTTGATCAGCTCGACGAGCAGCGTCACGTCCATCGTGCCCTCGACGGCGGTGCCGCAGCTCTCGCCCTCACCCTGCCGGTAGTGCCCGTCGCCGATCGAGAACAGCGCACCCTCGACGTTGACGCGCAGGTAGCAGGTCACCCCGGCGCGCATCTCGGGGGTGTCCATGTTGCCCCCGAACTTGTCCGGGACCAGACTCGAGCGCACCTCACGCCCCGCCGGGGCCAGCCCGACCGTGCCGAGCATCGGACTCAGTGGCAGCTCCAGTCGCAGCTGCGCGCTGGGCGCCTCGTACAACACCGTTCCCTTGGCCCGGTCGAGCTGGTAGATCCAGGTCCGCTCGGGCAGCGGGTCGTTCAACAGCGCGGTGCGGTCGGTGCCGGTGAGCGCGCCGAAGAACGGGATCGTCGTCGACGCCGCCCAGTCCCGCGCCGGGGTCAGCTCGACGATGTGCAGGGCGAGCGTGTCCCCCGGCTCGGCGCCCTCGACGTAGAACGGACCGGTCTGCGGGTTGACCTGCGTCATGTCGAGCACTTCGCTCGCCCGGTCGCCGGTGCGGGTCAGCCGTCCGGAGAAGGCATCCTCGGTCCACAGCCGCAGCAGGGTGCCCGGGGTGATCCGGTGGCTGGGGGCGACCCCGCCGAAGGTCCAGACGTACTGGTGGCGTTCGGGCCGGAATTCCACGACGTCCACAGGGCGATCGTCGACCCGCCCGTGCGGGTGCGCAAGGTCCGGTCGTGGGACGGGCCCGCGGGAGCGGGCCTCTCGATGGTCGGGCCTGAGGATCAGGAATGGCCGAGGGTGCGGGAGATCCCGCGGGCGGCGGCCCGGACCGCCGGCACGTAGGACAGCGGGTTCGTCTCCGCGGCGGGCACGACCACCGACACCGCCGCGACGACCGCACCGCCGGGTCCGCGCACCGGTGCCGCGACCGACAGCGACACCAGTTCGATCTGACCTTCGCTGATCGCGACGCCGGTGCGTCGAACGTCGGCCAGCACCCGGCGCAGCTCGTCGGGCTGGCAGATCGTTCTGCTGGTGTATCGGCGCAGCGGCCCGGCCAGGACCTGTTCCTGCAGCTCGGGGGGTGAATGGGCGAGCAGGACCAGCCCCACCCCCGTCGCGTGCAGCGGCAGCCTGCCGCCGACCCGGGTGATCACGTTGACCGCCGTGCGCGCCGAGAGTCGCTCGACGTAGACCACCTCGGTGCCGTCGAGAACGGCGAGCTGCACGTTCTGCCTGGTCACCTCGTAGAGGTCCTCGAGGAACGGCATCGCCGTCTCGCGCAGACCCAGGCTGCGTGGGGCGAGCGAGCCGACCTCCCACAGCCGCAGCCCGATCCGGTAGCGCCCGTCCCCGGCCCGTTCCAGCGCGCCCCACGCGGCCAGCTCGCCGACGATGCGGTGCGCCGTGGTGAGCGGCAAACCGGCGCGCCGGCTGATCTCGGTGAGCGTGAGCCGGGGGTTCGCGGCCTGGAACGCCGCGAGAACGGCGAGCACCCGAGCCGTCACCGTGGATCGCGGGGACGGCAAGGTCATGACTTCATTCTTCCGTTGAACGGAAGAGCCGTCGAGTCCGGGGCGGTCGGTGCGCAAGCCTGAGGTCATGCGTACCCAGGTCGGAATCGTCGGGGCCGGGCCGGCCGGCCTTCTGCTGTCCCACCTCTTGGCCCGCCGGGGCATCGACTCGGTCGTCCTGGAGGCGCGCAGCCGCAGCTATGTGGAGCACCGGGTGCGGGCAGGGGTTCTGGAACACCCGACCGCGCAGCTGTTGCGCGAGATCGGCGTCGGGGACCGGATGGACGCCATGGGCATGCGGCACGAGGGGATCTCGCTGCGCTTCGACGGCGAGGACCACCGGATCGACTTCGTCGGCCTCGTCGGCAAGGGAATCGTCGTCTACGGGCAGCAGGAGGTCGTCAAGGACCTCATCGCCGCCCGGCTGCGCGACGGCGGGATCATCGAGTTCGAGGTCACCGACGTCGCGCTGCACGACATCGACACGACCTCGCCGTCCCTCTCCTACACCGATGTGACCGGTGTGGCGCGCGACCTGCACTGCGACGTCATCGCCGGATGTGACGGATACCACGGTGTGGCCCGCCAGGCCTATCGTCCGCGGGAGTACGAGCGGACCTATCCGTTCGGCTGGCTCGGCGTGCTGGCCAAGGCCGCGCCCACGCACGACGAGCTGATCTACTCGGCCGCGGAGCGCGGGTTCGCCCTCTACTCGATGCGCAGTCCCGAGGTGACCCGCCTCTACCTGCAGGTACCGCCCGACGAGGACGCCTGCGCCTGGTCGGACGCCGCGATCTGGGACGAGCTCGGCGCCCGCCTCGCGGCCGAGGGGTTCACCCTCAACGAGGGCCCGTTCCTGGAGCGCCCCTCGGTCACCGGCATGCGCAGCATGGTCGCGGAGCCGATGCGGCACGGACGCCTGTTCCTCGCCGGGGACGCCGCGCACATCGTCCCACCCACCGGGGCGAAGGGGATGAACCTCGCCGTCGCCGACGTCTGGGTGCTCGCCGACGCGCTCGAGGGGTTCTTCGCCCGCGGCTCGCAGGCCGGGCTCGACGAGTACTCGACGACCTGCCTGCGCCGGGTGTGGCGGGCCGAGCACTTCTCCTGGTGGATGACCTCGATGCTGCACCGGTTCGACCCGGCCACCGAGAGCGGCGACCCCTTCGGGCGCCGGCTGCAGCTGTCCCAGCTGCGCTACACCGTGTCGTCCCATGCCGCGGCGACCAGCCTCGCCGAGAACTACGTCGGACTGCCCTTCGGAGCGAACACATGACTCTTTCCCGTCCCGTCGGCTACCGGCCCGCGCCGGACGGCACCCACCCGCCGTTGGACTACCCGGACTACCGCAGCACCGCGCTGCGGGCACCGTCGCAGGCCCCGATCGTGCTGGCGCACCGGCTCACCGAGGTGACCGGTCCGTTGCTGTCGGGAGAGCGGATCGGCGAGCACGACCACGACCTCACCGCCCAGCACGGCGCCGAGCCGCTCGGTCAGCGGATCGTCGTGTTCGGCCGGGTGCGCGACTCCGACGGCCGTGCGGTGCCCGACACGCTCATCGAGATCTGGCAGGCCAACGCCGCGGGCCGGTATGCGCACGCGGGCGACAACTGGCCCGCGCCGCTGGACCCGAACTTCACCGGCGGCGGCCGGGTGGTCACCGATTCGGCGGGCGCCTACTCGTTCACCACGATCAAGCCGGGCGCCTACCCGTGGCGCAACCACCACAACGCCTGGCGGCCGTCGCATATCCACTTCTCACTGTTCGGCCGGGCCTTCACCCAGCGCCTGGTCACCCAGATGTACTTCCCCGACGACCCGCTGTTCGACCAGGACCCGATCTTCAACTCGGTCCCGGACCCGACAGCGCGGCAGCGGATGATCTCGACGTTCGACCTGGCGGCCACCCGGCCCGGCTGGGCGCTGGCCTACCGATTCGACATCGTGCTGCGGGGCCGTGAGCAGACCCCGTTCGAGGAGCCCCATGACTGAGACGCAGCTCGGCCTCACCCCCGCACAGACCGTCGGCCCGTTCCTGCATATCGGGCTGGTCTGGCCGGACGGAGCCGACGTCGTGCCCGAGGGCACGCCCGCAGCGATCCGGATCGGCGGCGTGCTCCGCGACGGCAACGGCGAGCCGGTGCCCGACGGGCTGGTCGAGACCTGGCAGGCCGACCCCGAGGGCCGGTTCGACCACCCGGAGAGCGAGCCGCGCGGGCGGGTCGCGGTGCCCGGCTTCCGGGGGTTCGGCCGATGCGCGACCAACGCCGAGGGGTGGTGGGAGGTGCGGACCGTCAAGCCAGGCGCGATCGGCGAGCAGGCGCCGCACATCGACGTCTCGGTCTTCGCCCGCGGCCTGCTCGACCGGGTCGTCACCCGGATCTACTTCCCTGATGAAGAGGCCGCCAACGCCCGTGACCCGCTGCTGGCCGAGGTGCCGGCCGACCGCGTGCCGACGCTGATCGCCCGGCCCGTCGGCCCCGGTGAGCTGCGTTTCGACATCCGGCTGCACGGTGCGGGGGAGACGGTGTTCTTCCGGATCTGACGGCCCGGCCGGGGTGCGGTATGCGCCGCCCTGGCCCGCCCGCCTCATGATCGGCGTTCGGGCAGCGGCAGCCGCGGAATCCGCGGCCACCGGCTCCCGAACGTCGATCATGGGGGAGGGCTGCGTCACCCGCCCGGCCCGGCGCCGCGACGCCCGGGACGGTGCCAGGGGAGAATTCGTCCCGATGTCCATTGGTCAGCAGCGCCGACGGCCGCGCGCCGCGGTAGGAATCGTGTCCAGCCTGGTGGTCGGCGCGCTCCTCGCGGGGCTCGGCGTCGGCACCGGAGTCCTACCCACCCTGACCGGCTCGGCCGGGTCCACCGGTGGCGCAGCCGCTCAGCGGGCCGAGCCTGTCCCGCCGCCCGGCCCACCGGCCTGTGACGCCGTCGTGGCCGGCCTCTCCGAACGCGACCGGCTGGCCCAGCGACTGATGGTCGGCGTCGACGCGGCCGACCCCGCCGGGGCCGCCGAGATCGTCCGCTCCTGGCGCGTCGGCGGGATCTTCCTGGGCGGGAAGGCCACCGCGCTGTTGCAGGACGACAAGCTCGCCGCGGTGCAGGCCGCGACGGCGCTGCCGGTCACCGTCGCCGTCGACGACGAGGGCGGGCGGGTGCAGCGCATCGGCACGCTCGACGGACCGATGCCCAGCGCGCGCCGGATGGCCGCGGACATGACCACCGGGCAGGTCCGGGTGCTGGGATTCGAGCGCGGTCGCCAGCTGCGCGCCCGAGGGGTGACGATGAACTTCGCCCCGACCGTCGACGTCGGCCGCCAGCCCGCGGGCTCGGTGATCGGGGATCGGGCGTTCTCGGACGATCCCGAGGTCGTCGCGCGGTACGCGCAGGCGTTCGCCGAGGGGCAGCGCGAGGCCGGTGTGGCCGTGGTACTCAAGCACTTCCCCGGGCACGGTCACGCCAACGGTGACTCCCACGCGGGCCGGGTCAGCACGCCGCCGTTGGACCGGTTGAGGCGCGACGATCTGCGCCCCTACTCGGCGCTCGTCGGCCCCGGGAGGCCGCTGGCGGGCCTGGACACCGGCGTCATGGTCGGGCATCTCGACGTCCCGGGCCTCACCGAGGGGCTGCCCGCGTCGCTCACCCCTGCGGTCTACCGGCTGCTTCGCGACGAGTACGGCTTCGACGGCGTCGTCATCACCGACGACCTCGGCGCGATGAAGGCGATCAGCAACCAGTTCTCGCTGCCCCGCGCCACGCTCGCGGCGCTGCAGGCGGGCGCCGACGTCGCGCTGTCCTCCAACGTCACCCCGGTCGGTCCGGTGCTGGCCACGCTGGAGCAGGCGTTGGCGGAGGGGACGCTCGATGCGGGCGACAACGACCGCGCCGTCGCCCGCATCCTCGCCGCCAAGGGCGTCTGCGCTGCGCGTTCCTGACCGCACCCGGGGACGTCAGACGGGGCTGTGAGTGCGTAACAGTGTTAGAACACTGTTACGCACTCACAGGTGGGTCAGCGCAGCAAGGTCCGGGCCATCCCGCGCCGCACGGCCTCGACCAGGTAGGGCCGCAGCCGTTCGGCCGGGACGATCTCGTGCACCGACCCGACCCGGCGGGCGCGTTCGATGCTGTGCTTGGCGTCGAACTCGTCGGCGACCTCGCCGAGCTTCTCCGCCCGCACCGCGGCCCGGACCGCGGCGAGCTCGGAGCGCAGCCGGGCCAGTTCGTCCTGCGCGCCGCCCTCGACCGCCTCCGCGAGCTGAGCCTCGAGGCCCGCGACCCGAGGGTCGGCTGCGGTGCGCTTGTTGACCTCCCCGGAGAACACGACCGCCGCGGCCGGTGCACCACCGATGACCGAGGCGTACGAGCCCTCCACCGCGGCGATCTCCATGTTGTCGTTCAGGGTGTGGGAGAACACCACGAACGCACCGCCGTGGTAGCGCGACACCACGCAGAACACGATCGGCCCGTCGAAGTTCACGATCGCCCGCCCGATCTCCGCCCCGTACTCCAGCTGCAGCTCCCGCAGCGACTCCGGGGAGCCGTCGAAGCCCGACAGGTTGGCCAGCACCACCAGCGGTCGGTTACCACTGGCGGCGTTGATCGCCCGCGCGGTCTTCTTCGACGAGCGCGGGAACAACGTGCCCGCGGTCCACTGCGGCGGCCCGTCGACGGGCGAGCGCCCGCGCCGCGGCAGCGGGCGCGACTCGATGCCCAGCAGCGCGATCGGCTGCCCCCCGAGGTGCGCGTCGAAGACGACGACGGACTCCGCGTCCCGCCAGTCGGCCCAGCGCTCCAGGGGCGGGTGATCGGCATCGGCGACCCCGCGCAGCAGCGACCGGATGTCGAACGGCTTCTTGCGCTCCCGGTTGGTGGCGGCGGAGAAGATCTCGCCGAGCCGGGTGAACTCGGTGCCCGGACCGGTGTGCGTCCCCTCGCTGATGTCCCGGTCCAGCGGGTCGGTCGTCGGCGCCGGCCGCGGGAAGCGCTCCCCGGCGGCGGTGTACGTGTGCGCATAGTGGGCGAACAGCACGCCGATCGCCCCGGACAGGTCGGGCGCCCAGTACTGCGCCTGCCCGTTCGGGCCCATGATCCGGTCGTAGCCGCCGATCCCGAAGTTGTCCTCGGCCGAGACGCCGCCGGAGTAGTCCAGCGACTGTTTTCCGGTGAGCACCATCGCCGAGTCCGGCGTCATCACCAGGATGCCCTTGGTGTGCATGAGCATCGTGGCCTCGGCGTTCCAGTACGGCTGGGCGCCGACGTTGATCCCGGCGACCACCACGTTGATCTCGCCGCCGTCCTGGGTGAACTCGATGATTCCGCGCAGCACCCGGGAGATCCAGTCCATGTTCTCGGTGCCGCTGTCCATCGCGATCTTGGCGCCGGCCGAGACGGCGAACCACTCGATCGGCGCCTCGAGCCTGCGCGCCAGGTCGATCGCGGCGAGCACCCGGGCGCATTCGGGTTCGGCAAGGGCACCCAGCGCCTTCGTCGGGTCACCCAGCAGCACGACCCGGGTCATGCCCTCGGGGTAACGCGCCGTCGCCGTGGTGACGACACCGAGCACCAGGTTGGCGGAGTTGCCGCCGGGCGCCCGATCGACCGGGACCGCCACACCGGTCTCGTCGAGGTCGTACTCGGTGAACGTCCCCGGCGCGCCGCCGTCGGGTGAGCGGGTGAGCAACCCGACCAGCTCGTAGGGATACACGGCGCCGCGTCGACGCGCCCGGATCACCTTCTGCGCGTAGCTGTCCAACTCGCGCAGCGGATGCGTCGGCGGGTCGGTGATCCGCAGCGTCAATCCGGCACCGGGCGGCCGGGACAACCGCAGCATGTGTTCGCGCGGCCCACCGTCCGGGCCCGCGGTACGGAACTGCACGAGCACCTGCTCCAGCCCGAGGCCCTGGCTGCGCGGAGCCAGCGCCCGGACGACCTCGTCGAGCTCGCGCAACGGCACGTCCACCACCGGCCAGACGTAGAGCAACACCCTGTTCCACTCCGGCTTGGCCATCGTGCGATCGGCCGAGCGGGCGGCCCGCAGGCTGTCCAGACAGGCATCGAGGACGTGCTCGATCTCGGGCACCCCGGTGAGCCTGCCGTGGTTGTCGCGCACCATGGTGAGCTGGCGAACGTCGGCGAGCGCGATGAGCCGCTGGTCGTCGGGCAAGGTGCGGCCCTGGGCGCGGAACAGGTGGACGTCGACGGCCGCGGGCAGCCGGGTCAGCTCGAAGTTCGACAGCCGCCACAGCCCCAGCCGCTCGGCCACCATGGGGTGCAGGCCGCGCAGCATCCGGTCCTCCACCGGTCGGCCGTCCGGGTCGCCGCGGAAGGTGAACCACATCGTCGTGCCGCTGCCGTCGCCGTCCGCCCGGCGCACTGCGACGGCGACCCGGGCGACCGACGGCGGAATGGTGCCGAGCTTGGCGCGGATCCGCTCGGCGCGGGCGTTCGGCTCGACGCCCGCGGAGTCGTCGGAGGTGACGTAGAGGTCGATGAGCGCGGTGTGCTGGGCCGGCAGCGTCTCGAGGATTCGGTGCAGGTCGGTGGACACCGCGGCTGGGGCGTCGGCCCTCGGGTCGTCGATGCCGGCCCGGCCGCTCGCGACGGTGGCGAGGATCGTGTAGGGGCGGTCATCGTGCCGGTACTCGGCGCGCAGCAGCGGCCGCCCGCCGTTGTCGATGACCTGAGTCGGTCCGACCGGCCGGATCCAGTAGTACCGGCGGGTCATCACCTCGAGCATCGCGGCGTGATGCCGCTCGGCGAACACCTCGAGAATCGGCTCTCCGGCGGCCACGATCTCGTCGATCTGCGCGGCGCGCTCGGCCGGGTCGGTGGCCAGATGGTCGAGCCGCTCGCGGACGTGCTGCTGCACTCGGGCCCTGCCCTGCGCGATCAACCGGGCGTCGAACAGGCGGTACCGGACCTGCCGGGCGAGGTCGCCGACGACCGGATGCCGCAGCTGGGTGGCGGCGACCAGGTTGTCCAGGACCTTCCGGTACTCGTCGTGGGCGGCCTCGGGCAGCGAATCGGGATGAGCGAGTCGCCACTGCAACAGCTCGGAGAGCACCGGCAGATGGGCGGCCGCCCGGCGGTGCGCGAGGAAGATCCGGTAGAGCGCCGGACCCAGTTCCGCCGAGGGTTCCAGATCGGTGACGCCGTAGTGGGCCAACGCCTGGCGCAGCTTGATCCGAAACGACTCGGGAAGGCCCTCGGCGTCGGCGTCGCGGGACCGGAGGTAGGCGTACAGATACTCCTGCGGGTTGCGGGCGGCTTCGGCGTCGACGGCCGACACCTCGTCGAGCGCCCCGTTCTCCACGCGGCGGTTGCGGGACAGCGCACACAGGTCGGCGAAGATCTGCAGGACGCCGGTCTCGGCCGCGAGCAGCGCGGGATCGTCGGGCAGTTCGGCGCGAGCGGCGGCCAGCTGCGCCAGCATCGGGCGCGCGGCCCGCTCGTCGATGTCGAAACCGAGCACCAGCGAACGCAGGGTGTCCAGGGCGTCCGTGGCCTGGGCCGCGGGGTCACCCGTGTCCTGCCGGGGCCGGATGAGCTGACCGAAGTCGGCGCGGTCCGCCGCCGTGGCGCCGTCCCCCGACTCCGGTGCGGGATCCAGCCGGACCAGCCGGGTCCCACCCTCGACCTGGGTGTTCGCCGCGACGAGCACCTCGGCCACCTGTCCGGAGACCGGCGCGCGCAGCGCGGTCTCGAGCTTCATGCTCTCCACGATCGCGACGACGTCGCCCTCGGCGACCGTGTCCCCCGGGCCGACCGGGAGCGCGACGACCATCGCGGGGGCGGGTGCCCGCACCATCCCCGCCTCGCCGCCGGAGATCCGATGCACCGCGCCGTCGACCTCGATCAGATAGTCGGGGCCCTGCGCGACGGACAGGACGGCGAAGGGGTCACCCCCGCCCACCGTGAGCCTGCGCTCGAACCGGCCGGTGTGCTCGACATCCACGTCGACGGCCTGGATCCCGCCGCCGGGCAGGTCCAGCTCCACTCGGTAACGCCGCGGCCGCGACCGGGCGACCCGCAGCCGGTAGGCCTGGCCCGCGGCGCGCACGTCGATCTGATGCCACGTCTCGTGCCCGACCTCGGGACGGCCGCGTTCCGCGGAGCCGAACAGCCGCGCCTGCTGGCGGTCGACGTGCGCGTCGTGTGCCTCGACCGCCGTGGCCACCAGCGCGACGTCCAGGCGTCGCGGCGGGGTGTAGCCCTCGGCCATCATCGTGTCGAGCCAGCCGGTGTCGACCGCGCCGTGCAGCACCTCCGGCCGGTCGAGCAGGTCGAGCAAGAACGCCTTGTTCGTGGTGCCGCCGTCGATGACGGCGGCGGTCTGGCGCAGCGCGCGGGAAAGCCGGGCGCGGGCCTCGGGACGATCCCGGCCCCACGCGATGACCTTGGCGATCATCGAGTCGTACTGGGGCGGGATGAGGTCGCCCGCGGCCACCCCCGTATCGACCCGGATACCGGGGCCGCTGGGCAGCGAGAGGTGCTCGATGCGCCCCGGGGCGGGGGCGAAGCCCCGCTCCGGGTCCTCGGCCGTGAGCCGGGCCTCGATGGCATGCCCGGCCGCGGCCGGTGCGGCAGCGGCGATCTCGGCGAGCTTGCCGCCAGCGGCCACGTGCAGCTGCAGCTTGACGATGTCCACACCCGTGGTGGCCTCGGTGACCGGGTGCTCGACCTGCAGCCGGGTGTTGACCTCCAGGAACGACAGCAGCCGCTCCTTGGGCTCGTAGAGGAACTCCACCGTCCCGGCGTTGACGTAACCGACGGCCTTGGCCAGCCGCGCGGCCGAGGTGCGCAGCAGCTCCTCCTGTTCGGCGTCCAGCGCGGTCGAGGCCGACTCCTCGATCACCTTCTGGTTGCGCCGCTGCACGCTGCAGTCGCGCACGCCCAGCGTCCACACCTCTCCGGTGGCGTCGGCGATGACCTGTACCTCGACGTGCCGGCCGCCGGACACCGCCCGTTCGAGGAACACCGTCGCATCCCCGGTCGTCCTCGAGGCCTCCGAACGCGCCCGCTCGAACGCCTCGTCCAGCTCCTCGGCGCGGGTGACGAGCCGGATGCCGCGCCCGCCCCCACCCGCGGTGGCCTTGACCATCAGTGGGTATCCGATCGACTCGGCGTGGGCGCGTGCCTCCTCGATCCCGGCCACCGGGCCGCCGCTCCACGCGGCCATCGGCACCCCGACCCGCTCCGCGATGCGCTTCGACTCGATCTTGTCCCCAAGCCTGCGCATGACCTCGGCGGACGGGCCGACGAAAACGACCCCCAACCGCTCACACAGCTCGGCGAACTCGGCCTTCTCCGAGACGAACCCCCAGCCCGGCCACACGGCGTCGGCCCGGCTGCGCCGCAGCGCCCGCTCCAGCTCGACCAGGTCGAGGTACGGGCTCGGCCCGAGGTGGTCGGGGTCGTCCGGACCGATCAGCACGGCTTCGTCGGCCTCGCGGACGAACATCGCCCGCCGGTCGACCGCGGTGTACACGGCGATCGTGCGCAGCGGTGGGCGACCCGCACCGATGGTCGATCCCGGCGAGCAGAGCTCGGCGTTCCACTCGCGGACAGCGTTGATCAGCCGCATCGCGGGTTCGCCGCGGTTCACGATCGCCAGACGCTGGAAGGGTTGGGTCACGGGGTTCATGCAGGGATCATCCTTGAGCTCGTCCTTGGTCGTCGCGGTTCATCGGCGGCATCACTCACCGAAGGCGATCCGCATGTCGTCGGTGGTCGTGGGCATCGGCCACGATGCTGCTACGGAATCGTCGCGTGCTCGACCCGGCACGACGGGAAACACGTCCGACCCGATCACTTCGGGTGCGGCGATCGCCGGATCGACGCGCAGTACGGCGTATCCGCTGACCGCCCCCGCGCCGAAACCGGGGGCGAAGACGCGCATCGGACGGTCAAGTACGCCGTCGCGGATCGCGTCGAACAGCGCGATCGGGATGCTCGCCGCGGACACGTTGCCCATCTCGCTGATGTTGAAGTACAGCCGGTCGACCGAGAAGCCGGCCTCCCGGGCGAGGCTTTCGACGATCGTCCTGTTGGCCTGATGCGGGACGATCAGGTCGATGCCGGCCAGCAGCGAGCGGCCGGGAGCGTCGGGATCGGGCTGGGTGCACAGCTCGTCGAACATCTGGGCCAGGTAGCGCCGGACCAGGGACCTGACCTCGGGCCCGCACACCGTGATGTCGTTGTCGAACGCCGGGTTGGGCCAGCGGATCGAGTTCACCTCGGTCCAGGGGCCGCTCGTGTAGGTCTGCACGACATCGACGTCGCCGGGCTCGCCGGGTCCGGCGGGCGCGACGACCAGCGCCGCCGCACCGTCGCCGAAGATCATTCGCGGGGTGCGCACGGCGCCGATCTTGTCGGAGAACTTCTCGGCACACACCAGCACGACGGGACGGTCGACCTCCTGCAGCAGCCGCAGAGCCTCCGCGAGCCCGTAGGGCAGCCCGGCGCAGGACGCCACCAGGTCGAACGCCGCGTGGGTCTGCCGAAGGCCCAGCTCGCCGGACAGCCAGCAGGCGATCGATGGGATGAGCTGGGTGCTGGTGCACGTGCTGACCAGCACCGCGCCGATCTCCTGCGGTATCCGCCCGGCATGGGCCACGGCGGCGCGGGCGGCGTCGAGGGCGAGGTCGGCGAGGTCACGGGCGGTGTAGCGACGTCGTTCGATACCGGTCGTGGCCGCGATCTGGCCCGCGGTCATCGGGGACCAGGAGTAGCTGGCATTACGGATGACGTCGGCGTTGTCGCACACGTGCTCGCCGCGAACGATCGCGAGCGCCTCCAGCTTCGGCCGGACCGCGAACGTCTCGCCGACCCGCACCGGCGGGTAGGGCCGCACCGGCTCGAGCGCGGGCCCGGGTGCGGGCCGCTGCACGGCGCGGCGCGCGAAGCTGGGCCGCCGGCGTCTCGTGACCCGGTCGATGAACGCGGCGACCTCGCGGGTGCGGGGGTGGAGTGCAACGACGAAGTCGTCGTCGCCGATCCGACTCACCGGTCGCAGCTCGGCCGTGGAACGGTCCCACGGGTACTGGTCGTGCAGCACCATCGCGCACCGCATCAGCGCCTCGAGCTCCGGGACCTCCTCGCCGCAGTCGAGGATTTCGTCGATGCCGAAGGTCGGATAGTCGGGGTCGTGCCCGGGCAGCACGATCGTCAGCGCGTCCGGGGCGGCGAGGAACTGCGCGACCGTCGGCTGGATCGCCGAGCTGACGGTGGCGTGGTGACGCCGGTTCCGGAACACGTCGAACAGCAGCCCGAAGATCCGGTCCTCCGTGCCGGAGTCCCACGTCGCCGGCAGCCGGTGGTAGCCGTCGGCGACGGCGGCGACCGTGCGCGCGCCCTCCTGCCACGGGGTCACGGAGGGCAGGAAGACGTGCCGGTTGGACCGCGGCAGGTCACGCCATCGGGTCGGACGCTTCTCGAACATGATCATCGAGTAGCGGTTGACCCAGTACAGGTTCTGGCCGATGTCGCGCAACAGGTCGTAACGGCCGGAATAGGCGTGCGCCTCGATCCTGGCGAGGATGTCCGAGCCGGTCGGGGCCGTGGCCGCGCAGTCGCGCGTGACGACCTCGGTGAGCCGTTCCAGGGAGTCGATGACCGAGAAGTCGACTTCGGCGAGGACGGTGGCCGGGAAGACCAACCGACCGAGGCGGTTGATCACGAAGGGCTCCATCGTCCGCCTCCGAGCCGGTCCGCCGGGTGTCCTCGCCCAACCTAGCGGCCCGTGAGTGCGTAACAGTGTTAGAACACTGTTACGCACTCACGGTGCGGAAGGAGCGGCGGAAATAGATCGCCGGTTCGGTCTCGCCGAGGCGGGTGTGCTGGACTCGGCCGAGCAGGATCGTGTGGTCCCCTCCGGGGTAGGTGGCGTGGGTCGTGCAGTCGAGGGTGACGCAGGCCCGGGGGAGGACGGGAAGGCCGCGGGGGTCCGGGCGGAAGCCGGCGTCGGTGAACTTGTCGGCGCCGCGGGTGGCGAAGCGGACGGCCAGGTCGGCGTGGTCGGGGTGGATGACGTGGACGATCCAGCGGTCGCTCGCCGCGAACACCGGATGGCATTCGGCGGTGCGGGCCAGGCAGACCAGCACCAGCGGGGGGTCGAGGGAGACCGAGCAGAACGAGGTGGCGGTGAAGCCCCACCAGCGCCCGTCCGCGTCGGTGGTGGTGACGATCGTGACGCCGCTGGGGAAGGAGGCCATGGCCTCGCGGAACAGTTGGGCCTGCTCCGTGGTGGTGCTCACGAGACCTCGCTCTCGCCCGACAGGGGGCCTTCGCCCAGGGCGTGGTCCAGCCGGGTGCGTTTGGTGGTCAGATAGGCGATGTTGTCCGGGTTCGGCGGGATGATCAACGGTTCGCGGGCGGCGATGTGGATGCCGTGGCCGGTCAGGCCGCGGTACTTGGCGGGGTTGTTGGTCATCAGCCGGATCTTGCGGACGCCCAGGTCGCGCAGGATCTGGGCGCCGATGCCGTACTCGCGGCTGTCGACCGGAAGGCCCTGGGCGAGGTTGGCGTCCACGGTGTCCAGGCCGGCGTCCTGCAGGGTGTAGGCGCGCAGCTTGTGGGACAGGCCGATGCCGCGGCCCTCGTGCCCGCGCAGGTAGACCAGCACGCCGCGGCCGGCGGCGGCGATGCGGGCCATCGCGGTGGCCAGCTGCGGACCGCAGTCGCAGCGCCGCGAGCCGAACACGTCACCGGTCAGGCATTCCGAGTGCACCCGCACCAGCAGCGGGTCGGCGGCCGGGTCACCGGTCTGGTTGACCTCGCCGCGTACCAGCGCGACGTGCTCGGTCCCCTCGGTCTCCAGGAGGGTGCGGTAGGTGATCGCGGTGAACTCGCCGTGGTCGCTGGGCACCCGGGCGGCGGCCTCGCGGCGGATCAGGGTCTCGGTGCGGCGCCGGTAGCGGACCAGGTCGGCCACCGCGATCGTGACCAGGTGGTGGGCGGCGGCGAAGGCGGCCAGCTGCGGGCGGCGGGCCATGGTGCCGTCGTCGTTGGTGACCTCGGCCAGCACCCCGGCCGGGGTCAGCCCGGCCAGCCGGCACAGGTCCACCGCGGCCTCGGTGTGCCCGGCCCGGCGCAGCACCCCGCCGGGGCGGGCGCGCAGCGGGAAGATGTGCCCGGGCCGGGTCAGGTCCTCGGGCCGGGTGGCCGGGTCGGCCAGGGCGCGGATGGTGGCCGTCCGGTCGGCGGCCGAGACCCCGGTGGTGGTGCCGGCCCGCAGGTCGACCGAGACGGTGAACGCGGTGCCGCGCGGGTCGTCGCCGTCGGCCACCATCAGCGGCAGACGCAGCTCGTCGGCGCGCTGCTCGGTGAGCCCGACGCACACCACCCCGCTGGTGTGGCGGATCAAGAAGGCCATCGCCTCCGGTGTGACCTTCTCGGCGGCCATGATCAGGTCGCCTTCGTTCTCCCGGTCCTCGTCATCGACGACGAGCACCATCCGCCCCCGCCGCAACTCCGCCAGCGCCGCCTCCACCGCCGATGCCGAGCGGTCCCTGCCGGCGGCGTTGCCATCACCCTGGTGCATGCGCCGACGGTAGGGGCGACGGGCCCGCCCGAGGTGTCCGACTATTGAACACGGCGGCCCGCGCCCGGCAGGCTCGGCTGTGATCGGCGTTTCGGAGGCTGCCGCCGCGACATCCGCGGTCCGCGCCGCCGAGGGGTCGATCATGGCGGGAGCGGCTCCGCGGCCCGGGGAGTGAAAACCCGGGTCGGCGCGGAAGATCGACGTTAAGGTCACATCGTGGAGATCCTGAGCAGCCGAGCCATCCTGCGGCCGGCCGACCCGCAGGCCTCCCTCGAGTTCTACCGCGACACCCTCGGGCTCGCGATCTACCGCGAGTTCCCCGGCGGAACCGTGTTCTTCCTCGGTGGCGGCTTTCTCGAGGTGTCCGGGCAGCGCGACGGCAAGGCCACCGACGAGGCGGGCCTGCGGCTGTGGCTGCAGGTCCGTGACCTGGCCGCGACCCACCGGGAGCTGGTCGGCAAGGGGGTGCCGGTGCTGCGCGAGCCCCGCCGGGAGCCCTGGGGCCTCGACGAGATGTGGATCACCGATCCGGACGGTACCCGCATCGTGCTCGTTGAGGTTCCGGGCGAGCATCCGATCCGCCGCGACAGCCGCACGCCCTGACCGGGGCGCTCGCCGCGGCGGACGCCCCGGTCAGCGCGGGCCGCACTGGCCGGCCACCGCCGCGGGCTCGGGTGCCGTGTCCGGAGTCGCGGGTCCGGGGGTGAGTGCGGCGATCATCGTGGCGAGCGCCGCCGTGCCGCCCGCGACGAGGAAGATCACCGTGTAGGCGGTCGGCGCGGGCTGGTCGACCCCGTCGACCCGGACGGTCAGCGCGGTGGCGACCGCGGCGACCCCGGCGCTGCACACCGAGGTCCCGAGCTGGCGCATGAGCGTGTTGAGGCTGTTCGCCGCGGCCGTCTCGCTCGACGGCACCGCACGCATGATGAGCAGTGGAAGGGCCGAGTAGGCCAGCGCCGCCCCGATCGCGATCACGGTCGTCGCCACGACGATCCAGAGCAGCGTCGGTGGCCGCAGCGCGACCCCGATGTTGCCGGCTGTCAGCACACTCCCGCCGACGACCAGCGTGGTCCGCGGCCCGTGCCTGCTCGACAGCCGCGCCGACGCCGGAGAGAAGATCGTCATCGCCGCGCCCATCGGCAGCAGCATCACCCCCGCCGTGATCAGCGAGAGGCCGAAGCCGTAGCCGGTGGCCGGGGAGGCCTGCAGGATCTGGGTGGTCACGATGAAGGACGCAAAGATCGCGAAGCCGATCAGGATCGTGGCCAGGTTCGTCCACAGCACCGCGGGCCGGACACTCACCCGGAGATCGACGAGTGGGCTCTCACGGCGCAGCTCGTGATACCCCCACAGCGGAAAGACCACCGCCGCAGCCGCGACCAGCCCGAGGATCGCCGGACTGGTCCAGCCCCACTCGGGGCCCTTGGAGATCGCCAGCAACAGGCAGACCAGACCGATCCCGATCCCGATCGCCCCGGGCAGGTCGAACCGTCCGCCGGTACGTTCCGGGGACTCGGGCACGATCCAGCGAACCAGCAGGAACTGAACGAGGCCGAGAACGGTCATCGCCGCGAACAACCAGCGCCAGTTCATGGTCTGGGCCACCACCCCGGCGAGCGGCAGCCCGATCGCACCGCCGATGCCCAGGGATGAGCTCATCAGGCCGACCCCGCTGCCGACCCGGCCCGCGGGCAGTTCGTCGCGCATGATGCTCAACCCGAGCGCGATCACCCCGAACGAGGCCCCTTGCAGTGCCCGTCCCACGAGCAGCACGAGCACGTTCGGGGCGACCGCGCCCAGCGCCGACCCGGCGGTGATCAGCGCGAGCGCGATCAGCAGGATCCGCCGCTTGCCGTACATGTCCCCGAGCCGCCCGAGCACCGGTGCGGACACCGCGCCCGCGACCAGGGTGGCGGTCACCAGCCAGGAGACGGTCGCCGGAGTGGTGGACAGCAGCTGCGGAAAGCGCGGCAGCAAGGGGACGACCAAGGTCTGTACCAGTGAGACCGCGATGCCGCAGGAGGCGAGCACCCCGATCACGGCGGCAGCCTGAGAGTGCGGGCGGGCGGAATCGGCCACGGGCGAGATCTCCCAGATGGGTGAACGTGTGCTCACCCCACAGCGGAGCGCGCCGCGGTCGGGTGGCAGGAGCAATAGGTACCATTGCAAACGACTTTCCCGGCGGTCAATTCCGGCGCAGCGCAGGGGCCGTTGCCCGGTGGTTCCACCGGGGCGGGCAGGCTGGAACCATGACGAGACGCGGGCTGGACCCGGACCAGGTGTCGGCGGAGTTCCGGGAGTTCTGGGCGCAGCGCAGGACCGGGATCCTCGTCACCCCGCGCCGCGACGGAACCCCGCACGTCGTCGCGGTCGGGGTCACGCTCGACGTCGAGGCCGGGCTCGCGCGGGTGATCTGCAGCCGCGGCTCGCAGAAGGCCCGCAACGTGGCGGCAGGCGGGCCCGCGGGTGTGCGGGCCGTGGTGTCGCAGGTGGACGGTCGCCGCTGGTCCAGCCTGGAGGGCCGGGCCGTGGTGTGCGAGGATCGCGAGTCGGTCACCGAGGCCGAACGCCGCTACGAGGCACGCTATCGAGCGCCGCGGGTCAACCCGCAGCGCGTCGTCATCGAGATCAGCATCGACCGGGTCCTCGGGATGGCCTGACCCGCTCGACGGACCCACCGCTAACGTTCCCGCCAGGTAGCCGCAGGCCGGAAGGAGGTACTTGGCGGCCGGTCGGATTTCGGCGGAGGGGAGCGACGGGCATGTGGTTCATCGGGGTCATCCTGCTGCTGGCGGGCGCGGGCTGCCTGTACGCCGCGATCAGGCAGCAGCGCCTCGTCTACGCCATGATGGCCGCGGAGACGCTACCCGTGCCCGCGCTCGAGCAGATGCGGGCGATCTCCGACGAGCTGGGCGCCGGCGGCAGCTTCCGCAAGATATGCGAGGTGGTCGGGCTGACCCACCCGGGACCGCACGGGTTGCTCCGTTCGGAGCTCACCGGCACCGAATGCGTCTGGCACGGCCACCGGGTGCAACGTCGCTACAAGCACTACCAGCGTGACAGCGAGGGCCGCACCACGGTCACCACCCGCACCGAGACCGTCGCCGAACATGCCTCCGAGGCGGGATTCGCGCTGCTGAGCGACGGGCGGACGATCGGGGTGGACCATGGGGGACGGCGCCCCGATGGCGTCGAGCAGGTGGCCGACCGATTCGAGCGGTCGGGGCCGGGCTCCGCCGGCGGTGGCTGGCTGGAGACGCTCGGCGCGGTGGCGCGAAGCGGCCGGGACGAGACGATCGGCTACCAGTACACCGAGTGGGTGCTGCGTCCCGGCATACAGATGTACGTGCTCGGCGAGGTGCACGACGCGACCGGTTCGCTGGTCATCGCGCCGCCCGCCGACCGCAAGCATCCGTTCGTTCTCTCGACGCGCTCCGAGGCTCAACTGACCGCGAGCGGCCGGACGAGGCAGCGCTGGTTCGCCTGGGGGGGCGCCGGGCTGATCGTGCTCGGCCTCGTCATGGTGGTGGCCGGACTGGTCGGCTGACCGGCATCACCATGACGAGGCCGAGCAATCCGGCGAAGCGACCTACGATCGGAACCGCAGCGGTAACCGGACGAGGAGAGCCGAACGTGCGCGAGGGGCGGGACCGAGGCGTCGAGGCGGCGGAGCCAGGGGGGCTGCCCGGTGAGAAGCCGGCCGGTGGTCCGTTGGACGGGGTGCTGGTCGCCGACTTCTCCCGGGTGCTCGCCGGGCCCTATACGACGATGCTGCTGGCCGATCTGGGTGCCACGGTGATCAAGGTCGAGTCCGCGCACGGCGACGACACCCGCACCTGGCGGCCGCCGGAGCGGGACGGCGTGGCCACCTACTACCTGTCGATCAACCGGAACAAGCGGTCCATCGTGCTGGATCTGGCCGACCTCGCCGACCAGGAGGTTGCGCACCGGCTGTCCGCGCGTGCCGACGTGATGGTGGAGAACTTCAAGCCCGGCGGGCTGGTTCGCTTCGGGCTCGACTACGACGCCGTCCGCGAGCGGAACCCGGGCATCGTGTACTGCTCGATCAGTGGCTTCGGCACCCGCGGTGGCGCGCATCTGCCCGGCTACGACCTGCTGGTACAGGCGACGTCCGGGTTGATGAGCCTGACCGGCGCCGCGGACGGTGAGCCGTACCGGGCCGGGGTGGCGGTGTTCGACGTGATGACCGGGCTGCACGCCGCGATCGCGACGCTGGCGGCGTTGCGCCACCGGGAGCGGACCGGGGTGGGGCAGCGGGTCGAGACGAACCTGCTGTCCGCGGCGCTGTCCAGCCTGGTCAACCAGACCTCGGCGGTCGTCGCGGGCGAGGTGGTCCCGCATCGGATGGGCAACGAGCACCCGAGCGTGTTCCCCTACGAGCCGATGCCCACCGCCGACGGCGAGCTGATCGTCATCGCCGCCAACGACCGGCAGTTCCGCAGACTGTGCGAGGCCGTCGGCGCGTCCGGGCTGCCCGACGACCCGCGGTTCGCCACGATGACCCAGCGCATCGCCCACCGGGACGAGATCCGCGGGGTGCTGGTGGAGAAGCTGGCGGCCCGCGGGGCGAAGGAGTGGTTCACCATTCTCACCGGCGTCGGCGTGCCCTGCGGCCCGATCAATTCCGTCGCCGAGGGCGTCGCGCTCGCCGAGGAACTCGGTCTGGATCCGGTGGTGCATCCGGGCGATGCGGCCGCGGTGCCGACGGTGCGCAACCCGGTCGAGTACTCGGCCACCCCGCCGTCCTACCGAAGGTCCCCGCCCGGGCTGGGGGCTGACGGCGACGAGGTGCGCGCCTGGTTGCTCGCCGACGAAGCGTGAGCACCGAAGGGGATGGGCCGCCCCCAATGCGGCCCATCCCCGCTGTCCGCGGATTAGTTGTCACCGAACGGGCTGAGCCCGCCGAACGGTGCTCCGCGGTCCGGCAGCGACCGGCCGCTGCTCGTCGTCGGTGCCTGGTCGGCCACGCCGGCGAGGGTGACCTCGACGGTACGGGTCGACCCACCGCTCGCCACGGTGAGCGTGACCTTGTCGCCGGGCGCGTAGGAACCGATCCGGGCGACGAGGTCGGCGAAGTCGTTGACGCCTCCGTCGTCGACCTTGGTGACCACGTCGCCGGCCTTGAGCCCGGCCGCCGCGGCCGGCGAGCCGTTCTGCACCTGCTGGATCGTCGCACCCCCCGCGGTACTGGAGTTCCGGATGCTCGGGGCGGTGCTGCCCTCCACGCCCAGTACCGGCTTGGTGGCCTTGCCCGTGTCCAGGATCTCCTGGGCCACCCGGCGAGCCTGGTCGACCGGGATGGCGAAGCCCAGCCCGATGCTGCCGGTGCTCTGACTCGCCGTCGCGATCGCCGAGTTGATGCCGATGACCTGTCCTTCGAGGTTGACCAGCGGGCCGCCGGAGTTCCCCTGGTTGATCGGGGCGTCGGTCTGCAGGCCGTTGTAGACGACGCCGGAGCCGTTCTGGCCCTGCACCGAGACCGTGCGGTTGAGCGCGCTGACGATGCCGGTGGTGACCGTGCCGCTGAGGCCCTGCGGGGAGCCGATCGCGACCACCTGCTGGCCGACCTTGACGTCCTGCGAGCGGCCGAGGGTGGCCGGGGTGAGCCCCGAAGCCCCGTCCAGCTTGATCACCGCGAGGTCGTAGCTGGGTGAGGTGCCGACGACGGTGGCGCTGTGCTTGCTGCCGTCGGCGAGGGTGACCGCGATCGGACCGGCGGCGCCGGCGACGACGTGGTTGTTGGTGAGGACGGCGCCGTCGGCGGTCAGGATGACCCCACTGCCCTCGGCGGTGCCCTGGGACATCGGCACCAGGATGTCGACCGTGCTCGGCAGAGCCGTGGCGGCCGCGGCCGCCACGGTCCCGTCCGGCGCCGGAGTGCTCGTCCCGCCGGCCGGGGTGGCCGTGAGCGCGGGCCGGGCACCGCCCTGGTTGTGGTCGAGCAGGGCGTAGGCGCCGCCGAAGCCGGCGCCGCCGCCCACCAGGCCCGCGATGAGCGCGGCCGCGACGATGCCGACCATCGGCCGGCGTCTGCGCGGTGGGTCGGCGGGCAGCGTCGCCGTCCGGTGGCCGGGCCCGCCGCCGGCCGAACCAAGGGGCGCGTAGGGCGGCTGCTGGCCGACCCAGGGGGTGCCGTACGGGCCGGCCCCGTAGGGCCACTGTGCGGCCTGGTCACCGGGTTGCCCGGACGGCCGACCCGCGTCGTGCATCGAGGGCTGCTGGATTCGGGGCTCGCTGGGCTCGCCCGCTCCATCGGGCCTGCCCTGCCCCCGCTGCTCGTCGTTCATGCCTCCACGATGCGCGGGCAAGCTGAGACGCGGCTGTGGAGAAGTTAGGAATCCGCACGTCTCCCTGACCTGTGAGTGCGTAACAGTGTTCTAACACTGTTACGCACTCACAGCCGCGGCTATGGTGGGCCGATGCCGTCGCGCGCCACGGGCGAACTCGCGGACGTCTGGGAGCTCGCCGCATCGGAGAAGTTCCTGGCGGTGGTCGCCACCGCCCGTGCCGACGGATCGGTGCAGGCGTCGGTGGTCAACGCCGGCCCTGTCGCCCACCCGCTCACCGGCGCCCCCTTCGTCGGGTTCGTGACCTACGGAAAGGTCAAGCTCGCCAACCTGCGGGCACGTCCACGGCTGGCGCTGACATTCCGCTCCGGCTGGAGCTGGTACACGGTCGAGGGGGCGGCCGAGATCATCGGGCCGGACGACCCGGCCGACGGGATCGACGCCGAACGGTTTCGGCTGCTGCTCCGCGAGGTCTTCGCCGGGGCCGGAGGCACCCATGAGGACTGGGACACCTACGACGAGGTCATGCGCCGGGAGCGCCGCGCGGCCGTGCTCGTGGCGCCCGAGCGCGTCTACTCGAACCAGCGATAGCGGTCGGCGCCGGACGCGCCCCCGGCGATCACGCCGCGGGCGATCCGGTGACGCCCTGGGGATCCGGGCGCGGGTCGCCAGCGGGTTGCAGTACCGCGACGGCGGCCCGGGGATCGTCGGCGAAGAAGCGAATCGTGCTGACCTCCGCCCGGCGCCCGAGTGGGCGGACGGCGGTGATCGGTTCGGCCAGCTCGATGAGCATGTTGGTCTGGGCGGACACCGCCACGGCAAGATGGTCGTCCGCGACCGTGATCGTCCGGTGCTCGTTGAGGTTGCGGCGGTGACGCACCGTGGTGATCTGTGCCCGGGGAACGCGCAGGTCGAAGAATGCACCGTAGCGGATGCGCAGCTCGTCGGCGGAGACGACGTGTGGCCGGGTGACGCCGGCCGCGACGGTCGCGAGCCCGATCAGGACCCCGTAGGCGTCGATCACGAGGACCGCCATACGCAGGGTTGCCGGTGCGCCGATCGCCCGCAGCAGGATCTCCGCGGCCACCAGCTCCACGACCATGGCGAACAGGAACATCATCATCAGCGACGTCTGCGCGCGGGCGTACGACACGGCGGTGGCGCCGGGCGGCACGCCGTGCCGGCGCCCGGCGATCCAGAGGACGAGGCTGACCACGCCCTTCAGGTCGAACCCCAGGATCCTGCGCGCGACCCTCAGCAGCACCCGCGCGTTCATCCGCGCTCCTTCAGTTCGATCATCAGCATCCGGAAGACCTCGGTCTGCGCGGCGGACATGTCAAGCGATATCGCAGCCAGCCAGTGAGCGGTCCGGGCGTCGTCGAGGCTCGTGATGATCACCGTGGCCAGCTCGTCGTGAATGTGGGCGGCGAGGTCGACGGCGAGGGCGGCGACGCGAGGATCAGCGGGGTCGGCGTCGGCGATCTCGTCCAGCCGGGCGTAGAGGGTGTGTCCCCGGGCGACCGCCTCGGGCTCGGTGAACGGGCGGAACAGCTCGATGAACCCGGCCCGATCGGCCGGGTCGGCTCCACTGTCGATCAACGCCAGCATCTCGCGGTCGAACCTGCCGAACGTCGAACCGTCCGCGGGCAGGCCGCGCAGCACGGCCGCCATCTCGGGCGACACCGTCGAGTCGGGATGCAGGTCCGCCTCCGTCAGCAGCGTCGCCAGCCGCTCCCGCCTGGCACTGATCGCCTCCTGCTGCCTGGCCAGGTCGGCGTCGAGGTCCTGCAGCACCTCCCGCAGCTCCCGGCCCTGGTCGTCGGCCAGCACGTCGCGGATCTCCTCCAGCGACATGCCGAGCGCGACGAGCCTGCGGACGCGAGCCAGCGCCACGGCGTCGCGCAGCCGGTACTCCCGATAGCCATTGGGCAGCCGTTCCGGTTCGGGCAAGAGCCCCAGATGGTGGTAGTGGCGCACGGTACGGGTGGATACCCCGGCCAGCGCCGCCAGCTCGCCGATTCGCATGTCCGCATTGGAAACGTTGACGCTGCGGCAAGGTCAAGCGCAACCCCGGCGAGGACCGGTGGATCTTCCGGTCGTCGGCTTCGGCCTGAGATCGAGGAGTGGGCCTGCCCGTATGGACAGCCTCCCGGCCTGACCGGCACCGTCGTCGCGATCGGGGGCACGCTGCTCATGGAGTCGACGCTGATCGGGGTGCTGGCCACGGTGCTGCTGGTGGTGGCGGTGCAGAGCCGAGCCAGGGCGGTGTGCGAACCGAGTCTGCGGACGCCCACGAGGCCTACGCCACGTATGCCGAGCGGACCGGACGGTTCCTGTCTCGGCTGCACCGCGACACGCGGGTGCGGACCCGGACCCGGGTCGGTTGATCGCCCGCCGTCGGGCTACAAGGCGTAGGCGGCGAGGATCTCCCGGTGCCGGTCCAGGAGCATCGGGATCTCCTGCGGTTCGGCGCGGGCCATGCCGCATTCGGTGCAGATCCCCCATTCGCCGCCGCCCGCCAGGTACTCGTCGACGAGCCGGACCTGCTCCTCGGTGGTGCCCGGCTCCTGTTCCTCGGGGTGGTAGGGCACGAGCGCGAAGAACAGTTCGGTCCCCTCGCGGCGGCGAAGCTCGCGCAGCGGCGCGAAGTAGGCCGGGTCGCGCTGATACTGCGGGACGGTGAACGCGTACCAGCCGACCTGCCGGTGCGCCGCCGCGTCCACCGCGTTGGCCACACGAACCTGCAGGCCAAGTGACTCGGGCTCGGCGAAATGCCGATGCTGGTAGTCGCCGTAGCACAGATGCAGCCCGACCGGGACGTCGGACGGAACCCGGTCCACGCAGCGCGCCAGGCGCGCGATGATCTCGTCGAACCCCTGACCCGGGGCCGCGGCGAAGCCGCCCGCCAGAATCGCGATCTCCACGGCGACGTCCCATTGGACGGCGATCTCGTCGTGCGGCAGCGCCTCGGTCAGCCGGTCCAGGTCGGCGTACAGCGCCCGCTCGTAGGAGGCCTCGACCCGGTTCTGGTCCTCTCGGACGAACCAGGCGTTGACGGACGCGAGCGGGGTCGGGTACTGGACCTGGAAGCGCAGGCCGTCCGGGACGACACCTTCCTTTCGCAGCCGCTGGAACGTGAGGTAGGACTCCCGGTAGGCCGCGGCATAGCCGAGGTCGGCCCAGTTGATGGCGTCGGGGTCGACACCCTCGGCGAGCCGGACCTTGGGCAGCGCGTCGTAGCCCTCGGTGGGTTGGTCACCGGTTCCGGCCTCCTCGACCCCCGGCGTCTGCCAGAACTTCTGCAGCTGGAAGAAGATCCACTGCTGGCGATCTCCGGTCTCGCCATCCGGCAGGGCTCGCAGTCCGGTCGGCACCCGGGCAAGGACCTCGCGCATCACGGTCTCGGCGTCGGGAAGATTGACGCCGCCGTTCAGGTGGACGGTGGTAGGCGGCATCAACTCAGAGTGGTGCTGATCACAAAATGTGGCAACATGCCGACCGGGGATGCCCCGAATGGCCTCAGTACACCTGTTCGGGGGAACCGTCGGCGATCGCGGCCCGTAGCGGACGACCCCGGCGTCGGCCGACTGGTACCGGTGCCGCCGGAACCGCCCCGACCAGCCGATTCGCCACCGGGCGCAGCGCAGTCCCGTCCCGAGGGCATGGACGGCCCCGGACGGTCGCATCCTGGTGGTGATGCGCCGGCTCCTTCGCTCCGGCGGAACGCAGGTGGACCCTCACGCGACGCAATGGCGCATGACGGACGCGGCCCCGGCGGCGTCCCCGCCGGTCACCGCCCGGTAGAGCGTGAACAGGTCGGACAGGCTCGCCTCATCGAGCTCCTCCATGACGGCCGGACCCGCCCCGACCAGCTTCAGCCAACCCCGGCGCGCGACCAGCCGGCGACTCACCCCGGCGAGCATCCCGAGGAGCTCCGCGTGGGCGCCGTGTGCCTGTGACAGATCCACCACCAGGTATCGCGCGCCGGCGACCAGCAGCCCGGCCGTGCGCCGGCACAGTTCCGCCACCGCTTCGTGGTCGAGCATGCCGACCACCGTGAGCAACGCATGATCGCGGTCGGGCTGTACGGAACTGATGGTCAATTTTCCGGTGCTTCCGGTTGGGTGCCGCTCGTGGTCCAGCATCCCCATTCCTGACTCCCCTCGGCTGCCCCATTGCGGCGCGGCCGGAGCGGAATGGCGAGATAATGATCTGCAACCACTTCCCCCCGAGCACGCTGACCACTCGGCTAGTGGTTTCCAACCGGGAATCACCTTAAGTGA
This sequence comes from Pseudonocardia hispaniensis, assembly GCF_042658695.1. Classification (NCBI taxonomy): domain Bacteria; kingdom Bacillati; phylum Actinomycetota; class Actinomycetes; order Pseudonocardiales; family Pseudonocardiaceae; genus Pseudonocardia; species Pseudonocardia hispaniensis. The sequence continues at coordinate 67,286 of NZ_JBHSQW010000039.1, read as the reverse complement.
GGCGGAAGTCTCCCGCAACCCCCCTATGTGACGGCCGGATCGAGTCGGTGACCTGGGAAGAGCCCGCCGGGCTCGAGGTCGTGCGCCGACCGGCGGGCGGATTGTCGATCAGTCGCGGGGAGCCGCGGCGTGAATGCATGATCGGATGACGGTCGCGTTACGTTCCCATTTCTGCCAGATGTCGAGACCCTGACTCGTTTCGCATTTTCGGCAGTGGGGATACCGTTTCTGGATGTCCGATCAACACTGTTTTTGAATGTCCGGTCAGGGCGTCGGCTTGTCCCGATGGGTGGTGGGGTCACCGGCGTGACGTCGCCCGCGCCTCTCCTGCGGTGGGTATTCCTCTCCACAGTGGGCGCGTGGCCCGCACGCTGATCACGAACGACGACCGCGTCGACTCGCCCGGGCTGTGGGCGCTCGCCGCGGCCGCGTGCGGCGCCGGCCTCGAGGTCGATCCGCATGGCAGCTCCTGCGCTGCTCGAACCTCCGCCGGCATCCCGCCTGAATCCGGACGGATCACAAGTTAGTCAATACTGGTTCACTTGAATCCATCGGTGCCGGATCGACCCCGAGGCACGCGTGGGCCATCGTGTCGAGCAGTTCGACGAGCCGCTCGGTGGCCAGTCCGCTGCGGAAGAACAGCGTCGACTGCACGGCTCCGACGGCGGCGTGCACGGCCAGCCGCAGCTCGCCGTCGGCCAGGTCGCGGCGCAGCGGGGCGAGCACGTGGACCCACTCCTCGACGTAGTGGCGCTGCTTGCGACGTAGCCTGCGGCGGTCCTCCTCGGGCAGGTTGTGGATCTCCCGGTGGTACACCGCGAGCACGCTGCGATCCTCTACCGCCACCCGTATGTGGTCCCTCACCAGTGACGATAGCGCGCTGCGATCGTTCGGCGCCGTGGCGAGGATGGCCTCGGCGCCGGACTGCAGCCGGTCCATCACGCGGTCGAGCAGGACGACCAGGATGGCGTTCTTGCTGTCGAAGTGGCGGTAGATGCCGGACCCGACGATGCCGGCCTCCGCGCCGATGTCGGCCATGCCGACGGTGTGGAACCCGCGGCGTGCGGCGAGCTCGGCCGCGGCGACGAGGATCCGCTCCTTGCGCTCGGGATCGCGCTGGCGCCTGAGGGGTGGACTCGGCATCTGGCCATGATGGCAGTCGGGCAGTAAGGTGCGCCAATAGTGAATCATTAGTCACTGCGGGGTCAGGGTGGACTTCCTCGACGATGACCAGCACCGCGAGCTCAGAGCCGCGGTCGGGGCGATCGCGGCGCGGTTCGGGGGCCGCTACTACGCCGAGCACGCCCGCGCGGGGGAGCCGTGCCGCGAGCTGTGGGCGACGCTCGGCGCAGCCGGTTTCATCGGCGTCAACGTCCCGCAGGAGTACGGCGGCGGGGGCGGCGGTCTGGCCGAGCTCGCGCTGGTCAGCGAGGAGCTCGCCGCCCAGGGCACCCCGTTGCTGCTCCTGCTGGTCTCCTCGGCCATCTCGGTCGAGGTGATCGCCGAGTTCGGCTCCGCGGAGCAGCGCAAACGCTGGCTCCCCGGCTTGGCGGACGGCACCAGCACGGTCGTCGTCGCGATCACCGAACCCGATGCCGGTTCCAACACCCACAGGATCGCCACCACGGCCACCCGCGATGGGGACGGCTGGATGCTACGAGGCACCAAGCACTACATCTCCGGGGTCGACGAGGCTGACGCGCTGCTCGTCGTCGCGCGCAGCGGACAGAGCACCGCGGGGCGCTCCCTGCTGTCGCTGTTCCTCGTGTCCACGGACGCGCCGGGCCTGGTCCGCACACCGCTGCCGATGGACGTCATGCTGCCGGAGAAGCAGTTCGACCTGCATCTCGACGACGTCCGCGTGCCGGCGGGGGCCCTCGTCGGCGAGGAAGGCGCGGGGTTCCGCCAGATCTTCCACGGACTCAACCCGGAGCGCATCACGGGTGCGGCGCTGGGCGTCGGCCTCGCCCGTTACGTGTTGGGCCAGGCCGCCTCCTACGCGCAGGACCGCCAGGTTTGGGACCGGCCGATCGGTGCCCACCAGGGCGTGGCGCACCCCCTGGCGAAGGCCACGATCGACACCGAGCTCGCCGCGCTGATGACCCAGAAGGCGGCCTGGCTGCACGACCGCGGCCTGCCGGCGGGCGAGGCGGCCAACATGGCGAAGTACGCCGCCGCCGAGGCCGCCCTCGCCGCCGTCGACGCCGCCATCCAGACCCACGGCGGCAACGGCCTGTCCGCCGAGTTCGGGCTGCTGCCGTACTGGGGGCTGGCCCGGCTGCTGCGGATCGCCCCGGTGAACCGGGAGATGATCCTCAACTTCGTCGCCCAGCACAGCCTCGGCCTGCCCCGCTCCTACTAGGAGGCGCACGTGGTGAACCTCATCCGGCAGGGCAACGTCGGCGACGTCGGCGACTCGCTCACCCGCGGCGCCGCGGCGCGGGACCGACGCGGAGCGCACCGACCGGGTCGACCGACCATGCCCGCTGACGAGGATGGGGGCGGTCGGTGATGGCCGTACTTCGGACGGCCGTGGACGTCCGCGGTGAGACCTACCGGGCCAACCGGGCGGCCCAGCTCGCCGTCCTCGACCAGCTGAACGAGCAACTGGAACTGGCCATCGCGGGTGGCGGCGAGCGCTACCAGCGGCGCCACCGCGACCGCGGGAGGCTGCTGGTCCGCGAACGTATCGAGCTGCTGCTCGACCGGGACAGCCCGTTCCTCGAGCTGTCCAGCCTTGCGGCGTGGGGCACCGAGTTCACGGTCGGGGCCAGCATCGTCTCCGGCATCGGGGTGGTCTCCGGGGTCGAGTGCGTGGTCATCGGGCACGACCCGACCGTTCGCGGCGGGGCGATGAACCCCTACTCGCTGCGCAAGACGCTGCGCGCGTTGGAGATCGCCCGGGTCAACCGGCTGCCGGTGATCAACCTCGTCGAATCCGGCGGCGCCGACCTGCCCACCCAGGCCGATCTGTTCGTCCCCGCCGGGCGGATCTTCCACGAGCTCACCGAACTGTCCGCGATGGCGATCCCGACCGTCGCGCTGGTGTTCGGCAACTCCACCGCGGGCGGGGCGTACGTGCCGGGCATGTGCGACTACGCGGTGCTCGTCGACACCCAGGCGAAGGTCTTCCTCGGCGGGCCGCCGCTGGTGAGGATGGCCACCGGCGAGGACGCCGACGACGAGGCCCTCGGCGGCGCCCGGATGCACTCGCGGGTCTCCGGGCTGTCCGACCACTTCGCCGTGGATGAGTGCGACGCGATCCGGATCGGCCGGGAGATCATCTCGCGGATCAACTGGCGCAAGCTCGGCCGACCACCCGCCCCGAACCCGGAGCCGCCCAGGTACGACCCCGACGAGATTCTCGGGATCATCTCCTCCGATGTGAAGGTGCCGTTCGACCCGCGGGAGATCCTCGCCCGCGTCGTCGACGGGTCGGAGTTCGACGAGTACAAGTCGCTCTACGGATCGTCGCTGGTCACCGGCTGGGCGTCGGTGCACGGCCATCCGGTGGGGATTCTGGCCAACCACCGCGGGGTGCTGTTCAGCGAGGAGGCCAAGAAGGCCAGCGAGTTCATCCTGCTGGCCAACCAGACCGACACCCCGTTGGTCTTCCTGCAGAACACCACCGGCTACATGGTCGGGACCAGCTACGAGCAGGGCGGGATCATCAAGGACGGCGCCAAGATGATCAACGCGGTGACCAACAGCGCCGTGCCGCACCTGACGATCAACATGGCGTCGTCGTTCGGGGCGGGGAACTACGGGATGTCCGGGCGCGCCTACGACCCGCGGCTGATGTTCTCCTGGCCCGGCGCCAAGCTCGCGGTGATGGGCGCCGCGCAGCTGGCCGGCGTGCTGTCGATCGTCGGGCGCGCGTCGGCAGCGTCGCAGGGCAGGCCGTTCGACGAGGAGGCCGACGCGAAGCGCACCGCCGCCATCGAGGCGCAGATCGAGGCGGAGTCGCACGCCTTCTTCGTCACCGCCCGGCTCTACGACGACGGCATCATCGATCCCCGCGACACGCGCGAGGTGTTGGGGATGTCGCTGTCGGCCGTTCACTCGAACACCATCACCGGACGTCGTGGTTTCGGCGTCTTCCGGATGTGAGGCGCCCGATGCCACGGCCCATCACGAAACTGCTGGTCGCCAACCGCGGCGAGATCGCCGCCCGGGCCATGCGCACCGCGCACGCGCTCGGGATCTCGACCGTCGCGGTGTTCTCCGACCCGGACGCCGACGCGCCGTTCGTCGCGCTCGCGGACGAGGCCGTCCGGCTACCCGGCGCCGCGCCCGCCGACACCTACCTGCGCGCCGACGCGATCATCGAGGCGGCCCGGGCGACCGGCGCCGACGCGGTGCACCCCGGCTACGGCTTCCTGTCGGAGAACGCGGCGTTCGCCCGCGCCTGTGCCGAGGCCGGGCTGGTGTTCGTCGGGCCGCCGCCGGAGGTCATCGCGTCGATGGGTTCCAAGATCGAGGCCAAGTCGCTCATGGCGGCCGCGGGCGTGCCCGTGCTGCCCGGCGCGACCGTCACGCCCGAGACCGACCTGCGGGCCGTGGGCGAGCGGGTCGGGTTCCCGCTGCTGGTCAAGGCCGCCTTCGGCGGCGGCGGGCGGGGCATGCGGGTGGTACACGACGCGGACGAGCTCACCGAGGCCGTGCAGGGCGCACGCCGCGAGGCCGCCGCCGCGTTCGGCGACGCGACCGTCTTCCTCGAGCGCTACGTCCTCGACCCGCGCCACGTCGAGGTACAGATCCTCGCCGACACCCACGGATGCGTCGTGCACCTGTTCGAGCGCGAGTGCTCGATCCAGCGCCGCCACCAGAAGATCGTCGAGGAGTGTCCGTCGCCCGCGGTGGACGATGCCCTGCGCGAGGAGCTCGGGGCGGCGGCGGTGGCCGCGGGCAAGGCGATCGGCTACGTCGGCGCCGGCACGGTCGAATTCGTGCTGGCCGCCGACGGCACGTTCCACTTCCTGGAGGTCAACACCCGGCTGCAGGTCGAGCACCCGGTCACCGAGCTCGTCACCGGCCTGGACCTGGTGGAGCTGCAGCTGCGGATCGCCGAGGGCGAGCCGCTGCCGGCGGCGGTCCTCGACGCGCGGATCAGCGGCCACGCGATCGAGGCGCGGCTCTACGCCGAGACGGTCGCCACCGTGGACGGCGAGACCGCGTACCTGCCGGCCACCGGGGTGCTGCACCGGTTCGCGGTGCCACCGGGCGTGCGGGTCGACGCCGGAGTGGTCGACGGCTCGGTCGTGGGCCCGCACTACGACCCGATGGTGGCCAAGGTGATCGCGCACGGGCGCACCCGCGCCGACGCCGCCCGCCTGCTGGCGCGGGCGCTGGCGGGGGCGCGGATCCACGGGGTCGCCACCAACCGCGACCTGCTCGTCGGGATCCTGCGTGAGCAGGAGTTCCTCGCCGGCCGCACCGACACCGGTTACCTCACCCGGCACGATCCGGTCGCGCTCGCGGCGCCGCCGGCCGGGGCGGTCGCACTGCACGCCGCCGCGGCGGCGCTCGCCGGGCAGGCGGAGCGCCGCGCCGCGGCCAGGGTGCTGGCGGCCATGCCGTCGGGCTGGCGCAACACCGCCCGCGGGCCGCAGCACATCACCTACACCTGCGGCGAGCGCACCCTCGAGGTCGCCTACCGGCTCGGGCGCGAGGGCGTCACGGTCGACCTGGACGGCGAGCCCCTGCCGGGGCTGCGGCTGCTCGGGGCCACCCCGGAGCAGGTCGACCTCGAGGTCGCCGGGGTGCGCCGCTGCGTCGCCGTGCACCGCCGCGGCGACGCGGTCTACGTGGACAGCGCGCTGGGGTCGACCGAGCTGGTCGAGGTGCCCCGGTTCCGCGACCCGTCGGAGGTCCCGCGCTCCGGCTCGCTGCGCGCCCCGATGCCGGGCACCGTCGTGCGGGTGCTCGCCGAAGCCGGCGTCGTCGTCGCCGCCGGGCAGCCGCTGGTGGTGCTCGAGGCGATGAAGATGGAGCACACCGTCGCCGCCCCGGTTGACGGCACGGTCGCAGCGGTACACGTCACGCTCGGCGACCAGGTCGACACCGGACAGGTGCTCGCCGTGGTGTCCGAGGAGACGGAGGAGGGGACATGAACATCGCGAACCTGTCGCGGCGCGCCGCGTCGCCGTCCCGCCCGTTACGGGATCTGTCGGAGGACGTGCAGGAGGGGCCGCGGGCGTTCCGGGAGAAGCGCGCCCCCGTCTGGAGGGGACGCTGACATGCCCGTGTCGATGCAGGCGCTCACCGACGATCTCGCGGCCGAGTCGGCGGAGCTGAGGGCGCTGCTCGCCCCGCTGGACGAGGCGGGCTGGTGCCGCCCGACCCCGGCTGCCGGCTGGTCCGTCCTCGACCAGGTCACCCATCTCGCGCACTTCGACGAGATCGCGGTGCAGTCCGCGGTGGAGCCCGACGCGTTCCGCGCCGAGCTGGCGCGGATCGAGGAGGCCGGCGGGATCGACCCCGACACCGTCGCCGGCCGGTACCGATCGATGACCGGCACCGAGGTACTCGCCTGGTTCGACGCGGCACGGGCCCGGCTGATCCAGGCCTTCCGCGGGCTCGATCCCGCGCTGCGGGTGCCGTGGTTCGGGCCGGCGATGAGCGCGGCGTCCTCGCTCACCGCACGGATCATGGAGACCTGGGCGCACGGCCAGGACATCGCCGACGCCGTCGGCGTCGCGCGCCGGCCGACCGACCGGCTGCGGCACGTCGCGCACATCGGCGTCGGGGCGCGGGCGTTCAGCTACGCCGTGAACGGTCGGGAGGTGCCGACGGCGCCCGTGCGGGTCGAACTGATCGCGCCGAGTGGGGCGGTGTGGACCTGGGGCCCCGAGGACGCCACCGACCGGGTCACGGGCCCGGCCCTGGACTTCTGCCTCGCGGTCACCCAGCGCCGCCACCGCGACGACACGGCGCTGCAGATCACCGGGCCGGTGGCGCGGGAGTGGATGGCGCTCGCGCAGGCGTTCGCCGGGCCGCCGGGGCCGGGCCGGCGGCCCGGCGAGTTCACGGAGGCTCGGGCATGACGGGTGTGCGGGCACCGGTGCGCATCGCCAACTGCTCGGGCTTCTACGGCGACCGGCTGGCCGCGGCGCGCGAGATGGTCGAGGGCGGACCGATCGACGTGCTCACCGGCGACTACCTGGCCGAGCTGACCATGCTCATCCTCGCCAAGGCGCAGGCCAAGGATCCCGACGCCGGCTATGCCAAGACCTTCCTGACCCAGCTGGAGCAGGTGCTCGGCACGTGCGCCGACCGCGGAATCAAGGTCGTCGCCAACGCGGGTGGGCTCAACCCGGCCGGGCTGGCCGCCGCGGTGCGCGCGCTGGCTGAGCGGCTCGGGGTGGGCGTGCGGGTTGCGCACGTCGAGGGCGACGACCTGCGCGGTGACCTCGCCGCGATCGTCCCGCCGGTGCACGGGAGGCCGGTCTCGGCCAATGCCTACCTCGGCGGCTGGGGCATCGCCGAGGCGCTCGGCGCGGGCGCCGACGTCGTCGTCACCGGGCGGGTCACCGACGCCTCGTTGGCCGTTGGCCCCGCGGCGTGGTGGCACGGCTGGCGGCGCGACGACTGGGACTTTCTCGCCGGCGCCGTCGCGGCCGGGCACGTGATCGAGTGCGGGCCGCAGGCGAGCGGCGGGAACTACGCGTTCCTCGACGAGATCAGCGACCCGCGCTATCCCGGGTTCCCGATCGCCGAGGTCGCGGCCGACGGGTCGTCGGTGATCACCAAGCACGCGGGCACCGGCGGGCTGGTCTCGGTCGGGACGGTCACCGCCCAGTTGCTCTACGAGATCGCCGAGCCCGCCTACCTGGGCCCCGACGTCACGACCCACTTCGACACGATCCGGCTCGCCCCGCGGGGGGAGCACCGGGTGCGGATCAGCGGGGTGCGCGGCAGCCCGCCGCCACCGACGCTGAAGGTGGCGCTCAACGAGGTCGGCGGCTTCCGCAACACGATGACGCTGGTGCTCACCGGCCTCGACATCGAGGCCAAGGCCGCCCGTGCGGAGGCGATGCTGTTCGAGATCCTCGGCGGCAAGGACCGCTTCGCCGAGGTGGACGTCCGCCTACTGCGCTACGACCGGCCCGACGCGCCGTCCAACGAGCAGGCGACCGCGCATCTGCGGATCACCGTCAAGGACCCCGACCCGGCGAAGGTCGGCCGAGCGTTCTCCAACGCGACGATGGAGCTGGCGCTGGCCGGCTACGCGGGATTCCATACGACGACCCCGCCGACCGCGGAGTCCGTCTACGGCGTCTACCGGCCCGCGGTGGTGCCGCGCGAAGCCGTGCGGCACCTCGTCGTGCTGCCCGACGGTAGCCGCCGGACGATCGCGGACCCGCCGACGTCCCGTCGACCACAACCTCGGTGCCGACGGGGGATGGTGCGACCCTGCGAGTACCGCTCGGACGGCTCTGCGGGGCGCGGTCGGGCGACAAGGGCGGCGACGCGAACATCGGACTGTGGGCCCGCGACGATGCGGGCTACCGGTGGATGTGCGCCCACCTCACCGTCGAGCGGCTTCGACAGCTGCTCGGGCCCGATGCCGCCGGCCTCGAGATCGAGCGGTTCGAGCTGCCGAACCTGCGCGCGCTCAACGTCGTCGTGCGTGGCCTGCTCGGTGCCGGGGTGGCCGCGTCGACCCGCCCCGACCCGCAGGCCAAGGGGCTCGGCGAGTATCTGCGCAGCCGCCTCGTCGAGGTCCCCGAGGCGCTGCTGGGCTGAGCGGAACCCGCGGGGATCCTCCGGGCGTGGGGTCAGGACCCGGGCTGCTGCCCCGCCTGCTGCTCGGCGACCTTGCGGCGCACCTCGTCCATGTCGACGGCACGGACCTGCTCGATGAGGTTCTCGAGCGCGGCAGCGGGTAGCGCTCCGGGCTGCGAGTAGAGCACGACGCCGTCGCGCACGGCCATCAGCGTCGGGATCGACGAGATGGCGAAGGCCTGGGCCAGGGCCGTCTCGGCCTCGGTGTCGACCTTGCCGAACGTGATGTCGGTGTGCTTGTCCGAGGCCTGCTCGAACACGGGTGCGAACTGGCGGCACGGGCCGCACCATCCCGCCCAGAAGTCGACGAACACCGTTCCGTCGGCGCCGACGACCTCGTTGAAGTTCTCCGTGGTCAGCTCGATCGTGGCCACGCGGCCACCTCCTTCTCGCATGGGTACCCCCCTCCCAACAGCTCGTGCGCATGATCTCTTCCATGGAATTCACCATGCGTTGACCAAGGTGGTCGGGAGCCCATATCAACGCTCGCTGAGGCAGAGCGGTGAGCGAGGTGAGGGCACGGATCGCGCCCGTCCGGTGGCGTATCGGGTTCGCCCCGTACGGTCGGCTGAAGCCGCAGGTGGAACGCTCCTGTGAGTGCGTAACAGTGTTAGAACACTGTTACGCACTCACAGCTCAGTATTCGTCGTCGTTCGGGTAGGTCTGGCCTTGTTCGGCGACGTCGGCGGGGTTGGCCTCCAGCGGCAGCGAACCCGGCACCTCCTCATCGGCCGGTTCGTCCTCGGAGTCCGGCTGCACCGTCTGCTGCTGCTCGAGCACGTCCTCGTCGGGATCCTCGATGCCCATGACGGCCGGATATCCGGTTGGGTGCGCCGTTACACCCGCTTGCGGGCGCGGCTCACGACGTGCTCGCCGTCGCTCGCGCGGCGTGGGAGAGGATCGCCGCCGCCACCGGCTCCACGACGGTCGCGTTGAGCGCGTGGCCCATCCCGGGCACGCGCACCATCCGGGCGTCGCCGATCGCCCTGGCCAGGTGCCCGGAGTGCGGAGGCGGATTCACCGGATCCTCCGGCGCCTCGATGACCAGCGTCGGCACGTCGACCGTGGCGAGCTCGGCGCCGCGCTCGAGCCCGCTAGGATCTGCCCGGGCGTGCGCCGACGGGCAGTCGTACCAGCCGGTGTGCTCGATGATCCGCTCCTCCAGCGCCCGGAACTCCACGGGATCGAAGGGGGTGCCGGTGCCGTTGAGCAGCCGCCAGTGCTCGACCCGCCAGGCGATCTCCCGCTCGGCGTCACGGGGGTCGTCCATCTCCTGCCACAGCCGCAGCAGGGCCGGATCGGGTCCGGGCAGGCCGGCAGCGGCGCCGGCGAGGCCGGTGCCCAGCGCGGACGTGCACAGCATGGTGGCGGTCAGCAGCCGGTCGGGGTGGTCGAGCAGCAGCAGCTGCACGAGGATCCCGCCCATCGACATGCCGACGACGTGTGCGCGCTCGATGCCGAACGCGTCGAGAACGGCGACGGCGTCCTCGGCGAGGTCGGCCACCCGGTAGGGGATCCGGTCGAAGGCCCAGGTCGAGCGGCCGGTGTCGCGATGGTCGTACCGGATCACCGGATGCCGTTCGGCCAGCCGCGAGACCAGTGCGTCCGGCCAGGCCAGCCCGGAGGCGTTGGCTCCCATGATCAGGAGAATCGGGTCGGGTGCGCCGGCGTCCGCGGCGATCTCCGGGCCGAGCTGTTCGGCCCACAGCCGG
>NZ_JBHSQW010000039.1:31262-56679 GCF_042658695.1 Pseudonocardia hispaniensis | reverse complement strand
GCCGGTGCACGCACCGGCACCGCGAGCGCCCGGCCCGCGGGCATCCCCGCAGGCCGGGCGCGTCCCTTACTTCAGGGCATTGAGCAGCGCCTCGCGCTGGCGCTCACCCAGGCCCGCCGCACGGCGGGAGGCATCGATACCGGTCCGCTCGAGCAGTGCGTTCACCTTTGCCGGCCCGTACCCAGGCAGGCTCTTGAGCAGGTCGGCGACCTTTGTCTTCCCGACGATCGCATCCGACTTGGCGCGGCTGAGCACCTCGGGGATGGTCTGGTCCCCGCGGGCGATCGCGTCGCGCAACTCCTTGCGCGCCGTGCGGGCGGCCGCGGCCTTCTTGAGCGCCTCCTGGCGCTGTTCGGGAGTCAGCGTGGGCAGTGCCATCGTTCGTGCTCCTCTCCTCAGCGCTCACCCCAGCTGGGTGGGTCCGCCGTCATCGTGGCCCGCATAGCCTGGCAGAACCGCTGCGTCGCCTGTCGGGAGCCCCTGCACTCAGCGGGTGCCGGAGGCGCAGGAATCGGCGACCGGCACGGGCCCGGCCGAGGGGGGCTGCACCGGCGCCGAGGTCGGCGGGGCCGTCGCTGCCGAACGACTCGGGGAGCGAGTGGGCGTCGCCGACGCCGTCGCCGGGGCGGCCAGCGGTCTGCCGTCGATCGCGGCGCTGACCACCGCGCGCATGAACCCGACCTCGGGCCTGGCGGTGTTGAACCTGCCGTCGGGCTCGCTCGGGTCGGGCAGGCTCGGGTCGAACGCGACGCTCTGCAGGTTGATCTGGGCGTCGTCGGCCAGCGAGACCAGCTTCGGCAGCACGGCCTGCGGGATGTTGGTGCGGATGTTCGCCGTGGCCGCCGCGGCGACGTCCTGGAAGTTCGTCAGCAGGACGGTGGGGCTCTTCTGGTCGAGGATGGCCTGCAGCAGGCAGCGCTGCCGGCCCATCCGGTCGTAGTCATCGGAGTTCCGCCGGGACCGGGCGAACCACAGCGCGGCCTCACCGTCGAGCGTGTGGAGCCCGGGCTGGATGTAGCCGTCGGGTTTGACGTGCCGGCCGTCGGGCAGGACCCCGCCGATGGGCAGCGGGGTGGGCCCGACGTCGATGGTCACGCCCCCGAGCGCGTCGATGATCGCGGCGAAGCCGGCCATGTCGACCTCGAGGTAGAAGTCCAGCGGCAGCCCGAGCATGTAGGACACCGTGGAGCTCAGCAGGTTGATCCCGGGGTCGTCGGTGGGCCCGGCGGGCGCCACGTCCGGGTTCGCGTGCGCGTAGCCGTAGACGGCGTTGAGCAGGTAGTCGCCCGACAGCGGGGCGCGCGGGTCATGAAAGCCCCGGGGGAACCTCTCGGCCATCGCCGACTCCGGTGGGAACTGGGCGCGCTGAATGTTGCGGGGCAGGCTGAACAGGATCGTCTTGGCGGTCCTGGTGTCGATGCTCGCGACCATCATCGTGTCGGTCCGGGTGCCTTCCCGGTCCGGCCCGGCGTCGCTGCCCAGCAGCAGGACGTTGAGCCGCGGCTTGTTGAGCGCCTCGGCCGCCGAGGTGCCACCCCGGCCGGGGAACAGCGCGTTGAGCAGGTTGCGCTGGGAGTTCGCCAGGGTGGCGGCGAACCCGAACGGCACCGCGACGACCAGGCACAGCATGGCGACGACCGCGGTGCCGAGCACCTTACGGCCAACGGTCAGGCGTTCCGGGCGGGCCAGAATCCAGGTCCGGATGACCACCGAGATCCAGCCGACCGCCGCCGCGAGGCTGACCAGCATCACGGCGCCGAGGACCTTCGTCGACAACACCGTCTCCAGCAGCCGGGCGCGGCCGATCGTGCCCGCCGTGACGATGATCATCGAGACGGCGAGCAGGTACGTGCCGAGGAGGAGACCCCCGGTGCGGCGGCGGCGCAGGAGCAGATGGCCCGAGCCGGGTGCGACGGTCGCCGCGGCCGTGATGCCCAGCGCGGTACCGAGGCCCCGGCCGCGGGGTGACCGGCCACCCGTGGCGGGGGGTTCGCGCCGCGCGGGGGGCGGCGCAGTGGCGCGCGTCGCGCGGTCGGCGGGCACCGAGGCGGCGGTCCGCGCGGTCGAATCGTGCCTCGGCCGGACCCGTTCCGGTTGCACTCGGGCCACCGGCTGCGTGGGCTCCAGGGCGTCTCGGCGACCCGGGCCGGGCTGCGTGGCATCGATGCGTCGCCTGGGCGGCAGCGGTGCGGCCTGCGGAGGTGCCGTCGGACGCTGATCTCGAACGCGCAGGTCGATGGTCTTCCCCGCCAGGTCGGCACCCGGCCCGGCCGGGCCGGTCCCGCGGAGCGGACGCTGCCCTCCGCCCAGGGACCGCGGCGGCACGCTCCGGCCGGTCGAGGGCGACACGGCGCGTGTCCCGCCGCGTTCGGCGGGCCACTCCCGTGGCGGGGGTTCGCGCCCGGGACGGCCGGGACGGATCGGAGGTGGCTGGTCGCGAAAGTCGCGGCCGGACTGCTCACGTTCGGCGCGGCGGGGCCAGGGCTGCTGAGCGGGGCGCGGAGAACGGATCGGGGGGGAGACGAACATGCGGGAGCGAGGGTTCGGGTTGCGTGGGCCCTCGACGTCCACCGCGGTCACCCTCCTGTCCAGTCCTGTGCTGCACGCTACCCGGGCGACCGAGCAGCGCCTCCCCGAACGAGCTATCCGAGGGCCCGGTGGCGAGATCGGCGGGGAGCCTACTGGGAGTGACGACGCCGGCCGTGACAGGTGTCCGCGGCAGTCACCGTTGGGCTCGGACCGGGATGCCCGATCGCCCCGTACCCGCAGCAGAACCGGCCCGCCCCTCCCTTCTCGCCGATCGCTCATAAGCTGTCCGCGGGAGGTGACCGATGGCTGACGCCGAGGTGTTGCTCGACGCCCTACGTGAGCGCCTGCGCCGCGAGCGGCGGATCCTGGTGGCCTTCTCCGGCGGCGCCGACTCCGCGCTGCTGGCCGCCGTCGCGTCCGAACAGCTGGGTACGGCGGCGGTAGCGGTGACCGCGGTGTCGCCGAGTCTTCCCCAGGCCGAGCGGCGGGCCGCCCGGGCGTTCACCAGGGCCCGGGGGATCGCCCACATGGAGGTGGCGACCGACGAACTCGACCGCTCGGCGTACGTGGCCAACTCCGGGGACCGCTGCTTTCACTGCAAGAGTGCCCTCTTCGACGCGCTGGAGCCGCTGGCCGAGCTGTCCGGCGCCGCGGTCGCGCTCGGCACGAACATCGACGATCTCGGTGATCACCGCCCCGGCCAGCATGCCGCGGCAGTGCGCGGCGCGATCGCCCCGATGGTCGACGTCGGGTTGACCAAAGCGGACGTCCGGGCGGTCAGCGCCCGCCTCGGCCTGGTCACCGCGGCGAAACCGGCCGCCGCCTGCCTGGCCTCCCGGGTCGCCTACGGTGACCCGGTGACCCCCGAGGTGCTGGCCCGCGTCGAGGCGGCCGAGGCCGCGGTGCACGCCCTGGGGTTCCCGGTCTGCCGGGTGCGCGCGCACGCGCACGGGACGGTCGCGCGACTGGAACTGCCCGCCGATGACCTGCCACGCGCCGCCGAGGTGCGGCGTGACCTCGACGACGCGCTGCGCGGCGCCGGATTCGAGTTCTGCGCGCTGGACCTGCAGGGCTTTCGCACCGGCCGGATGAACGTGCTGCTCGGGTTGCCGACCACACCAGGGACGTGAGCACCACGGGTTTCGACGATCTCGGCTACGCACGCCCCGACACCGACCGGGAGGCGCGGCAGGGCCTGCCCGAGATCGTCTACGGCCCGGGAAAGAGCGCGGCTCAGATCGCCGGGGTGGTCACGAGCCTGCTGCGGGCGAACACGGGCCCGGTGTTGGTCACCCGGGTGGACCCGGACGACGCACGCGCCGTGCTTGCGGCCGTGCCCGGCGGTGAGTACGACGAGCCTGGCCGGCTGCTGGCCTGGCGGCGCGCGGCCCCGCGCGGCTTCCGACTCGCCGTGCTCTCCGCCGGGACCTCGGACGGGCCGGTCGCCGCCGAGGCGGCTGCCGTCGCCGAGTCCGTGGGGTTGACCGTGCACCGGATCGCCGACGTCGGCGTGGCAGGCCTGCACCGCTTGCTCGCGGTGCGCGACGATCTGGCCGCGGCGGACGCGGTGGTCGTTATCGCGGGAATGGAGGGTGCGCTGCCCAGCGTCGTGGGCGGTCTCGTCGGCTGTCCGGTGATCGCCGTGCCGACCTCGGTCGGCTACGGCGCGAACCTGCAGGGTGTCACGGCGCTGCTGGCCATGCTGTCCTCGTGCGCGGCCGGAATCACCGTGGTCAACATCGACTCCGGGTTCGCCGCCGCGATGGCCGCATACCGAATTGCGAGGAAAAGATGATCCTCTGGCTCGACCCGTTCAGCGGGATCGCCGGTGACATGCTGCTCGGTGCGCTGCTCGACCTCGGCGCCCCGATCGACGACGTGCGAGCCGCCGTCGCCAGCACCGGGCTGACCGGTTGGGAGCTGCACGCCGAGCCCGTGCACCGCGGGGCACTGCGTGCCGTCCATGCCAGGGTCACCACGCACGAGCACACCACCGAGCGGCCGGCCGCGGCGCTGCTGGAGCTCGCCGGGCGGGCGCGCCCGGCGTCCGTCGCCGACCTGGCGGTGCGGGCGGTGCGGGCCATCGCCGAGGTCGAGGCCCGGCTGCACGGCGTGCCCGTCGAGCGGGTGCACCTGCACGAGATCGGCGGGGTGGACACGATCGTCGACACCGTCGGGGTCGCCGCCGCGTTGCACCTGCTCGGCGTCGACGCCGTGCACTGCGGGCCGCTGGCGCTGGGCAGCGGGACCGTCGAGACCCGGCACGGGACCCTGCCGCTGCCCGCTCCGGCGAGTGCGGCGCTGCTCGCCGCCGCCCGCGCGCCGGTGACCTCGGCCGGTATCGCGGGCGAGACCGTCACCCCCACCGGGATCGCGCTGCTGCTCGCCGCGGGTACCCGGTTCGGTCCGATACCAGCGATGACCTTGTGCGCCAACGGATACGGCGCAGGAACGCGCGAGGAGCCGAGCCGGTCCAATGTGCTACCCGCGCTGCTCGGCGAGGCCGTTGCGCCCGCGTCGTCGATGGTCCAAATTGAGACCAATGTGGACGATGTCACCGGCGAGGTCCTCGGATACCTGATCGAGCGGCTGCTCGCCGCAGGCGCGGCCGACGCCTGGATCACGCCGATCGGGATGAAGAAATCCCGGCCCGGGCATACCGTGCACGTGCTCGCCGCACCCGAGCACGCCGCCGCGTGCGAACGAATGGTGTTGCGCGAGACCGGCAGCCTCGGCCTGCGCCGCACTCATGTCGAGCGGCCCGCGCTGCCCCGGCAGACCACGACCGTGACCGTGGCCGGGCACACGATCCGGGTCAAGCGCGGCCCATCGGGCGCCAAGCCCGAGCACGACGACGTCGCCGCAGCGGCGGCCGCGCTCGGGCTGCCGCTGCGGGACGTCGCCCTACAGGCCTTGCGGTCACTCCTCGACGACGACGTCGATCTTCGGGGGCTCTGACAGCGTCCGGGTCACGTAGCACACCCGCTTGGCCGCCTCGATCAGCCTGGTCAGCTGGGCGTCCCGCGGCTCGCGGACGCGCACGGCGATCCGGAACGCGTCGAAACGCGGTCCGTCGTAGCGCCCCGTGACATCGACGAACAGATCCTTGAGCTCGATGTTGCGCTTGGCCGCCGTATAGGCCAGCGCGATCGTGAAGCAGGACGCGATCGAGGCCAACAACAACTCCGTGGGCTGTGGCCCGGTGCCGCTGCCGCCCGGCACCGAGTCCGGCTCATCGGACACGATCTCGAAGCCGCCGGCGTCGACGTGCACGCGCAGTCCGCCGTCCCACCGCGCGTGCACACTGCGCTCACTGACCTCGGGCTCACTCAGGTCCACTGATCCTCCTCCGAATCGCTGCAACACCCGTGCAACGGGCGGGTGCATCGTGTGCATTGTCACAAGCGTTCGGATCGATGCACCTGGAGCTGTCGATGACCGTGGCACACGCGCCGAGTCGGCTGTCCATCTGTCGGGGTGGCTGCCGGGCGGCCGCACGCTACCCCGAGCACCACGACCGCCTGCTCGCGGTCGACACCGACGTCGACGCCCTGCTCGGGTTGATGGAGTTGGCCGTGACCTGGCACGAGCTGGACTACAGCGACAGCCCGGTGGTCGGTCCGGCCGACTGGGCGGGCTTCGCGGCGGCACACGTCTGGACCTTCCCGGAGCGCGCCGAGCGGGCGTTCAGCCTGGCGCTGGACATCGTGGGACGGCGGCTGGAGGGGCTACCGGTGGAGCAGACCGGGGCCGAGTTGGCGCCCGTCATCGACCTGGTCCGCGGCTGATCCGTGGTGACCTCCGTGCCAGCCGGTTTCCTCGACCTGCCGACCCGATCGGCCAAGCCCCGGGTCGTGGGGCTGACCCACGTGCTCGACCCCGGTGCCGGGCGGATCGCCACGGCCGACGTGCTCGCCTCCGCCGCCGCCCATCTCGACATCTGGAAGGTGGGGTGGGGCACCGCCTATGTCGACACGGCGTTGCCCGCCAAGCTCGCCCTGCTCGCCGAACACGGAGTCGCCGCGTGTCTCGGCGGGACGTTGCTGGAGATCGCGTGGGCGCAGGACCGCGCGGCCGAGTGTCTGGCGTGGGCGCGCGACGCCGGCTTCTCGCACGTCGAGGTCTCCCGTGGGACGGTTGCGATGACCCTCGCGGAGAAACACGCGCTCATCCGCAGGGCCGCCCGGTCGTTCACGGTGCTCGCCGAGGTCGGCGCCAAGGCTCCTGGCGAGCAGTTGGCGGCCCGGCACTGGCCCGCCGAATGCCGCGCCGACCTCGACGCGGGCGCCCAGCTCGTCGTCACCGAGGGCAGGCAGAGCGGCACCGTCGGCACCTTCGACGCGGCGGGCCGGGTGCGACCGGACGTGGTGGAAGCGGTGGCCACCGCCGTGGGGGTGGAGCGGGTGTTGTTCGAGGCGCCCCGCGCGGCGCAGCAGGCCTGGTTCATCCGACGGTTCGGGCCCGAGGTCAACCTCGGCAATGTTGCGCTCGGCGATGTGCTCTCGACGGAGACGCTGCGGCTGGGTCTGCGGTCCGACACGGCGCTTGCGCCGCGCCGCGAGCTGGCCGGATCGGACACGGCGTGAGCGCACCCGCCGGACCGAACCTCGTCCCGAACCGCTACCGCGGGGTGGCGGTGACCACGATGCCCCCGGGCGTCGCGCTGGAGCAGGCCGCGATGCGGGCGCTTCTGCTCGGACGCGACGCGTACCGGCGCACCCGTTTCGTCGTCGCCCGCTCCGCGGGGCAGACGGCGCTGCTGCACATCACCCGTGCGTCGGACACCGAGCTGTTCTCACCGATCGTGGCGGTGGAGATGCTGGCCGGGCCAGAGGAATGCGCGTTCGTCGTCGACGACGAGGCGGACGTATCGATTCCCTCCGTGCTCGCCGCCATCGCCCACCGGCGGGCGCCGGCCGCCCGCGCCGTCATCGTGCAGGGCCGGTACGGCCATGTGAACTTCATCCTCGAGCCGCGAGCTCTGACGATCACCGTCCGCGAGGTCGTCCCGCCGCAGCCCGCGAAGCTGCTCGACCAGGCCCGCCGGGTCCTCGCCGTCACCGAGTCGCTGAGGCCGATCGAGCTGGTCGGCGACCTGACCCCGCTCCCCGAGCTCGCCGAGGATCATCCGGCCGAGCACTATCTGCTGCCGTGTCGCGGCTCCGGTGGAGAGATCCCCGGAGCGACGGTGTCCTATCTCGACGAACATCCGCCGCGCGCCGACTGGACGCTGCTCGGATGCGCGCGTTCGCGACAGATCCACCGCTGGTTCTACGGCGAGGACCCGCCCATGGTGGACTTCTGTCCGAAGCGCGCCGTCGAGTCCGCCGCCGGGCCGGTGCTCACCAAGTGCTGCCTGCAGGAGGAGCACGTCGAGTCGGGGCCGGGCTGGGCCAGCGTGCCGTGGGGGGCGTCGCTCGACCACATCCGCGAGGCGCTGGAGCTGCTGGCCGAGCAGGAGTCGTCGTGGGCACCCGGCTGAGCAGTTCGACCCTCTACGCCCACCTGTGGGGTACCCCCGAGCTGGCCGGGGTGTTCGACGAGCGCGCGATGCTGCAGTCGTGGCTGGACATCCTCGCCGCGCTGGCCAGGGCTCAGGCCGCGTTCGGGATCGTGCCGGGCAGGGCCGCCGAGGAGATCGCGGCCGCGGCGAGGGTCGACGCGCTGGACCTCGAGTACGTCGCGGAGCAGACCCGGCTCACGTCGCACTCCACCCTCGGGCTGATCCGCGGGCTGCTGCGGGTGCTGCCCGCCGATGTCCGCGAGTACGTCTATCTCGGGGCCACCGTCCAGGACGTCAGCGATACCTGGTTCGGGCTGGTCATGCGCGAGGTCGGCGGTATCGCGTGGCGGGACCTGCGTTTGCTCGAAGCGGCCCTGGTCGATCTCGCCCGGCGCCACCGCAGCACCGTGATGGCCGGGCGGACGCACGGCCAGCCCGGCGCGCCGATCACGTTCGGGTTCAAGGTCGCGTCCTGGGCCGACGAGGTGCGACGGCATCTGCAGCGGCTGCGCGAGGGGCGCGATCGCTGGGTCGTCGGGCAACTCGGCGGGGCGGTCGGGGCATTGGCCTTCTTCGGCGCCGACGCCCTGGCGCTGCGGGCCCGCTTCTGCGCCGAGCTGGGCCTGGCCGACCCCGGAATCTCCTGGTTGACCGCGCGGGACCGGGTCGCCGAGTTCGGCACCACGCTCGCGTTGATCTGCGGGACGCTGGCCCGGATCGGGACCGAGGTATACGAGCTGGCCCGGCCCGAGATCGGGGAGTTGGCCGAACCGGCGCCGCCCGGCGGCGTGTCCAGCATCACGATGCCGCACAAGCGCAACCCCGAGTCCAGCGAGCACCTGGACACGCTGGCTCGGCTCACCCGCTCCGCCGCTGCGGTGCTGGTGGAGGGCGTGGTGGCCGGGCACGAGCGCGATGGACGGGGTTGGAAGGCCGAGTGGATCGCGTTGCCCGAGGTGTCTCAGCTGGCCGGGGCGGCGCTGCGGATCGCGCTCGGGCTCATCGAAGGCCTTGAGGTGCATCCCGACGCGATGGCCACCAACGTCACCAGGTTCGGGTCGGGGCTCGTGTCGGAGCGGGTGCTCGCAGGCCTGTCGAGGCAGATCGGTAAGCATCGTGCCCAGCAGGCGCTGCACGAGGTACTCCGGCAGGACGGTGCCGAGCTCGCCGCCGGCCTGGTGAGACGCGGCCTGGCCACCGAGGATCAGGTGCGGACCTGGGCGTGCGGGCCCGCCGTCGACGTCGCGGCCCAGATGGTGGACGTGGTGCTGGCCAAGGCCGAATCGGCGCGTGCCGCCGAGCCGCAGGAGTGGGCGTGAGCCACCTCGCAGGCGCCGTATCGCCGACGGCGGATGCGCCGTGGAGCGCGCTTCCCCGGGTCCGGCTCGGGCTGCTCCCGACCCCGCTGATGCGGGCAGCGCGGCTGGAGGCCGCCCTGGGCTGCGGCCCGCTGCTGGTCAAACGCGACGATCTCATCGGCTTCGGGGTGGCCGGCAACAAGGCTCGGCCGCTGGAGTTCCTGCTCGGGGCGGCCCGCGCGCGCGGCGCCGAGGTGCTCGTCACCGGTGGCGGGCCGGGATCCAACTTCTGCGCCGCCGCCGCGCTGGCCGCTCGGAGTGCGGGGATGGCCTGCGAGCTGGTGGTCTGGGGCGAACCGACCTCACCGAACCTGGCGCTGGCCGTCGCTGCGGGTGCGACGCTGCGACCGATCGGCGGGTCGCGGCGCGAGGAGGTCGACCGGCAGGTCGCGGCGCGGGCGGCCGAGCTCGGGTCGCGTGGTTTCGGTGTCCCGCGCGGGGGATCGACGCCGCTGGGGGCAGTGGGGTTCGCGGCCGCGGCGGCCGAGCTCGCCGGCCAGCTGGCAGCGCCGCCGTCGGTGATCGTGCTGCCAGTCGGGTCCGGGGGCAGCGTCGCCGGGTTGCTGGCCGGACTCGCCGCGGTCGGCCTGGACGTCCCGGTGCTGGGGGTGTCGGTGAGCCGTCCGCCCGAGGAGATCGGTGCGCGGGTGCGCGCGCTGGCCGTCGACTGCGCCGCGTTGCTCGGGACTCCGCGACCCCGGCCGGACGCGTGCACCCTCGTCGACGCGCGAGGTCCCGGATTCGGGATCGCGTCGGAGCTCGAGCGGGATCGGGCCCGGTTGGCGTTGCACACCGAGGGCCTGTTGCTGGACGAAACCTACGGTGCGGAGGCCTTCTCCGTGGCGGTCGATCGGCTGACGGACCGGCCGGGCACCGTCGTGTGGTGGCATACGGGCGGGGTACTGCCTGCTGTCGGAACGATGATGAAGGGACGGGCATGACCCAGCCGAGCATGGCACCACGTCGCACCCGGGAGGCGGGATTTCCGCGCAGCGGGCCCGCGCCCGAGCTGATCGACTCCGGTTTCGCGCTGGAGAACGCCGACGCCAGCTTCCTGCACCACGGGCTCAATCTGGCGGACCTCGCGCACGTGCTGGACCTGCGCCGACGCGGCATCGTCCCCGACGAGGCCTGCCGGGAGCTGCTGCGGTTGCTGCTCGAGGTCACCGAGGTCGCGGCGGACGACTTCCCGTACGACCCCGTGTACGGCGAACCCTACAACTCCCGCGAGCGCTTCTTCGTCTCCCGGATCGGGGACGTCGCCGGTTGGCTGCACGCTGGGCGGCCGCGGCGCGAGGCGGCGCGGGTGGCGCTTCGGCTGCACCTTCGTCGGCAGCTCATCGGACTGGTCGAGGAGACGGTCGAGTTCGCTCGCGACGCCGTCGACGTCGCCGAGGCGCACGCCGCCACGCTGTTGCCCGACCAGACCTATCTGCAGAAGGCGCAGCCCTCGACGTTCGGGCACTATCTGCTGTCGTTCGTCTACTCGGCGGTGCGCGACGCTCGTCGGATGCTCGACGAGCTCGACTGGGTGGACGCCAGCCCGGGCGGCGCGGGCTGTGTCAACGGCACCCGGCTGCTGGCCGACCGCGGGCCGATCGCGGCGGCGCTGGGCTTTCCCCGTGTCATCCCGCATACCCGCGATGCGATGTGGCAGGTGGACGGCCTGATCCACATTCTCGCCACCGCTGCGAGCCTGTTGTCGAACTTCTCGAAGCTCGCCGAGGATCTGGAGATCTTCTCGTCCTCGGAGTTCGACTTCGTCGACCTCGACGACGCCTACACCCGTTCCAGCGTCCTCATGCCGCAGAAGCGCAACCCGTATGCGCTGGCGATCGTGCGGGGAGCCTCGGGAGTGGTGATCGGGCGGCTCACCGGGTTCTTGGCGGTCAGCAAGAGCCCCTCGGCGCGCAGCGACAACTTGATCTTCGCCTACGGTGAGGTGCCGCGGGCCCTGGATCTGAGCATGCGGATCACCCGGTTGATCAGCGGTGTCATCCGGACGTTGCGGGTCAACCCCGACCGGATGCGTGAGGAGCTCGACCGGGGCTACACGCAGGCCACGGACCTCGCCGAATACCTCGTGCAGCGCCTCGGCGTCGACTACCGGACGGCCTACGTCGTCGTCGGTAACACGGTGCGGGAGGCCAGCCGCGCCGGAGTCCCGGGCTCGGAGATCACCGGTGAGATGATCGACGCCGCCGCGCTCGAGCACACCGGACGGTCGTGGGGTCTCGCCGATGCGGACCTGTCGGAGGTGCTCGACCCCGAACTGATCGTCGCGTCCCGGCGGGCCGAGGGCGGGGCGGCACCGGCGGCGGTGGCGGACATGGCTCACGGGCTTCGTGCCACGCTGTGCGATCTCGCGGCCGACGCGACCGCGCGCACCGCGGAGTTCGATCGCGCGGAACAGGCCCTGCTGGCGCGGGCGCGGGAGGTCAGCCGCAGCTGACGGATACCCGATCTGGCCGCTCACGGTGATTGACACGCCGATTTCATTGAGTATCGTACACATCTATCTCAGATAGTGAACATCTCGGTGGGACGGCGAAAGAGGTCCGACGTGCCGCGTAAGACGGTGGTGATCGGCGGGGGAGCGGCGGGGCTGGGCGCCGCCGGCGGCATCAAGGCCGTCGATCCCGACGCAGAGGTGATCGTCTATACCCAGTTCGAGGACGTCGCCTACAGCCCGTGCGGCATCCCGTATGTGCACGGGGGCGAGATCGAGAGCTTCGACAAGCTCATCCTGGCCGGAAAGCAGGCGTATGTGGACGCCGGGATCGACGTCCATTACGAGACCGAGGTCACGGCGATCGACACCGCGGCCAAGACGGTCGCGGTGGCCGGTGAGGGCGCTGTGCGCTACGACCGGCTGGTCATCGCCACCGGGTTCGACTATGCGGATCCCGGGGTGCCCGGCAGTGATCTCGATGGGCTGTACTACGTCAAGAACATCCGCCGGGCGGCCGAGTGGGACAAGGTCATCGCGGACACCAAGCGTGCGGTGGTCGTGGAGGCTTCGCCGTTGGGTGTGGAGATGGTGACGGCGTTGGCGCATCGTGGGATCGAGACCCATTTGATCGACCCCAACCCCTATCCGCTGGCGGCGATGGCCGATCCGGACATCATGGCGCCGGTCGAGGAGTCCTGGCGGGAGTTGGGGGTGCATCTGCACTTCAACACGACGTTGGAGGCGTTCCTCGGGGATGGCGGTCGGCTGCGTGCGCTGAAGACCTCCTCCGGTGAGATCGAGGCCGAGCTGGCGGTCGTTGCGACGCACAAGACTCCGAACAACCGGCTCGCGTCGGCGGCCGGTATCAAGCTGGGGTCGACCGGTGGGATCGTGGTGGATGACCACATGAAGACCTCGGCGCCGGATGTGTGGGCGGCGGGGGATGCCACCGAGATTCCGCACGGGTTGACCGGGGTGCCGTTGCAGGGGTTGACCGGGTCGCATGCCTACGCCCAGGGCAAGGTGGCCGGCACCAATGCCGGTGGGGGGGATCGGGCGTATCGGGCGGTGTATGTGCCGTGGGGCACCCCGGCGGGGAAGTGGGTGATCGGTGGGGCCTCGTTCGGTGAGGCCACGGCCACGGCGTTGGGGATTCCGTATGTGCTCGGGGTCGCCGAGGGGATCTCTCGGGCCCGGTACTACCCGGGTGTGAAGAAGGTGAAGGTCAAGTTGTTGGCCGAGCCGGGCAGCCTGCGGTTGATCGGGGCGCAGATGGTCGGTGGCGGCGAGGGCATCAAGGAACGCGCCGACTTCCTGGCCCAGGCGATTCGGTTCGGGATGACGCTGCACGACCTCGCGACCATGGAGAACGTGTACTCCCCGGCGATCGGTGCGCTCAACGAACCGATCGTGGTCGCCGCCCAGAACGGCCTCGCCGATCTGGCGAAGAAGGCCTGAGATGAGCTTCTCGAGTTGGCTTCGGGAGAACTCGGAGCACTACCTCCTGGTCGCGGCACATCACAAGCTCGCGCAACGCACCGGTAGCCGTGCGCCGCGGCCGCCCAAGGGGATCAAGGAGATCATCTGGTTGCGGATCTTCGCCCCGGTCTACATGGCGCTGCCCTGGCCCCTGCGGCACCGGATCCTCAAAGCGATGCCGGGCAGCCATCGCAAGACGTGGGCGCCGCCACCCCGTTCTCCGGGCCCAGCGGTCTAGCCCTCGACCATCACACCCAACACAGAAGGAGAGCACCGTGGCTCAGATCGTCGGTGAACGGGCGCATGAGGGTGACGCGATTGTCGACTATGAGGGCAAGGTCTTCGACGACATCCAGGCCGAGCCGGGCGAGAAGGCTTACATCTTCATGCACACCGTGCCCTATGAGGGTTCGGTCGGCCTGGTCAACATGCTCACCTGTACCCGGATCAACCGCAAGGGCTTCGACACCAGCCTGATTCTCTACGGGCCGGGTGTGCTGATGGCCTCGGCCACCCGCGGCTTCCCGACCGTCGGTGCCGAGGCCTTCCCCGGCCATATGGCCTACAACAACCAGCTCAAGACCTTCATGAAGGAGGGCGGCAAGGTCTACGCCTGCCGGTTCGCCATGGCCGCGCTGTACGGCATGCGCGAAACCGACCTGATCGAGGGGGTGCTGCCCTTCTCCCCCCTCGACGTCCTGGACGCGACCCTCCAGGCTCGCCGTGAGGGTGCGCTCGTGCTCCAGACCTGGACGGTCTGAGACCACCTCCTTGCGGCGGCGGGCGGTTCAGCCCACGGCCAGGCCCGCCCGCCGCCGCACGATGCGTCACAAGACCTGGGAGCTGCCATGCCAGACGCCGGAACCTTCTCGCCCGCCGTGACCATGGCACGCAGTCGCTGGCGCGCTGCCGAGGACAACCTCTACCCGACGCTGATCAACGATCCGTCGGCCTATCAGCGGGGAATCGCGGCCATCGAGTCGGTGCTCGCCGAACTGCGCCGGCGCTGCAACTCGGTCGAGGAGCTGATCGCCGTCGAGGCGGCCCCCGAGGACCTTCTCGCCACCGCCTGCCCCACCGGCACCGTCATCCCGTCCGACCTGCTCCTCGGTGTCGCCTGCGGAATGGCCGACCGGGAGATGTCCGCTGAACGGGAGCGCCATCGCCGTGTCCAGATCGTCGAGGCCGCTCGTGCCGCGGGTCGGGTATGGGCAGTGTTGTCCGGTTCCGAGCAACCGGAGGCCATGACCGAGGGGCGGCGCATCGAGTTCCACCTGCCCTCGGAGACGCTCATTGAGGTCACGGTGGACCCATGGTCCGGCGGCGAGCCGTACCGCATCGATGTGGCGGTGACCGTCGCCGACGGGCGGCACACCGTCTCCCGGACCTTTACCGACCGCACGGCCTGGCTCGCCGCGCTGGAACGCTACCGCGCCGATATCGAGGCTGCACCGTCGCCTGCGGCGCTGCTGGAGATGTCGTGACCGCCGCACCGGCGACAACGGCCAGCTGCGTGTTGGTGCGCGACAGCGCCGATCTCACCGCGCACCACCAGATCCGGAACGCGGTGTTCGTCGACGAGCAGGGCGTGTTCGCCGAGTCCGATGCCGATATCCGCGACCTCGACCCGCGGACCCTGCACGTGCTCGGCCTGGTCGACGGGGTGCCGGCCGGCGCCGTCCGGCTCTACCCGCTTGATGACTCGGATGGCCTCTGGCAGGGCGACCGGCTCGCGGTTCTGCGAGAGTTCCGCGCCGTCGGGCTCGGTGCCCCACTGGTCCGGTTCGCGGTCGCCACCGCCACGGCCCATGGTGGCCGGTGCATGGTCGCGCACGTGCAGCCTCCGAACGAGACGTTCTTTCGGAGGCTCGGCTGGGTCCGGCGCGGAGCGCCCGAGATCTACGTCGGGCGCCCGCACCTGCTGATGGACATCGATCTTCGGCAGGCTTCTCAGGGTGGAGGCGGGTGCTCCGGCTCGGGGTCGCCGGGGACGGGCTCGGGCAGATCGGGTGTGACGGGCTCGCCGCCGGTCCAGTAGATCTGCCCGAGCGGGCTACGCCAGCGGAAGACGCCAGGCCGAGGCTGGACCAGGTTCCACCCGGCGTGCTTCATCAGATGGTGCATCGCACACAGCGGCCCGACGTTCCCGCGGGCCGTTTCCCCGCCGTGCGCGTGATCCTGGGTGTGGTCGGCATCGGCCTTACGAGCTGGCCACCTGCACCCGGGGGCGACGCAGGAGCGGTCGCGCATCTGGACGTAACGGCGCAGCGCCGAACGGACGAACCGGTCGCGCGGACGGGCATCCAGTCGTTGGGGATCCGTCTCGCCGGCGCGGCATCGGTGGGCTATATCGGCGACCAGGGTTCCCCACGCCGCGGCCGTCTGTTCGTCGAGGACGATGTCGCCACTGGTGAGCCGCTGGAGCAGCTGGGTCGAAAGGTGGATCTCGACGACGCCACCCTGCGCCGCCGTTGTCGGGTGTGCGAGCCCGGTCGGGCGTCGGCGGGTGAGGGTCGCGCAGCTCAGGAACCCGTTGTCGTCGAGAAGCGCGACGCGCCACTGCGCGGCATGCTGGGCGGCGACCAGCAGGCGGGCCTCGGCGGCGGTGACCGATCCCCAGCCGGCCAGCTCGGCCGTGTGTTCGTCCAAACCCAGAAGTGTCGACAGTCCAACGCGGATCTCGACGCCGGTGCGCGGTGCCGTCCTGGGACTCGGCTTCGCCGGCTCCGGGACAGCGCGTTCCGGCGGATAGGTTGCCTCGTCGGCCAGCATCGCCGCGACGATCTGCTCGCGGTTGAACCCGTCGTATCGACCATCCAGCAACCGCAGCAGCAGATCGGCACGCAGCGTCCGTTCGGGCGCGGGATGCCCGGCGGCCTTCACCGACCGGGCGAGCTGGTCCAGCCGCTCGGCGGCCGCGGCGGCCTCAGCAGGCGGCAGACCGTGTCCGGTGATCCGGGCGGTACCGTCGGCATCGAGGTAGCCGGATACCCCGCGTTCGCGCAGCGCGCGCTGGTAGCGGCGGCGTGCCGCGTCCGGGTCGATGTTCTGGACCTCCCGCAGCAGCCGATTCGCCAGCTGCCCGGTGGTCCAGCGGGGTGCCCCGGGCAGGATCCGACGGCAGATCACCGCGACCTGCTCATCGGTGAGGTCGCAGAGGTGATCGGCGAACACCCGAGCCTTGAGATGGTCGATCTCGCCGTCCGCGAGCGCCGCGAACACCAGCGGCAGGTGCTCGACGAGGACCTGCGCGAACGCGAGCTCACTCTCGGCCCGGCGGCCGGTGAACGTCAGCGCCGCCGCGATCTCGGCAGCCGACCATTCCCATGCCGCTCGCCGCCGCTCGACCGTCGAGCCTGCGGACGGTCCCTCGGGAACCGGGACCGCATGTCCGACCTCCACCATCGCGGCCAGGAACACGGAGAAGGAGTGGGAGACCTGCCGCCATGCCGACCGCAGCACGTCCACCACTTCGGTGTTGGGCACCGCGGCAAGGTCGAGCTCGTGGAGTGCGGCGGCCAGCTCCGGGCCGGGCGTCAGCTCGGCGACACCCGCCCGGTTCTCCTCGCCGACCGCCATAACTCGAACGTACATTCGAGTACCGACAGTCTCGGTTCCTCAGCTCGTTCGCGGCCGCCCGACCATCAGCCTGCCGCCGCCGACGAACGACTCGTGCAACCCGGCCGGCAGGGCGTCCGCGATCCGGTCGAGCGCCGCGCGTCGCGCCGCCGGTGTCCCGAGCTGCGCCACGAGCAGATCGGAGCCCGTCGACGACGCGAGGGCGGCGGCCTCCGCGGGGCGGCCGAGATGGTCCAGGGCCAGCGCGGCGTACTTGGCGGAGGAGTGGCTGCGGGCCTCGGTGAGGAGGACCTCGGCCAGTGCCGGGTCCCACCGGGTACGCATCTCGAGCAGCCGCAGCGCCGCGCGCGGCTTGAACGGCAGCGGCTGGTCGAGCATCGGGGTGGCCGCTTCGACGGCGGCGGCGGCGTCGTCGTCGCGGCCCAGAAGCAGGTCGCAGTCGGCGATGGCGAGTTGCGCGTGCAACTCCTGCTCGAGTTCCAGCGCGCCCCCACCGCGCCGGGCGAGCCGGATCCCCTCTTCGGCGTGTTCGCGAGCCCGGGAGGGCTGACCGAGCTCCTGCCATATCCACGATGTGGTCGTCTCGATCCCGGCCCGGTAGACCCCGACGTTCTCGGCATCGATCAGTCGTCGGGCGTTGTCCAGCGCGCGCAGGGCGCCGGCCAGGTCCCCGGTGTCGCCACGGGCGAGGGCCGTGAAGAACAGGGTCTGCAACAGTGGGCGGAACTCGCCGACCCGTCGGCACAGGATGGCGGCCCGCGACAGCATGGCCTTGGCCTCGGCGAACCGGTCCAGATGCTGGAGCAGGGCGCCGCGGTAGGCCAGCGCCAGTGCGACGGTGGTGTCGCCCGACTCCGCGTCGAGCACCTGATCGTAGGCCGCCGCGGCGCTGGCGTAGTCGCCGTCCCAGTGCCGGACCCGCCCGAGCAGCAGCATCGCGGTCGGTACCGCACAGGGAGCCGCGGCGGCCGACTCGGCGAGCTCGGTGGCCTGCTCGGCGAGGTCGATCGCGCCCAGCGCGTCGCGCGCGTAGAGGGCGGTCCAGCCGAGCTGCTCGAGCGCCTGGGCCTCGAGCTCGACGTCGCCGATCTCGCGGGCCAGCGCGAGGGCGTCCTCGTGGTCGGTGCGCGCCTCGGCATGTCGTCCGAGGTCGCAGCGGACGCGGCCACGCCGCATCAGCGCGACGGCCAGCAGGTTCGGGTCTCTCGCGGTCCGGGCGGCCTCGACGGCCTGGCACAGCAGCTGTTCGGCATCGGTGTGGGCGAACACGAGGTGCGCGGCGTTCGCCGCGGCGAGCCATTCCCGCGTGGCACCGACCCAGTCCAGCGCCGCGGCGAGATGCCGGGCGACCGCCTCCGGATGAGAGGCGAGCGCCCGGGCGGCGCGCCGGTGCCGGGAGATCCGCACCGGTTCGGGGACGGACTCGTAGGCGACCGTGCGGACGATGTTGTTGGCGAACCGGAAGCTCTCGCCCTGGGGGACGAGCAGGCCGGCGCGCAAGGCCCGTCCGGCGCGTCGGGCGCAGTCCTCGACGTTCAGGCCGCTGAGCTCAGCCACCCCGTCGAGGGAGAAGGTCTCGCCCAGCACGGCGCCCTGGGTGAGCAGTTCGGCGACCGCCTCGCCGGCGTGTGCGATCCGGCCCGCGACGGCTTCGTGCAGCGAGCGCGGAATGGTCATCGGGTCGCGGGAGGCGGGCGGATGGCGCATCAGTTCGGTGAGGAACAGCGGGGAGCCCCCGGTCCAGGCGTAGAGCCGGTCGGTATCCCAGCCGAGCCCGGATCGTCCGATGAGGGTGGCGACGTCCGTCCGGGACAGCGGCCCGAGCTCGAACCAGGTGGCGATGTCGCGCAGGATGTCGGTGACGGTCGGGTCCTCGGAGGTGCGCTCGGTGAGCACCACCATCGAGCGGCTGCCCATCCAATGCCCGGCGAGTAGGTGCAGCGCCTCCACAGTGGACAGGCCCGCGTACTGCATGTCCTCGATGACCAGGAGCACCGGCTGTCGCCCGCTGAGTCGGATGAGGAACCCGACGAGCGCGTCGAGGCTGCGACGGTGCTCGAGCTCGGGGCCGGCACGGGCATAGGGAATCTCGCCGACGATGTCGGAGAGCTCCGGAACGAGACCGGCGAGCGTGCCGAGCCGGTTACCGGCCATCTCTCGTAGCTCGAAGGCGCTCATCCGGTGCATGACGGACCGAATCGCGTCCACGAGCGGCTGCAGGTACAGCGATCGTTCGGCCTCGAAACAGTTGACGTGCAATGTCAGCCCGCCGGTGCGGCGGGCCTCGGTCGTGAGCGCTGTGGCCAGCGCGCTCTTGCCGATTCCCGCCTCACCGACGAGTACCGCCAGGGCGGGCCGGCCTGCTGCGGCGCCTTCCCACAGCGCGCGCAGCGCGGCCAGTTCGACCTCGCGTCCGACGATGGCGTCGGTGGTCCCGGCCGCAACGGTGGCCGGTTGACGGGTCGGGTGGTGTGGCGCGGTCAGGTTCTCGGCTCGGAGAACCGACAGGAAGACGGCCTGGGTGACCGGTGACGGGTCGCTGCCGAGCTGCTCGGACATCGCGATGCGCAGCGACTGGTAGGCGACCAGCGCCGCACCTGACCGGCCCGCCCGCTGGTGGCCGAGCATCACGGTGCGACAGGCCTCCTCGTCGAGCGGATCGTCTCGCAACGCGGCCGAGGCCGCCTCGACGGCGGTGTCGTGCGCGCCCAGCTCAAGGGCGGCGGCGCTCCAGCACACCCGGGCGCGACGCAGCAGCCGCCGGACCGTGCGGCGCAGCTCGTCGACCCAGGGGTTGTCGCGTTCGCCGGCCAGCGCGATGTCGGCGTCGAGCAGTTTCGCCGCATGTTCCGCGCCGGCCGACGCGAGGGCGCAATGGCCCTGGGCGAGCTCGAACTCGGCGGCCTGCACGAGCTCGATGGCCTCGTGCAGGTCGATGCTGACATCGTCGCGGATGAGCCGGTAGCCGGCCACCGATCCGTCGATGCGTTCGCGGCCCAGCGCGCGGCGTAGCCTGCTGATCAGAACGGCGACGTTGCGGTCGGCGTGTTCCGGAGCGTCGCCGTCCCAGAGCGCGTCGACAAGGGTGCCGACGGAGACGAACTCGCCTCGGCGTTCGGCGAGCACGGCAAGAACCCGTCGTGCTTTGCCCGTCGGCACCGGTGCCGATAGCTCTCCCTCGACGGTGAAGGGGCCGAGCAAACGGAGCCGGATGGCCGTGCTCACACCCGGAGACTCTACCGGCCGCCGCTAGTCCGATCGGGCGGGTGAGCGATCGACAGCTCGTCCACTATAGTGAAGGTTTGTTTTCTGATCGTGGACCCTGGGACGTTCGGAGGGCACATTCATGGCCAAGACCGTGGTCGTCGCCCTCGGCGGCAACGCGATCATCCGGAGCGGGCAGGCCGGAACGCACGCCGAGCAGGTGGAGAACGCGCGCGCGATGGCCGTCGCGGTGTGCCGGATGCGTGAGGCGGGTTGGACCGTCGTGCTCGTCCACGGCAACGGGCCGCAGGTGGGCAACCTCGCGATCCAGCAGGAGGAGGCCGCGCACCGGGTACCCGAACTTCCGCTGTACTGGCTCGGGGCGATGACCGAGGGTCATCTCGGCTGCCTGCTCACTCTCGCCCTGCACGACGTGGGTAAGGGCACGCTGCCCGGTGTCGTCTCGATCGTCACTCATGCCGTCGTCGACACCGAGGATCCCGCATTCTCCCGGCCGACCAAGCCGATCGGCCCCTTCTTCGACGAGCGGCAGGCCCGCCGCTACGCGACCGAACGCGGATGGGTCGTGGGGGAGGACGCCGGACGCGGCTACCGCCGGCTCGTCGCGTCACCGCGGCCTCAGCGGTTCGTCGAGATCGACGCCGTTCGCGCGCTCGTCGAGCGTGAGATGGTCGTGATCGCGGCCGGTGGGGGCGGGGTCCCGGTGGTCGCCGACAGTACCGGATACCGCGGGGTCGACGCCGTGATCGACAAGGATCTGGCCGCCCAGGCGCTGGCTACCGCCCTGCAGGCCGACGCGCTGGTGATGGTCACCGACGTGCCGCGGGTGCTGCTGGACTACGGGACGCCGAATGCGCGTCCGATCGTGGAGATGACCGCCGAACAGGCGCGGCGGCACGCCGCCGATGGTCAGTTCCCCGAGGGGAGCATGGGGCCGAAGATCGAAGCCGCCATCCAGTTCGTACGTGGGGGTGGAAGCGTCGCCGTGATCACCGACGCCGAGCGGGCCTGCGCGTCGCTGGACGTGGTCCCCGGCGTCGCCCCCGGCCCGGAGGTGGGGACCCGCATCGTCGCGACCGGTCGCCCGTGATCCATGCGATCGGGAGACCCGGGCGAGCCGCGGTACCTAAAGAGAACGATTATCAGTATCGTCTTGCCCTGTGATTCACCTTGGTGTGGTATCCGTGACCTTCCGGTCGCGGCCGGTCCCCGACGTCGCGGCGCTCGCGGCGGACGCGGGCCTGGAGATCGTGGAGTGGGGTGCGGATGCGCACGTCCCCCCCGGGGACATCGAAGCGGCCAGGGCCGCCCGAAGGGCCACGCAGGCGCGCGGACTCGGGATGGGCAGCTATGGCAGCTACCACAAGCCTGGGCATTCCGATCCGGCGGAGTTCGCCGCCATCGTCGCGACCGCGGCCGAGCTCGGAGCACCCCGGATCCGCGTATGGGCAGGTACCTCCGGCTCTGCGCACACCGGCGAGCCGGAGCGGGCGCGGATCACGTCCGCGCTGCGCGGTTGCGTCGAGCAGGCCGCCGCCGCCGGGCTGGACGTGATCGTCGAACATCATGTCGAGTCGCTCACCGACGACCTCGGCTCGGCCCTGCGGTTGCATGCCCAGGTCGGTCACCCGGGGCTGGCCCGGCACTGGCAACCCCGCGAACTTCCGGTGACGGCGACCTGCCTGGCCGAGGTGCGAACGCTGCGGCCGACGTCGGTGCACGCGTTCTCCTGGGGCGCCGACGGGTTCACCGAGCGGTTCCCGCTGGCCGAGCGCGCCGACCTGTGGGAGGCGGTGCTGGTCGAGCTCTCCGGTGACGGCGCCGACCACGAGGTCCTCCTCGAGTTCGTCCCGGGCGACTCCGCGGATTCGCTGCGACGGGACGCGGCGAGCCTGCGCGGATGGCGGGACGCGGCACGCAGCGCGGTGGGGGTCCGATGAGCCGCCGGCGTACCGGCCTCGTCGTGAGCCTGGCCTCGATGCTGGCCGTCGCGCTCGCGGCGTGCGGCGACTCCGCGGCGGGCGACACGAACCCCGGCCCCGCCTCCGCCCCCGCACCCCACATCGATCGCACCGTCGCTGCGCTGCAACCCTCGCTGTCGATCACGGACCCAGCCGGTACGAAGGTGAGCCTTGCGGCCCCACCCACGCGCATCGTGTGCCTCTCGGGCCTGTGCGACGACATCGTCGTCGAGCTCGGGCTGACCCCCGCGGGCACCAGCACCCCGGCCCTGCTGGCCAACAAAGCCCTGCTGGGCGAGCGAGCCAAGGACGTCCCGGTGGTCAAGGGTAGCTTCGGCAGCGAGGACGTCGAGTCGATCGCCGCGCTCGAACCGGACCTGGTGATGGGCCTGACCGGGGTGCACGAGCCGCTGCGCCCGGCGATCGAACGGTTCGCCCCGCTGTGGCTGGCCGAGCCCGACACATGGCAGGAGTCGATCGGCCAGCTACGCGCGCTCGGCGCGCTCACCGGCCGGGTCGACCAGGCCACCGCGGCCGAGCAGCGGTTCCGCAACACCCTCGCGGATGCCGTCGTCCGCACCCGCGAGACCGGGCAGGCGGGGCGCACCGTCGTGCTGATGTACGGCAGCCCCGACTCCATCGGGGTGGACACCGCGGACTCGCTCAAGGGCCACCTGCTCGGCATGCTGTTCCGCTACCCGTTCGCGGCCAAGTCCGGCGATCTGGCTACCGCGAGCAACTTCAGCGTCGAGGAGATCCTTGCGCAGCAGCCCGACGTCGCCCTGGTCTACTCGCTGCTGTTCTCCCCGCAGGACCGCACGCTGTCGGCGCAGCTGGCCGGTAACCCGGTCTGGCAACAGGTCCCGGCGGTGCAAGCGGACCGGGTCACCGAGGTCGACGCGCGGCTCTGGGGCAGCGGCCGGGGAACAAGGAGTCTCACCGCTGTGATCGAGGAGGCCATGGCGTTGGTGCCGCCCCGGTGACCGACGTCGTCGACCGTGCGGCGCAGGCGCAGCAGCCCCGCGCCGCACCCGTCACGGGGGGCCGGGAGCGCTGGTTCCGCCCCCTGGTGGGCGTCGCCGCGCTGACCGGTGCCGCGGCCGGGCTCGTCGTCGCATCCTTGAGCCTCGGCCAGCCGCTGGTCGTGCCGGCCCGGCTGCCGTCCGTCCTCGCGGCGGACGGCGGGCTGGAGCATGTCGTGGTCACCGAGCTACGCGCGCCCCGGCTGCTGCTGGCGGTGCTCGCCGGGGCCGGGCTCGGGGTCGCCGGGCTGTTGCTGCAGGAGTCGTTACGCAACCCGCTCGCCGTGCCCGAGCTGCTGGGGACCTCGAGCGGCGCGGCCGCGGCGGTCGCGGTCACCGTCGGGTTCGGCCTGACGGTGCCGGGTGCGCCGTTGCTGCCGGCACTTGTCGGGGCGGCGATCGGGACGCTGCTGACCGTCCTCGCCGTCCGGGGTGCGGTCGGGCCGGCGGCGGTCCTGCTCATCGGCGCAGGGGTCAGCGCGGCGCTGCAGGCGATGATGCTGGCGGCGCTGTCCATGGCCGACTCCAGGGAACAGGGTGTTCTGGTCCGCTACCTGCTCGGCTCGCTGTCCGGCACCACCTGGTCGACCGTCGCAGCCACCCTGCCGGGGCTGCTGCTCGGGCTGCCGCTCGCCGTGCTGGCCCTGCCCGCGCTCGGGCTGCTGCGCCTGGGCGGTGAGGCCGCCTCGGTACTCGGCCTGCGGCCCGGCGCGGCCCGCCTCGGGGTCCTTGCGATCGCGTGTCTGATCACCGCCGCGGTGGTCGGCCCGTGCGGCCCGGTCGCCTGGGTCGGGTTCTTCGCGCCGCAGCTGGCGGCGCGTGTCGCGCCGCGGGTGGGGCTCGCGGCCCGGCTCGCGGCCTGCGCCGGGCTCGGTGCGATGGTGGTCGGCGCCGCGGACCTGGCCGCGCGCACCGTGCTGTATCCGGTGGAGCTGCCGGTCGGCGGGCTCACCGCCGTGGTCGCCGTGCTGCTCGGCGGCGTGCTGCTGCTGCGGCGGCGGGCGGTGCGCCGGTGAGCGCCGGGCGCTGCGCGCTGCTGGTCCTGCTCGTCGCGCTGGCGGCGGCCGGGCAGCTGCTGGTGGGCACCTCGGTCGGCCCGGCCGAGGCGGTGGCCGCGTTGCTGGGCCGGGCCGATCCGCTCACCACGTCGATCGTGCTGGATCTGCGTGCGCCGCGGGTCCTGATCGGACTCGCCGCGGGCGCCTGCCTCGGCCTTGCCGGTGCCGTTCTGCAGGCCGTGCTGCGTAATCCACTGGCCTCGCCCGAGGTCACCGGCGTCGGTTCGGGGGCGGTGCTCGGTGCCGTCGCGGCCAGCCTGGTCGGCGGTGCCCTGGCAGGTCCGGCCGGCATGGTCGCGACCGCGGTGCTCGGCGGCACCCTCGGCGCGGGCGTGGTGTGGCTGGTCGCCGCGCGGGCGGGTACCGATCCCCTGCGGCTGGCCGTGCTCGGGGTGCTCGTCTCGTCGGTCCTGGCCGGGACGACGCTCGTACTGCTCACCGCCCGTCCACAGCTCACCGGGTCGATGACGCGCTGGCTCATCGGCTCGCTCTCCGGCCGCGGCTGGGAGCACTGGGCGGCGCTGTGGCCGGTACTGCTCGGCTGCCTGCTCGGCGGGTTCGCGTTCGCGGTGGTGCTCGGTCTGCTCGCAGTGGACGACGACCACGCGCGCGGGGTCGGACTGGCCGTCTCCCCGTACCGTGGCGCGGCGCTGCTGCTTGCGGTGCTCGCGACGGCGGCCGCGGTCGCGTCGGTCGGTGCCCTGGTCTTCGTCGGGTTGCTCGCACCGCATGCCGCGCGGGCCCTGGTCGGGGCCGATCACCGGGTACTGCTGCCCGCCGCCGCGGTCGCGGGTGCGGCCACGGTGGCCGGGGCGGACTTCGTCGCGCAGCTGATCACCAGGACGGCGGCGGGTGAGGCCGGCCGGATCGGGGTTCCGGCGGGTGCGGTGACCGCCCTGGCCGGGGCCGTGGTGCTCATCGGGATCGTCCGGCGCCGGTCACGTTCGGTCGTGGGGGAGGAGTCGTGACACATCCGCTGCAGGCCGTCGGGGTCGAGGTCCGGTTCGCCGGGCGGACGGTTCTCGACGGCGTCGAGCTGACCGTGCACCGCGGGCAATGGCTCGCGCTGGTCGGCCGCAACGGCTGCGGCAAGACCACACTGCTGCGGGTGCTGGCCGGGCTGCACCGGCCGGATGCCGGGCGGGTGCTGCTCGACGGCGCGGAGCTGGCCGGGCAGTCACGCCGCGCCGTCGCGCGCCGGGTCGCGGTGCTACCCCAGACGTTGCCGCCGGTCGGGACGCTCACGGTTCG
>NZ_JBHSQW010000039.1:25187-31098 GCF_042658695.1 Pseudonocardia hispaniensis | reverse complement strand
ACACGCCGGTGGACCGGCTGTCGGGGGGCGAGCGGCAACGCGTCCGGCTCGCCCTCGCGCTGGCTCAGGACGCCCCGGTGCTGCTGCTGGACGAGCCGACCACCTACCTGGATGTGCGCCATCAGCTGGAGGTGCTCGACCTGGTGCGGCAGTTGCGCGATGAGCGTGGCCTCACGGTGGTCAGCGTGCTGCACGACCTGGCGCACGCGGCCCGCTGCGCGGACCGGGTGGTCGCGCTGCGGGCCGGTCGGGTGCATCGCGACGGTGCCGCAGCGGCGGTCGTGGACGAGGACCTGCTGCAGGAGGTGTTCGGAGTGTCCGGTCGGGTGTGGCCGGACCCGGTGACCGGGCGGCCGGTGTGTAGTTACGACACCCCGGTCTGATCGCGGGCGCGGGCGGCGCCGCGCAGCGTGGGGGTCAGCCAGGCCAGCGCGACGCCGACCGCCAGCGCCAGCCCACCCGCGACGAGACCGCCGCGCGGACCGGGGCCGGCCACGGCGACGGCGCCGGCCAGTGCCGCCCCGCTCGGCGCGCCGATACCCCAGGACAGCATGCGCGCGGTGGTGTTCACCCGGGCCTGTCGGTCGAGCGGGCAGACCTGTTGCCGATAGGTGATCGCATTGAGCACGACGGTCGAGTGCGCCACGCCCCAGGCGATGGCGGCGGGCAGCGCCACGCCCCAGTGCCCCGAGGCGATCACCAGGGTGCAGCACAGCAGCGCGGTCGGCAGCGCGCCGAGCGCCAGCCGGGCGCCGCCGAGGCGTTCCGACAGCACCGGCACGAGCCGGGAGGCGGCGATGCCTCCGACGCCGAAACAGGTGAACAGGAGCGCGAGCCGGGCGTCCCCGGTGGGCCTGATGCCCAGCACCTGATCGGCCCATGGCACCAGCATCGCCACCCACGCCCCACCGGCGACCGCGTTGGTCGTGCCGACCAGGGTCAGGGTGCGCACGATCCGGTTGTGCCAGATGAACCGCAGTCCCTCGGCGACGTCGGCGACGAGGCGCCGGTCGCGCCGCCCGACCGGTGCGGGGGACAGCCGCCCGGTGATGCTGCGCACGAGCAGGGCCGAGGCCAGCGCCGTCGCGGCGTTGATCCCGATGAGCGGCGCCGGCGCGGCGACGACGACGAGCAGCCCGGCCAGCGGTGGGACGACGAGTTCGACCACGGTCGTCGCCCCGTACAGCGTGGCGTAGGCGCTGGTCAGGCTCCCCTTACCGACGAGCGTGGGCAGCGCGCCGAAGTTCGCGGCATCGAAGAAGACGAACGCGGCCTGTGTCACGACCGCCACCGCGACGACCTGGACCGGGCCGAGCCCGCCCAGTCCCCAGGCGACGGGGATGCTCGCGAGCGCGGCGCAGGCGACCAGATCCGCGCCGATCATCAGCGCGCGGCGGTCCGCCGCATCGGCCACCGCTCCGGCGAGCAGCCCGAGCATCAGGTAGGGCAGCGCTTCGGCCGCCGCCACCGCGGCGGTCCAGGCGGCGGATCCGGTCAGCTGGTAGGCGAGCAGCGGCATCGCCACCAGGGCGACCAGGCTCCCGGCCACCGACACGATCCGGGCCAGCAGATAACGCCGGAAGTCCCGGTTCCCGGACCGATCAGCTGTGCGGGGGTACACCCGGCATACTTTAATGACAATCGTTGTCAAGTAAACCTACGCGATCGAGGTAACGAAGACGTAATAGTTGAAAATCAAGTTCATCTATGGCTGACTGATCCGCGGCCAAACTCGCCGACCCGGAAGGAGGTGACACATGGAGGAGGTCTTCGTCCTCATCGAGGCGGAGCGGGCGCTGCCGCACAACTCGGCCAGCCACAGCAACGCACTCGTCGAGAACCCGTTCGAGACGGACGACAGCGAGTGAGCACAGGCCGGGGCCGCCGTGGCGCGACGACGGCGGCCCCGGCCGGCCACCAGGGCGAAACGAGGAGGACCCGATGACCGCGCCGCGCCGGCTGCGACCCGGGGTCGCGCTGTTCGATGTGCCCGGACAGGGCAGCGCCATTCGTGGGGCCGATGGCGAGCTGCGCCGGGTCGCGCTGCCCGCGGACCGGATCGCCGGCCTGCACCGGTGGTGGGCGGGCCGGGGTGGCGCGCCGCCCGCCGAACTCGAGGCGTTCGCCGCGGCGGGCCACCTCGGCGAGCGGCTGCCCTGGCCCCTGGACCGTCGGCGGGTCCTGGTGCTCGGCGGCGCGCAGGCACTCATTCAGGCGCTCGGAGCGGCGGGCGCGGACCCGTACCCGCTCGACGTGCCCATCGACCCGGTGAAAATCGCGGCGCTCGAGCCCGCCGCGGTGTGCGCGGTGCACGACGGTCCCGCTCCGGCGTGGTGGAGCACCCTCGACCCGATCCTCGACGACGGCATCGCCTGGCTGCGGGCCGGCGTCGAGGGCCGTCACCTGATCATCGAGCCGATCGCCGAGGACCCGGGCGACGTCTCGCACGCCGACGTGCGCGCCCGCCGCCTCGCCGCGGCCGGCTCCGCGCACCCCCATCTCGCCGCCTACTGGGCGGCGGCCGCTCCCGAGCCGCTCGACGAGGCCGAGTGGACCCTGGTCGCCGCGCTGCTCGCCGCGGAGCTGCGCGCCTGGGCGCTCGGTGCGTCGCCGGCGGTGACCGGGGTCCTCGTCCCGTCGGTCTGGCCGGCGCGGCGCAGGCTGCGGGTGGTCGACCTGGACACGGCGGCCATCGCCGACCACCCCGTCCTCCCCGTGCCGGTCAGCGCGCCGTGACCCGCGACGAGCAGCTGCGGCTCGCCGACGGCTGCCGGATCGCGCTCACCGCGGTCCGGCCGTGCGGCCCCGGTCCGTGGCCGACGGTGCTGATCCGCACTCCGTACGGCCGGACGAACCTGCTCGGGGAGGCCCGCGGATGGGCCGCGAGCGGGTTCGCCTGCGTGGTCGCCGACGTGCGGGGCCGATTCGGCTCCACCGGCGAGTTCCGCCCGTACGTCCATGAGGCCGATGACGGCGCGGCCGTGCTCGAGCACGTCCTGCACCGCCCGTTCTGCGACGGCCGGGTGCTTCTGGCCGGTGCCTCCTACGGCGCGTTCTGCGCGGTCGCGACCGCTCTGCGCCGACCGCGCGCGGCGTCCGGGGTCCTCGTCGCCGTGCCCGCGCTCGGGCCCGGCGAGACGGCTCGCGAACCTGGCGGGGCCGCGCGGCTGGAGTGCCGGGTGGGCTGGTGGCACGAGCACGGCGGGCGACGTGTCCCCGGCTCGCCCGTGCGCCCGGGCCTCGGTGGGCTGCGCAGGCTCCCGGTGCGCGGCCTGCTGCGCGACGTACCCGGGTGGAACGCCCTGTGGGACGCCCCGCGTCGCGATCCGGATCTGTGGGCCGGGCTGGCCGGGCTGCGGTTGCCGCTGCTCGCGGTCGGCGGCACCGCCGACCCGTTCGCCGGTGACCTGCTCGACCTTGCCCTCGGCTGGGGCGGTCCGGCGCGGCTGCTGATCGGTCCGTGGGGACATTCGCTGGACGCGCCGCGGCCGGGAGCGGCGCTGGCCGGGCGGCGGATCGGTGCCGTCTACGCCCGGTGGGCCGCGGCGATGTGGTCCGGCGAGGTGACGCCCCGGACCCGGAGGCTGGTCGCCGCGCACGAGTCGGGCGGCTGGGGAGAGCTCGCCACGGCCCCTCGACCGGTGCCGCTGGACGTGCTCCGGGCCCGCTTCACCGCGGATCCCGACGACCCCTTCCCGTCCCGGCCGCTCGGCTCGGACCTCGGCGCACCGCCACCGCACTGCGCGGTGCTGCGGACGCCGCCGCTGCCCGCCATGACGCTGCGTGGACCACTGACCGTCGCGCTGTCCGCGCGCACCGAGGCCGGCGACGCCGACTGGGTCGTCCGGGTCTCGACCCGGATCGGGAACGGACGCCGGGAGCTGACCCGCGCCGTGCTGCGCCGCGGCGCGAGCCCCGGTGATGCCGCCTTCGCGCTGACCACCCCGCCCGTCGGAGCCGTGCTCGCCGCGGGAACCCAGCTGCTGGTGGAGGTCGCGGGACACCACTG
Source organism: Pseudonocardia hispaniensis (assembly GCF_042658695.1). NCBI lineage: Bacteria > Bacillati > Actinomycetota > Actinomycetes > Pseudonocardiales > Pseudonocardiaceae > Pseudonocardia > Pseudonocardia hispaniensis. The sequence goes on along the minus strand of NZ_JBHSQW010000039.1, from coordinate 27,089 downwards.
GCCCGCGCACGCCCGCAACCCGCACACCGGCGAGGACGCCGCCGACGCGACGGTCCTGACCGCGGACCGGCGCGCCGTCCACAGCGGCGTGCTGCACCTGCCCTGCGCCGATCCCGCCATCCCGGCGCTGCCCGCCGCCTCGATCCCGGAGGAGATCGCCTCATGACGGCTCTCAGTCCGACGCCCGGTCCGGTGCTGCCGGTCGAGGCGCTCATCGACCCGATGGTGGGGATCGTCCGCAGGCTGGTCGACGTGGCACCCGTGCCCGGCGTCCCGCCCGCCTACACCGCGATCACCGCGGAGGTCGCCGATGCGCGCAGGCTCGGCACCTGGCCCGCGGACCGGGTCAGCCTCGGCACCACGTTCGGCGACCGCGACGGGGCTCGCGCCGCCGCACTCGGCGAGGCCGTCGAACGCTACTGCGGCAACCGGGTGCCGCCGGGGCTGCGGGTCGCGACGGCGGCCCGGCTGCGCGCCGAGGGGAGGCGCCTGTTCGGGCCCGAGGACCTGCCGTTCTTCGCCGGATGGCAGCACACCGAGGACTTCCCCTACCAGCCGTTCACCGACGAGACGCCCATCGCCTGGGTGCATGCTTCGGAGGACGGGGGCGACGGCTGCTGGCTGCCGGCCTCGTGGGTGTACCTGAACTACCACAGCGGAGCGCGCAGATCCGAGCCGCGACTGCATCACCTCAACTACGCCGGGATCGCGACCGGCACCGACGCGGACGACGCGTTCCGCCGGGCGCTCCTGGAGCTCGTCGAGCGGGATGCGCTGGAACTGTGGTGGCACCTGGGTGGCCCGAGCGTCGGTATCGCGGTGGACTCCGTGCCGGGGCTCGCGACCGTGCTGGCCGGCTCCCGGCTGCGGGTGCACCTGGTCGAGCTGCCCACCGAGCATCCGGTGAGCTGTGTGGCCGCGGTCGTCGTGGATCCGGAGACGGGAGTGGTCGGCGGGGGCGGTGCGGCACGGTTCGACCCGGCGGAGGCGGCCCGCAAGGCCGTGCTGGAGGCGGTGCACACCTGGGTGTTCACCCAGGGCCTGCTCGATCCCGACGGCTGGGTGTTCGCCGCGATCGACGCCGGGGTTCTCGCCCGTGGCCTCTACCTGCAACACCGTGGCGACCGCCGGTACCGCGATGACGCCGGGCCCGGGTATGCCCGGGTGCGTGACCTCGGCGCACAGGTGCAGGTCTGGCTGGATCCGCGGGTCCAGGAGGCGCTCCTGCCGCGGTTCACCGCCCCGGCACGGGTCCGGACGCTGCCGGTGGCCCCGGCCGGTGACCTGCCCGCGCTGCGCGCGTCACTGGCCGCGGCGGGCTGCCGGATCGCGCATGTCGATCTCACCACCCCAGATGTCGCGGCGACCGCCCTACGCGTGGTTCGGGTATGTGCGACGGGACTGGTCCCGAATGCGCCGGCGGCGTTCCGCTACCTGGGGCTGCCGCGTTGGCGGGAGGCCGCGGCCGCACGCGGGTGGGCCGCGGGAGCCGATCCGGCGGTGGGCCCGGACGGGCTGGAGCCGGCACCGCCGCCGTTCCTGTGACGGGCCGGGACGGCGCCGCAGCGATCCGGGAGGCGCTGCGGGCGGCCTGGTCGGGCGTCGAGCCCGGTCCGACGGTGCCTGCACTGCGGCCACCGCCCGCGCTCGAGTCGGGCCCCGGGGCCCGAGCACTCCCGCGGTGGCCGGACCGGGGGCTGGGTGGGGTGCTCGACCTCGCCCTGGCCGGCGATCCGGGGCGGATGGTCGGCGGGGTGCGGTTGCGTCGGGTGCCGTCGGCCGGCGGGCGGTACCCGGTGGACGCCTGGGTGGATGGAGCTGCGTACGACCCGCTCGCGCACGCCTGCGCACGGGTCGGGGCCGGACCGGTGCGACTGCTCCTCGCGTTGCGTCCGGAACGGA
>NZ_JBHSQW010000039.1:18511-25016 GCF_042658695.1 Pseudonocardia hispaniensis | reverse complement strand
GGGTCCGGGTGGGACCCTCGCCGGGCTGGTCCGGGCCGGGCCACCCGCTGGCGACGGTTGACCTGTTCCTTCCCGGTGCACCGTCCGTGGCTGCGCAACCGCCTCCGGAGGCATCGTGTGGTACCGCCCCGACGCCGGTCGACTCCGCCGTCGCGGCACTGGCCACGCCCGGCATGGCCCAACCGGTGACCGCGACCCTGCCTCGGGCGAGTCCGGCCGCCGTGCTCGCCCGGCGCAGCGCGGCCTGGGAGTCGTGTACCGCGGGTGGCGAGATCCCAGCGGGCACGCTGGCCACCGTGGTCGGCGCGGCGCGGGCCGTCGGCGTGCGCCGCGCCGTCGGGATCCGGCGAGGGGAGCAACCGGAACTGGTCCGGGGGCTGGCCGCACGCTCGTGCGGCCAGCCCGAGGTCGCCGCCGCGGCGGCGCTCGTGCTCGTCACGGGGGCCGCCGAGCCGTCCCCGTCCACGGTGCTGGGCGAGCTCACCCGGGCGGGCGTCGCCGTCCACGCCGCCTGGCTCGCCGCGACCGCCGCGGGTCTGCCCGCCCGGCCGGTCGGCTGCTGGGTCGATGCGGTGGGGTCCGGGCCGGACGGCCGGGAACGCGTGCTGCACGGGCTGGCGCTCGGCCCGCCCGGGTCGGCTGACCTACGCGAGCCGGCGGTCGAGGTCGTGCAGTGCGTCCACGAAGCAGTCCAGCGGGGCGGTGGCCACGCCCGCGCCGACCTGTCCTGAGCCGTCATGGGCGTGCAGGATCCCGGTCGTCACCTTGGGCGTGATCCCGGATTCGACGACCTTGCGGACGTCCACGCCCAGCGGGGTCCCGGCGAACCCCATGGGAGGCAGAGTGAATCGGCTGCTGGAACCGGCGCAGATCGCGCGGAAGCCCTCGGTCGCCGCCGCGGCGTCGGCCATCGTTCCGCCGAGGAACGCCGCCACCGCGAATGATCCACCCGCGGCCGGGCCGCCCAGCCCGGTCAGTTCGAGCACGGCGCTGTCGCCGATGTCGCGGGCCGCGACGTGCGGGCCCTGACCGGGTTGGTACATGGCCTCGCCGACCGGCGGGGCCTCGGTGAGATGCCAGGTCGGGGCGCCGGCCAGCTTGATGCCGAACGTCGTGCCGTTGCGGGACATCGTGGTCACGATGCTCGAACCCGTGACCTGCTCGGCCCACAGCTGCAGCGACTTGGCTGCGGCCATCGCCAGGTTGAGGAAGAACAGGTGGTTGTCGCCGAGGTACCGGGCGAAGGGGACGCGCGCGGCCTCGGGCAGCGCGGCCAGGTACGGCAGCCAGCTGCGGGTGAGCAGGTTGGTGGCGGCCTGGGTGCGCATGTGCAGGTCGTCGCCCATCGAGACGCCCTGTGCGGCGATCGCGAAGATGTCCAGTGGCCCGGCCGCGTCGATGATCGCGGCCAGGGCGGGCCCGCCGGTCTCGGCCAGGAACCGCAGCCGCGCGATGGCGGCGTCGGTCTCGCGGCCGAACCAGGCGACCTCGCCCGGGCCCTGGTTCACCGAGGAGAACGCGCGGGTGCCGCCCTCCTGGTTCTCCACGATCAGGGCAGGCTGTGACGGCCCGATCGCGCTGGCCATCGGCACCACGGTGTCATGGTGGTTCGCCGCGTCCAGCCGGACCTCGCCGTCGTGCAGCAGCCGGTCGGCCTCCGCCACGTCGACGGCCCATCCCTCGGCGACCACGGCCGCCCGCATCGAGCGGCGGAGCGGGTCGCAGTGCTCGGCGTAGGGCAGTACGGGTCCGCAGTGCAGCAGCATCCGCCCTTCCACACCGGGCACCGCCGCACCGAACGTGGAGACCCCGACCAGCCGGGGTACACCGGTGTCCAGCCGGCGCACGACCTCGGCGTTGGCCTCGTCGATGGTGGCGGCCGCGGGGCCGTAGAGCCGGGTCAGCGCGGTGACCGCGGCAGCGTCGCCGCCCGCTGGGATCCGCCAGTCCACCTGCTGCACCGGACGACCCTGTTCCCGGACGGCGTCGGCGAACATCGGCAGCCCGACGTTCACCACCTCGACCTCACCCGGCAATACCACCTGCGTCATCGGACCGTTCCTCCTCGGCGTCCCGGGGTATTTCCTAAAGTAGATGATAGAACACTATAGGGGATGGCACCGTTCCCTGTCGCGAGGCATCGACGGGGCACGCATGGGCCACCGGGACCGATCGAGGAGAAGACGGACATGAGCGGCGGACGTGTTGCGGTCAGTGGGTTCGGGCGTATCGGCCGGCATTTCCTGCGGGCCGCGCTGGCCCGTGGATCCGAGCTCGACATCGTCGCGATCAACGATCTGGCCACCCCGGCGACGATGACCCACCTGCTCCAGTACGACACCGTCCAGGGTCGGCTCGACGAGGAGGTCACGCTGGTCGGTGACCGGATCGAGGTGGGGTCGCGGGAGCTGCGGTTGTTGTCCACGCGCCATCCGTGCCTGGCGCCGTGGGCGGATCTGGACATCGACGTCGTGGTCGACTGCTCCGGGCGGTTCACGAGCCGGAAGGCGGCCGGTGATCACCTGGTGGCCGGCGCGCGCCGCGTCGTCGTCTCGGCACCCACCCGCTCGGCCGACCTGACCGTCTGCATGGGCGTCAACCACGACCGATACAACCCGGATCGGCACTACGTGATCTCCAACGCCTCGTGCTCGACCCATTCGGTGGCGGCGATGGGCACCGTGCTGCACGACGCCTTCGGCATCGCGTCGGGCTGGATGACCACCGTGCATGCGATCACCAACGACCAGGTCCTGCTCGATGCCCCGCACCACGAGCTGCGTCGCGCGCGGGCGGCGGGGCAGAACATCGTGCCTGCCTCGACCGGAGCCGACCACGACCTGGGCCAGGTGATCCCCGACCTGGCGGGTCGGCTGCAGAGCGTCGCCATTCGCGTGCCGGTGCCCGCGGGCTCGTTGACGGATCTGACCTGCATGTTGGACATCTCGGTGACCGAACGGCAGGTCAACGACGCGTTCCGGGAAGCGGCGGCGGATGGCCCGCTGCGTGGCGTGCTCGGCTTCACCGACGCCCCGATCGTCAGCTCCGACGTGCTGGGGGACGCGCGCTCGTGCGTGTTCTCGGCGGCCGACACGATGGTGCACGGGGACCAGGTCAAGGTCTACGGCTGGTACGACAACGAGTGGGCCTACGCGAATCGCCTGCTGGACCTGGTCGAACTGGTGGCGGGCGTCCGATGAGGACCGCGTCCCCGGCCGGGTCGGCGCAACGTCCGTGCAGCGCCGGTAGGCAAGGGTGGTCGGCATGAGTGACATGATCGACGACGCAGCCGCCGGGGCGAGGCGCGAGGCCGGGGGCCGGGCCGCCCCCCGGCCTCGCCCCGGGCTCCTGCGCTGGCTGTGGTACGCCCTGGGCGGACGGCTGCCCGACCGGTACCGCGTCTGGGTCCTGCACGACGTCTCCACGCGCTCGTGGGCGCTGCGCCACCTGTGCCGCACGGCCGTGCAGCTGTCCCCGATCGCGGTCCTGCTGTTCCTGTTCCTGCCCGGTTCGGTGTGGGTGCGGGTGGGCGGCGTTGTCGGCGGGATGCTGCTCGGCTTCATCTACTCCATCGCCTACATGAACGAGTCCTGCGAGCACCGCGCCGTCAAGGCCGGATATCCCTCCGGCTCCGCAGCCGCGGCGCGCGAGGCGGCCCACGCCACGGAGCGCGCCGCGTCCGCGCAGCGTTATGCCGAGCAGTGGCGCCGATCCGCAGAGCCCTGACGACGATCCTGCGCGGGATCCCCAAACCGGGGCCCGGCGATTCACGCGATCGTCGGCTCCCGATCGCAGTCACATTTCGGTAACGCGAAGAATCCACTGTGGAATATAGTGGAGGTCACATCTATGATCCGACACACATTGCAACCGTCCGCTCCCTGAAGGGGAAGTCCATGCCGCCGATCGCGCTCATCTTCACGGTAACCGGTGCAGCGTTATGGGTCATTTCGACCTACTTCCTAGGATGGGGCTCGAGGCCAGCCGAAGGATCTGGCCCCGACCCCTTGCGCACTGTTGGGGTCGCCGCTCTCGTCGCGGGTCTCGTGGACATCATCCAGGCCGTCTATATCGTTGCGGCACGGCCGGATCCCTTGGGGGAGCAGGCAGTCGTTCTGAGCGGCCTGGTCGGCTTCTATGGCCTGTTCTTCACCGTCGTCGGTGTGGCAGCCATTTGGGGCATGGATTTGCGACCGGTGGGTAACCTTGCGATCGTCGTCGGTGTAGTACCACTCTTCTGGTGGAACTTCTTCGCCGGCGGCTGGCTGTTCCGGTCGATTCTCGTAGTGTGGGCCGTCGCCTTCCTGGCCGTCACCCTGACTGTATATGCCCGTCTTTCCCCGCGGGCTCTCGGTGCGATCTTGCTCGCCACGAGTGTGTATACGTTCTTCGTTCCGCCGGTGTTGCTGGCGCTCGGACGTGCAATTCCCTAGACGGTGGAAAGAGGGTCCGCGAATGCCTGGACGGCTATTCGCGGACCCTCTCGGTCAGTTCCCGGGCGTGCCGACGGCGGACGGGGCGGGAGCTGCCACGATGCGCGTCCCCACCCGGCCGTCGATTCCCGGGGTGTCGCGCAGCGCCGCGGCGGCGTACTCGGGGGTGGTGATGACCACGGTCCTGCCTCCCTTGCGCAGGAAGCGAATGGCCGCCCGGACCTTCGGGCCCATGCTGCCCTCGGGGAACTGTCCATCATGGAGGTGTCGTTCGGCCTCGTCGACATCGATCTCGGTGATCGTGCGCTGCCGTGGCGTGCCGAAGTCCAACGCCACGTGGGCCACACCGGTGACGAGCACGAGCGCCTCGGCGCCCAGTTGGGTGGCCAGCTGTTGCGCGGCGTAGTCCTTGTCCACCACGGCATCGACACCGGTGTAGCCGTGTCCGTCGTCGACGACCGGGACGCCGCCGCCTCCCGCCGCGACGACGACGACACCGCTCTCGACCAGGGTGCGAATGGTCCGGGCCTCGACGATCGTCTGCGGCTCCGGGGAGGCGACGACCCTGCGATATCCGCGGCCGGCGTCCTCGGTCATCGACCAGCCGCGGGTCTCGGCCAGTTCGGCGACGGTGTCCGCGGGGAAGAACGGGCCGATCGGCTTGCGGGGGTCGGCGAACGCCGGATCGTCGAGCGACACGGCGATATGGGTCACGACGGTCGCCACCTCGATGCCGTCCCGCGGAGCGGTCTGGTGCAGCGACATCGCGATCAGGCTGCCGAGCTGTCCCTGCGTCATCGCGCCGAGCGCCGACAGCGGCTGCGGCGGAACCAGGGCCGACCCCTCTTCCTGCTGGATGGCGAGGTTCCCGACCTGAGGGCCGTTGCCGTGCACCACGACCACGTTCCAGCCGGTGCGGCGCAGCGCATGCACGGTCTGGGCCATGGCGCGTGCGTTGTGGGCCTGCTCGGCGTAGGTGCCCTGTTGGTCCTCGCGGGTGAAGGCATTGCCCCCGAGGGCGACGATGGCAGTCCTCGACATGCGGTTCCTCTCTGGTGCGCTGAGCGCCCGCCGCAAACGGCCCCGGCCGCCCGTCGGGGCGCTGCCGGTGATGGGCCGTTCGGAGCGAAGCCGGAGACAGGGGGTCTGTTGACAGCCCCGCGATGTGTCTTATAGTAGACACATCATCGTATAGTAGATGACATCGGTTGACCATCCCGTTCCCAGGACGGTGGAAGGCGGTTCGAGTGCCGCGTAAGACAGTGGTGATCGGCGGGGGAGCGGCGGGGCTGGGCGCCGCCGGCGGCATCAAGGCCGCGAACCCGTCCGCAGAGGTGATCGTCTATACCCAGTTCGAGGACGTCGCCTACAGCCCGTGCGGCATCCCGTATGTGCACGGGGGCGAGATCGAGAGCTTCGACAAGCTCATCCTGGCCGGAAAGCAGGCGTATGTGGACGCCGGGATCGACGTCCATTACGAGACCGAGGTCACGGCGATCGACACCGCGGCCAAGACGGTCGCGGTGGCCGGTGAGGGCGCTGTGCGCTACGACCGGCTGGTCATCGCCACCGGGTTCACCTATGCGGATCCCGGGGTGCCCGGCAGTGATCTCGATGGGCTGTACTACGTCAAGAACATCCGCCGGGCGGCCGAGTGGGACAAGGTCATCGCGGACACCAAGCGTGCGGTGGTCGTGGAGGCTTCGCCGTTGGGTGTGGAGATGGTGACGGCGTTGGCGCATCGTGGGATCGAGACCCATTTGATCGACCCCAACCCCTATCCGCTGGCGGCGATGGCCGATCCGGACATCATGGCGCCGGTCGAGGAGTCCTGGCGGGAGTTGGGGGTGCATCTGCACTTCAACACGACGTTGGAGGCGTTCCTCGGGGATGGCGGTCGGCTGCGTGCGCTGAAGACCTCCTCCGGTGAGATCGAGGCCGAGCTGGCGGTCGTCGCGACGCACAAGACTCCGAACAACCGGCTCGCGTCGGCGGCCGGTATCAAGCTGGGGTCGACCGGTGGGATCGTGGTGGATGACCACATGAAGACCTCGGCGCCGGATGTGTGGGCC
>NZ_JBHSQW010000039.1:0-18241 GCF_042658695.1 Pseudonocardia hispaniensis | reverse complement strand
GACTTCCTGGCCCAGGCGATTCGGTTCGGGATGACGCTGCACGACCTCGCGACCATGGAGAACGTGTACTCCCCGGCGATCGGTGCGCTCAACGAACCGATCGTCGTCGCCGCCCAGAACGGCCTCGCCGCTGGGCAGCAGGGGAAGTGATGGCCTTCTTTCGCTGGCTTCGCAGCAACTCGGAGCACTACCTGCTCATCGACGCCCACCGGCGGCTGGCCCAACGGGACGGCGCGCCCGCCCCACGGCCACCACGTGGTGCGAAAGAGATTTTCTGGCTGAAGGTCTTCGCGCCGGTCTACTCGCTGCTGCCGTGGCCCGTGCGGCACACGGTCATGAAGGCCATGCCGGGCAGCCATCGCCAGACGTGGGCGCCGCCGCCGCGGTTGCGCGGGCCCGCGGTGTGACCTCGACACCCCAGATCTCGGCAACCCAGATCTCGACAACCCAGATCTCGACAACCTCAACTCGAGAACAACGCAGAAGGAGTAACCGTGGCGCAGATCGTCGGTGAGCGGGCCCGGGAGGGCGATGCGATCGTCGACTTCGACGAGAAGCTGTTCGACGACATCCAGGCCGAGCCGGGCGAGAAGGCTTACATCTTCATGCACACCGTGCCCTATGAGGGTTCGGTCGGCCTGGTCAACATGCTCACCTGTACCCGGATCAACCGCAAGGGCTTCGACACCAGCCTGATTCTCTACGGGCCGGGTGTGCTGATGGCCTCGGCCACCCGCGGCTTCCCGACCGTCGGTGCCGAGGCCTTCCCCGGCCATATGGCCTACAACAACCAGCTGGGGACCTTCATGAAGGAGGGCGGCAAGGTCTACGCCTGCCGGTTCGCCATGGCCGCGCTGTACGGCATGCGCGAGACCGACCTGATCGAGGGCGTCATCCCGATGCATCCGCTCGACGTCCTGGACGCGACCCTGACCGCACGCCGCGAGGGCGCACTGGTCATGCAGACCTGGACGGTCTGAGACCACCCAGCACCCGCGCCGGGGCCCCGCAGCCGCCGGGCCCCGGCGCGCGGACATCGAACTCTTGATCCGGGATGGATGCCGTGAACACACAGGTCCGTGGGAGAACCCGAAACAGCGCGGTCTGCCGCCTGGCCGACGGCGTCGCCGATCTTGCCACCCATCACGCGATCCGCCGGTCGGTCTTCGTTCAGGAACAGGGTGTGTTCGCCGAGCACGATCACGACAGCCGCGATGAGCACCCGGCGACCCTGCATGTCATCGGCCTGGTCGACGGCGTTCCCGGTGGCGTCGTGCGCCTCTTCCCGCTCGATCCCGACAATCCGTCCGGCGATTGGCAGGGTGATCGGCTCGCCGTGCTGCCGGAGTTTCGGACCAGCGGTCTCGGTCGCCCCTTGGTCCGGTTCGCCGTCGCGACCGCCGCCCGGCTCGGCGGCCACCGCATGATCGCGCACGTGCAACTGGCGAACCGCACCTTCTTCCGACGGCTGGGCTGGGTGCCGCGCAGCGAGCCCGAGCTCTACGTGGGTATCCCGCATGTGCTGATGGACATCGACCTGGCGGCCGCGGCCGCGTGACCGGTCAGCGGGTGGGCCGCGCCGGACGGTTCAACCGTCCGGCGCTCGCGTAGGTCGACCGCAGCTCGGCCGGTAGGGCCGCGGCGATGCGCTCGATCGCGGTGCGCCGCTCGGCCGGCGCCCCGAGCTGGCCGACGAGCAGGTCGGATCCCGTCGCCGTGGCGAGTCGTCCGGCTTCCTCGAAGCGCCCGAGGGCGCGCAGTGCGAGCGCCTCGTACTTGCGTGAGGAGTACCGGCGGGCTTCGATGAGCAGCGCCTCGGCCTGGTCGCCGTCCCACCGGGACTGCATCTCGAGCAGCCGCAGCACCGCTCTCGGCCGGAACGGCAGCGGCTGGTCCAGCAGGGGAGCCGCGGAGGAGACGGCCGCCGCGGCGGTCTCCTCCCGGCCCAGCAGCAGGTCGCAGTCGGCCAGGGCGAGAACGGCATGCAGCTCCTGTTCCAGCTCCAGCGCCCCGCCGCCGCGTCGGGCCAGCTCGAGGGCCTGTTCCGCGTGGTCGCGGGCGCGCTCGAGGTGGCCGAGCTCCTGCCAGATCCACGAGGTCGTGGTTTCGATGCCGGCCCGGTAGAAGCTGACCTTCTCGGCATCGATCAGCCGCCGCGCATTGTCCAGCGCGCGCAGCGCGCCGGCGAAGTCGCCCGAGTCGCCGCGAGCCAGCGCGGTGAAGAACAACGTCTGCAGCATCGGGCGGAACTCGCCGGTGCGCCGGCACAGGACCGCGGCCCTGGCCAGCACGGTCCGCGCCTCGGCGAAGCGGTCCTGATGCTGGAGCAACGCGCCCCGGTAGGCCAGGGCGAGCGCCGCGGTGGTGTCACCGGGTTCAGCGGCCAGGACCTGGGTGTAGGCGGTTTCGGCGCGCGAGTACTCACCATCCCAGTGCCGAACCCGGCCGAGCAGCAGCATCGCGCTGGGCAGTGCGCCCGGGGCCGCCGCGGCGGACTCGGCGAGTTCGGTCGCCTGCTTGGCGAAGTCGACCGCCTGGAGCGCATCGCGTGCGTACAGCGCCGTCCAGCCGAGCTGTTCGAGCGCCCGGGCCTCGAGTTCGGAGTCGCTGCGGGCGCGGGCCAGGGCGAGCGCGTCCTCGTGGTCGGCGCGGGCGTCCTCATGTCGGCCCAGCTCGCTCTTGCTGCGGCCGCGTCGCAGCAGCAGCTCGCTGGCCTGGGCGGTGTCGCCCGAGGTCTGGGCGGCGTCGATCGCTTGGGTCAGCAGGTCGACGGCCTCGGCATTGGCGAAGGCCAGGTGCGCGGTATGTGCCGCCGCGGCGAAGCTGCGCGCCGCGCCGGACCAGTCGCCCGCCGCGGCGAGGTGGCGGGCCGCGGCCTCGGGATGTTCCTGGAGCAGGCCGGCCGCGCGCCGATGCCGGCTGATCCGGACCGGTTCGGGCGTGGCCTCGTACATGACCTGCCGCACGATGTCGTTGGGGAACCGGAAGCTGTCACCGCGGGCGAGCAGCAGACCTGCCCGCATCGCTCGGCCCGCACGGCGGGCACATTCCTCGACGTCGATCCCGCTGAGTTCGGCGACGCCGTCGAGGGTGAACGCGGCACCGAGAATCGCGCCCTGGGCGAGGAACGCGGCCGTGTCCTCCCCGGAGCGGGCGATGCGTTCCTCGACGGCCTCGTGCAACGACCAGGGAATCACCATGTCCGTGCCCGCCGGGTCGGCCGTCGTGGCGCGGGCGGGATGGCGGAGCAGTTCGGTGACGAACAGCGGGGACCCGCCGGTCCAGGCGTAGAGCTGGGCGGGGTCGTAGGGCACCCCCGCTCGGTCGACCAGGGTGGCGACATGATCGGCCGACAACGGCCCGAGATGGATCGATGCCGCGGTGAGGTCGCGCAGGGCGGCGGTCTGCGGTTCGCCGTCGGCGGTGCGTTCGATGACGATCATCATGATCCGGCTGCCCGCCCAATGGCTGGCGAGGTAGTGCAGGGCCTCGATCGTCGAGGGGCCGGCGTGCTGGGCGTCGTCGATGGTCAGCAGCACGGGCTGACGGGCGCTCAACCGGACGAAGAACCCGACGAGGGCGTCGAGCGTACGGCCGTGCTCGAGCGCGGGGCCCGCGCGTTCGTACTCCACCGGGCCGAGGACATCGGCAAGCTCGGGGACGAGCTGGGTGAGGGTGCCGAGGCGGAATCCGGCGAGCTCACGGACCTCGGCCGGTTTGGACCGCTGGATGACCGAGCGCACCGCCTTCGCGAGCGGCTGCAGGTACACCGAGCGCTCGGCCTCGAAACAGGCGACGGGTAGCGTCAACGCCCCGGTGCGCTCCGGCTCCACGGCGAACGTGTCGACCAGCGCGGTCTTGCCGATACCCGCCTCGCCGGTCACGAGCGCGAGCACCGGGGAACCGGACGCGGAATCCGCCCACAGGGCATGCAGGCGCCGGTACTCCTCGGTTCGCCCGACCAGCGACTTCGGGCCGATCGCCGGCAGGGGCGCGGCCGAGCGCGCCTCGCGGCCCGGGTCTTCGGACCGAAGCACCGCGAGGTGGACGGCCTGCGTTGCGGGCGACGGGTCGCTGCCGAGTTGCTCGGACATCGCGATCTGGAGTTGGCGATAGGACAGCAGCGCCGCGGCGGACCGCCCGGCCCGCTGGTGGCTGGACATGACGATCCGACAGGCCTGTTCGTCGAGCGGGTCGGTGCGCAGCGCGGCACCGGCGACCTCGGCGGCGACGTCCCAGTCGCCCAGCTCGAGCGCCGCCGTTCCCCAGCAGATGCGGGCCCGGCGCAGCCAGCCCGCGGTCCGCAGCCGGACCTGGTGGATCCATTGATCGTCGCGTTCCCCGGCGAGCGCGACATCCGAACCGAGCAGTTTCGCGGCATGTTCCGCGCTGGTCGAGGCGAGTGCGAAGCGACCGCGGCCGAGTTCCCGCTCGGCGATCGTGACATGTTCGATGGCGTCGCGAATGTCGACGCTCACCCCGTCGAGGACCAGGCGGTATCCCGTGACGCTGCCGTCGATGCGCTCCCGGCCCAGGGCTCGACGCAGCCGACTGACCAGGGCGGCGACGTTGCGGTCGGCGCGTTCGGGTGGGTCGCTCTCCCAGAGCGCGTCGACGAGGGAGGCGAGCGGGACGAACTCGCCGGCGCGTTCGGCGAGCACGGCGAGTACCCGCCGCGCCTTTCCCACGGGAACCGGTGCTGCGAGCTCGCCCTCCACGGTGAATGGGCCGAGCAGGCGCAACCGCAGGGGGCCCTGACTCACGCCCGGGACTGTACGGGACCCGGGGAGGTGACGACCACGCTGCCGTCCACTATAGTGTCTATGAATGTCGGATGATGGAACGCGCCCACGGTGCCGTCCCGTGCTACGCCGTCATCCGCCGTCGAGATGACCGTCGACGAGGCGCGGCGCCAGGCGGACGAACTCGAATCGTTAGTGTCGATCCCCACCTCAAGGAGCTACCAGGTGAGCCCTGCGCTGATCCACGACGTCAAGCTCTACCCGGACACCTACGTCGACTCGGTCGTCCAGCTGTCGGGCACCCGCGCCCTGCGTCAGGTCGAGGGCGTGGACTGGGCGGCGGCCGCGATGGCCACTCCCGGCAACCGTGAAACCCTTGCGGCAGAGGGTTTCGATCTCGGTGAGCTCGCCGACGCCGGTGCCAATGACCTGTTCATCGCCGTGCGGGCGAACTCGGACGAGGTCGTCGCCGCCGCGCGGGCGGCCGGTGAGGCGGCCATGTTCGCCGCCCGGGGCGACGGTGGCGCTCGGGCCGAGCAGCCCGCCCGCAGCCTGGCCGAGGCGCTGACGCGCCAGCCGGGTAGCAACGTGGCGATCATCTCGGTCCCCGGGGACTACGCCGCGCTGGAGGCGCACAAGGCGCTGTCGGCCGGGCTTGACGTGTTGCTGTTCAGCGACAACGTCCCGGTGGACGCCGAGATCGAGCTCAAGGACCGGGCCACCGCCCTCGGCAGGCTCGTCATGGGGCCGGGCGCCGGTACCGCGATGCTCGGCGGAACGGCCCTGGGCTTCGCGAATGTCGTCACCCCCGGCCGGGTGGCGGTCGTCGCGGCCGCGGGCACCGGGGCGCAGGAGGCGGCGAGCCTGGTCGACCGCTGGGGCTTCGGGGTGTCGCATGTCATCGGACTGGGCGGGCGTGACCTGTCCAGCGCCGTGGGTGGTCGGATGGCGCTCAGCGCGGTGCGCGCCCTGGTCGCCGACGACGAGACCGACGTGATTCTCCTGGTGTCCAAGCCTCCGGCGGTCGAGGTGGCGCATGAGGTGGTCGCGGCCGCGGCGGGCAAGCCGCTCGTGGCCGCGCTGATCGGGGTTCCGACGGACTTCACCGCGCCCGATGATGTCGTGGTGACACGCACACTGGAAGCCGGAGCGGTCGCCGCCGTGCGGGCGATGGGCGGCGCGGCGCCGGACCCGGCCGCGGGGCTCGCCGAGCGGGTCCGCGCCCTCGCCGACCTCCCGCCCGAGCGGCGGCTCGTCCGCGGTCTGTTCTCCGGCGGGACCCTCTGCTACGAGTCGCTGGTGATCCTGGACGACGTCCTCGGACCGGTGTACTCCAACACCCCGCTGAGCAAGGACCTCGGCCTGCCCGCCCCCGCCGATGCGCACACCTGCCTCGACCTGGGCGAGGAGGAGTACACCAAGGGCCGTCCGCATCCGATGATCGACCCGCAGGCGCGGATCGAGCTGCTGCGGGCCCAGGGCACCGACCCCGCAGTGGCGGCGATCATCCTCGATGTGGTGCTCGGTCACGGCGCACACTCGGACCCGGCGGCCGAGCTCGCCCCGGTCTGCGCCGAGGTCATGTCCGCAGGCGGCCCGCGCATCGTGGTGTACGTGCTGGGCACCGAGCAGGACCCGCAGGGCTACGCGCGTCAGCGCCGGGCCTTCGAGGAGGTCGGTTGCCTGGTCACCGAGACCGCTGCCCGGGCCTCGCTGGCCGCGGCGGCGCTCGCCTTGCGCGACCCGTCGATCGTGGAGGGCGCGCTATGACGGCCCTGGCGCTGATCGCTCATTCCACCCGGCCGCGCGGCGGGTTCGTGCACACGCTCGGCCTGGCCGAGGCGTTGCACCGCGCCGGCGTCGACGTCCATCTCGTTGCGCTCGGCGACCCGGATGCCGGGCTGTTCCGGCCGACGCAGGTGCCGCACACCGTGCTGGCCGGGCCGCCGAAGGCCGGCACGACGCTGCAGGAGCGGGTCTTCGCCGCCATCGACACCCTGGAGGCCGGGCTGCACGGGATGGTCGGACGGTTCGATGTGCTGCATGCGCAGGACTGCATCGCCGCGCGGGCCGCCGTCCGGGTGCGTAACGCGGGCGCGCCGGTGTCCGTGGTGCGCACCGTGCACCATGTCGACGACTTCACCACCCAGGCCCTGATCGACTGTCAGCGCGCCGCGATCGCCGAACCCGACCAGGTGTTCGTGGTCAGCGAGCAGTGGCGCTCGATCCTGCGCGACGAGTACGGCCGGGACGCCGCGGTCGTGCCGAACGGGGTCGATCCCGATCGGTTCCCCCCGCCGGAGTCCGCCGTCCGGGCGGCCCTGCGGGCCCGCGTCCCGGAAGGTCGGTTCCTGTTCCTCGGCGTGGGCGGGGTGGAGCCGCGCAAGGGCACGGTGCATGCGTTTCGTGCGCTGGCGCGGCTGCGCCGCGAGCTGGGCCCGGTCGCGACGCTCGCGATCGTCGGCGGGCACTCCTTCCAGGACTACACCGCCTACCGGGACGCCGCCCTCGCGTCGCTGCCCGAGCTCGGCCTGGTGCTCGGCGAGGACGTCCTGCTGCTGGGCACGGTGGACGAGGCCGAGCTGGCCGGTTGGTACCACACCGCGGACGCGCTGTGCTTCCCGTCGGTGAAGGAGGGCTGGGGGCTCGTGGTGCTGGAGGCCATGAGCACCGGGCTACCGGTGATCGCCTCGGATCTGCCGGTGTTCGGTGAGTACCTGGTCGATGGCCAGAGCGCACTGCTGCCCCGCGTCGGGGACGACGGGGAGCTGGCCGCCGCGATGCACCGGCTGATCGCCGATGCGGACCTGCGGGAGCGGCTGGTGGCCGGCGGCCACGCGGTGCTGCCGCAGTACACGTGGAAGGCCAGTGCCGCCCGGCACCTGGAACTCTACGCCGGGCTGCCCACCGGGACGCGCAGCTGACCGCGGTGTACCGGGGCTCCGGTCCCGGTACACCGCGGTCAGCGGGCGGTCAGTGCGAATGAGAATGCGCGTCCTCGTGGTCGTGCCCGGCGGGCCGGGCCGCGAGCTCGCGCGCGCGCAGATCGATCTCGTCGGCGAAGACGGTGCCGTCGGCGGCGAGCACGTCCTCGAGGGCGCCGAGCCAATGCAGGTAGTAGTCCCAGCATTCGCCCTCGGCGTGGCCGGTCTCCCAGTCGCGGATGCGGGCGATCAGCGCGGCCTGGAACTGCGGCCACGCGAACGCCCCGGACTCGTGCAGCGTCACGGCCATGCCGAAGGCGCGGCTCTGCCAGGGCTCGGCGAAGAGCAGCTCACCGTTGGAGCGCGGCGGCGCGGTCGGGCCGTCGATCGGCAGGGGGGCGGTCATCGCGCCGCCTCCGGAGCGGCCACCTTGGCAACACCGACCATGGCATCGCGGGTGACCAGCCCGACCAGCTCCTCCTCGGACAGCCCTTCGGTGCCCGCCGGGCGCTCCGGAAGCACCATCCAGCGCACCTCGCTGCTGGAGTCGCGGACGATGATCTCCACGTCGTCGTCGAGCTGAAGACCCATCTCGGCGAGCACCGCACGCGGCTCACGGACCACCCGAGCCCGGTAGGCCGGGTCCTTGTACCAGGACGGGGGCAGACCCAGCACGGGCCACGGGTAGCACGAGCACAGCGAGCACACGACGACGTTGTGGGTCTTCGCGCTGTTCTCCACGACGACGATGTGCTCACCCTGGGGCCCGGAGAACCCGAGCTCCTTGATGGCGGCGGTGCCCTCGGCGAGCAGCCGCTCCTTGTACTCGGGGTCGGTCCAGGCCTTGGCGACCACCTTGGCCCCGTTGAGCGGGCCGACCTGGGTCTCGTAGGTGGCGATGAACTTGTCCATCACCGCGGGATCCACCAGCCCCCGCTCGGTGAGCAACTGCTCGAGTGCCTCGGTGCGCAGCGAGGCGGGCAGGCGCGTCGACGGGTTGCTCATGCTTTCTCCAGGTAGCTGTCGAACATCTCGATGGTCAGGACGAACGGCTCGGCGTCGGCGCCCCAGAGATCTCGGGAGTCGAACCGCACCGAGTACACGTGCTGGGGGTTCTCGCCCAGGAAGTGGGCGTGTGTGTCGGGCAGCAGCGCGGCCGGCTGGATGACCTCCACGGTTCCGCTGTGCCCGCGGATGTACCGCGGCAACCGGGTATGCCCGGCTGACGGTGTGCTGCGGGCCCGCACCCGATCACCGACCGCGAACCGCGGCGGCTCCTGCACCGTCCGCAGCGACCCCGCGGCCGTCGGGGCGTAGTCGGGCTTGTTCGGCTCGGGGATCGAGGGCTCCGTGACCTCGTCGCCGCGCAGCCGGCGCGCCCGCGCATCGACCGCCCCCGGCGCGAGGATCGCGCTGTCGGTGAGCATCAGCTCGGCGGCGTTGAGCCAGCGTCCGTAGTAGCCGTCGTCGAGGTAGGCCGACCGATCGAGACGTTCGAGCGCGTGCCGGAACGCGTCCAGGTTCTGCCCGGATACCCGTCCCATGGTGAGCAGGGTCAGCGCGAACGCGCGAGCCTCCCACTGCTCGGCGAACACCGGCTCGTCGCGAGCCGGCGGCGCGACCGGCCCCCAGCCCTCGGTGCCGCCCATGTCGGCGATTCCGTCCATTGCTCCACCCCTCCCGTGCGGTGAGGAACCTCACGCCTAACGCATCACATAGTAGATGGATGAACACTATCGGAGAAAGACGGCCTGTGGGCCCGTCGTCGACGGGACGTTCGGCGAGTGGACCGTGTCCGAGGACCGGTCCCGCCGCGGTGGCCACCGGAGCACCCTGGGGGAACCCAGCAAGCGGCGCTCGACGCCGGGGGCTCACCCACCGGCCGGACGGCGTCAGCCGATCGACAAGGGAGTGATCGACGTGATGTGGTGGTACGGGCCTGGGATGAGCGGTTGGGGCTATGCGCTCATGACGATCAGCATGGTGCTGTTCTGGGCGCTGATCATCGTCGGGGTGGTTGCGTTGGTGCGCTACCTCGCCCGCGGCGACCGACCGGCGCCGGCCCCGCGGCCGACCGCCGAGCAGTTGCTGGCGGAGCGGTTCGCCCGCGGTGAGCTCACCGAGCAGGAGTACCGGGACCGCCTGGACACGCTGCAGGCCCAGGGGCCTGGAGGTCCCGTCCCGCGCCGGTGAGGGTGGGTGGTCACGCCGGTTCGGGTGCGCACCCGGCCGGCGCGAACGCGTCAACAGTGCACCGCGGGCAGCTCACCGGTCAGCGGGAGCCCAGCACCCGGCGTCGATCTCGGACTGTCTTCGAGTAGCGAACCAGCCGGTGCCGGACTCACGCCATCGCGGTCTTCGGAGCCGCCATGATCTCAAGATCAACAGTACTGGTCGGGAGATCAGGTGAGCCGCCGCACTCCCGGCGTAGCACCGGCATGATCTCCTCGGCGAAGTACTGCATCTGCGCCTCGATCTCCGCGCCGGAGAAGCCACCCAGCTCGAACCACGCGTTGAACATGAAGTCGTCGTAGCCGCACCGCTGCTTGATCTCCATGATCGAGTCGATGACGTACTGCCTGGAGCCGTGGATGGCGACCTTCTTCTGCCGCAGCAGCTCCGCGGTGACCTTCATGTTCAGGTCGTAGAACGGCTCGTCGGCCTCGGCCAGCACGGCCGCGAAGCCGAACGGGCCGTAGTAGTCCCACTGCAGCTCCATCGCAGCCGCCGCCCGGTCGAGATCACCGAGTCCCTTCTCGGTCACGTGGATGTAGCGGCAGGTCACCACGCCGCGGTGCTTCTCGGCGTCCCAGCCGCGCCTGAACCGCCCCCGGTTCCGCCGGTCGGGCCAGCCGGCCTGTTCGGCGGCTTCGTAGTAGAGATCGATGTTCTTGCGCAGGCGCGAGTTGGGCTCGACGATGAAGTACCCGTTGATCCCGTGCTCCGCGGCCCATCTGACCGAGCGCGGACTGGTGAGCGGCTCCCAGATCTGCGGGTAGGGCTTCTGCAGCGGTTGCGGGTAGACCGAGAACTCCCGCAGCTTGGTGGTCGTGGCTTGGACCGGGTTGCCCGCGGAGTACATGTCCGGCCCACCGAGCTTGACCACCTGCTCCAGGCTGCGGCCGACGTCGGGCTGGCTGAAGTAGGCCAGTGTCTGCTTGTGGTTCCACTTCGTGTACGACGGCGGCAGCGACATGAACTCGCCGTGGTGGGCGAACGAGTCCTGGGTCCAGGCCTTGATGATGGTCTCGTAGGCCTCCTCGTAGTAGGCCCGGTTGCGCTCCTGATCCTGGATCGTCGAGCCGTAGGCCCAGCCGAACGTCTCATTCTCCCGGGGCTGGTAGCCGCGACCGATGCCGAACTCCAACCGTCCACCACTGATCACATCCAGCATCGCAGCCTGTTCTGCGATCCGGATGGGATGCCACCAGGTGATGATGTTGGCGGCCTGAGCGAGCCGGATCCGTTTGGTCCGCGACGCGATTGCCGCCTCACTGAGCAGGGGGTTCGGGGAGAGCTCGGCACCCTCGGGCTGGAAGTGGTGCTCGGTCTGGAACCAGTAGTCGAAACCGAGCCGATCGGCGAGGATCCCCTGACGGACCTGGTTGGCGATGATTCGTTGCGCGGCGACATGGGTGGCCGGCAGGTCGCCGTCGTTGACGACCACCTGCTCGCCGTCGTAGTTCAGCCGCTTCGCCGGAAGATCTGACGCGCCGTTGTGGAAAACTCCGATCTCGATCATCTGTGGCCCTCCGTACCGGTGTGGCGGTGGCCGCGACGCGGGCGTCCCGGCCGTTGCCGGTGCGCCATCCATGATGCCGCTCACCCGAGGGGCTGGCGCGGCTGAGACCGGACCCGGCCTGCGCTACTCGGCCAGCAGCAGGGCCCTGCGCGAGACGACCGCGGGCCGCCGGGGGTCGTTGGCCGGGAGCAGCTCCACGAGCCGGTCGAAGACCTCCAGGTCCTCCGCGCCCAGCGGATGACCGGCGTAGACGTGCAGTGACTCGACGCTGCCGGAGTCGAGAACCGCCTGGCGGAGACCGGCGACGAGCTCGTCGCGCAGCCGCCGGATCTCCGGGGCGTCCGAGCGGGGCAGCAGCGAACCGCCGCAGGCCCGCAGCGCGCTCTCGACCCGGCCTGCGGCCACGGCGCGGCGCACCGCACAGAAGTCGCTGTCGACGGTGGCCTCGAGGCGGTAGGGCCTGGTCCGCAGCACCTCCGAGCCGATCAGTCCGCGCAGCCGCCGGATCTCGCCGCGCACCGTGGTCTGGTTCCCGTCGTCGCCGTACAGCAGGAACGCGAGCCGCTCCGCGGTGAGCCCGTCGGGGTGCAGGGCGAGCGCGGTGAGGATCTCCGCGGGGCGCAGCGTCAGGGGGATGGAACGGCCGTTGAGCAGCACGGTCGGGGTGCCTTCGCCCATGAACCGCAGCGACAGCGCCGGGAGCGAGCGGACACCCGTGCCCGAGGACGGCGAGCGCGCAGGACGCACCAGATACCCCTCGGCGAGCGACTCGACCATCATCTCCTGGCCGTTGGGCAGCACGATCCGGTCCGCCCCGTCGTCCACGTTGATCCGTTCCGGCCACCAGCCGTAGGGCGCACCCGCCACGATCCGGCCGGAGGGGGTCACCAGGGCGCCCGGCTCGCCCCGGAGGCTGGTCAGATGCGCCATGTTGCGCATCCGCAACCGCTCGTCGGCGATCGCGAGCTGGACTCGCAGCTGGTTCTCCGCGAGCTGCGCGGTGGCCGACACCAGCTGCACCAGGGCTGGATGCACGGTGTGCAGCGGGCCGCTGATGTCGATCGCGCCGAGGATGGTCCCGGTGTCCGGGTCGTGCACCGGGGCTGCGACGCAGGTCCAGGTGTGGTATGTCCGCACGAGATGCTCGGCGGAGTGGATCTGCACCGGCGCGTCGACGGCGAGGGTGGTGCCCATGGCGTTGGTGCCGATCGCGTCCTCGCTCCACTTCGTGCCGGGGAACAGGCCCACCCGGTCGGCGTTGACGAGCAGTCTGGCGGCGCCCTCGCGCCACAGGAGGCGGCCCTCGGCGTCGGTCACCAGCATCACGTGCATCGCCTCGTCGGCGATGCTCACCAGGGTGCTGCGCAGCAGCGGCATGACGGCGCTCAGCGGATGGGCCGCGCGGACCTCGCGCAGCTCATCGGGGGCGAAGACCACCGGCGGGGTGCGGTTCTCCGGGTCGACGTGCGCGGCGAGGCTGCGCCGCCAGGACTCCGAGATGATCGGGCGGGGTGCCGCCTGGGCGAGCTCGTCGCCGGCGAGCACCGCGTCGAACACCTTCGAGAGGTTCCGGGCATGGGCGAGGGGATCCAGCGCGGTGGGATCGGGACGGTTCCGGCGATCCGGGGGCGCAGCATCGTCCCGTGACATCACCACTCCCGAGCGTCGTCGCTGGGCATCACCGGCCCGCTTGACCAGGCATCATCGCCCACCCCGGAACAAGGGGGCAAGCAGGGTCCGACCTCTCCTACCGGACAGTGCAACGAACGGGCAACGTGGCGCTGCCTACGGTCGCTTTCGTCAGCGAACCATCCGAAGGGAGGTCGACATGTCCGTTGACGCCGTGCTGGACCAGCCTCGGGTCGGGGACATCGGACCGGAGGTCATCCGCCGGACCGCGCGCGTGATGTTGGTCGACGGCGAGGCGATCGTCCGGTACGGAATGCGCCAGCTGCTGGCGGCTGAACCCGACCTGAGCGTCGTCGGTGAGGCCGCCACGGCGCGCGACGCACTGCTGATCGCCGACCGCTGCCGCCCCGATGTGGTGGTGCTCGACGTGGACCTCGGCCGCGGGGACAGCGCCGGACTCGATGTCGCCAAGATGCTCCTCGGCCGGCACCGAGGGCTGCGCGTGCTCGTCCTGACCAGCTGCCGGGACCGCGCGGTCATGTTGCGCACCGTCCGCCTCGGCGTACACGGCTACCTGCGCAAGGGTGCCGAGACCGCAGACATCGTCCGCGCCGTGCGCGCGCTGCTGCGCGGGGAGAGCGTCTTCGACTCACGGACGACCACGATGGTGATCGACGTACTGCGTGACGAGGAGCACGGCGAGCGCCGCCGCGGCCAGTTGCTCACCGAGCGGGAGAACCAGGTCCTCAAGCTGCTCGCCGTCGGGATGAGCAACCGCGAGATCGCCCGGCGACTGCTGATCTCCGAGGCGACGGTGAAGTTCCACGTGCGCAACCTTCGCGACAAGCTGGAGGTCCGGCGGCGCACCGAGATCGTCTACACGGCGACCCGGCAGGGCATGGTCTGATCCGCGCCCTCTCCCACCTTCCGCTCGGACGCCCGGGCCGGCCGGTCATCAGGCGAGGAAGAACTTCTCGATGAGCACCTCTCCGACTCCCGGGCTGACCGCGGCCGACTATCCGTTGTCGACCAGTCGGCCGGAGCTGCTCGTCACTCCGACCGGCAGGCCGATCACCGCCCTCACCCTGGACGCGGTGGTGTCCGGGGAGGTGACGGCCGACGACCTGCGGATCACCCCGGAGACCCTGCTGTTGCAGGCCCAGCTGGCCGACGCCGGCACCCGTCCGCAGCTGGCCGCGAACCTGCGCAGGGCCGCCGAACTGACCGCGATTCCGGACGCCGAGGTCCTGACCATGTACGACGCGCTGCGCCCCTGGGCCTCGACCGCGGTGCGGCTTGCCGAGCTGGCGGACCGGCTCGAGCTCACCTGGTCGGCACCGGTGTGCGCCGCCTTCGTACGCGAGGCCACCGAGGTGTACCAGCGGCGCGACCTGCTGGCCCATCGGGACGAGCCCGGCGCGAACGACGGACCGGACGGTGACCTGACCGGCACCCAGCCCCGGGGGCCGCGGCGGACCGAGGTTCCCCGGTTCGACCCGACACCGAGCGTGCGAGTCGAGAACGGCCGGATCGTCGACCTCGACGGCAGGTCCCGGACCGACTTCGACGTCCTGGACGCCTTCATCGCCGACCACGCGATCGACGTGGTCACGACCGAGGCCTCGATGGCGCTCCCATCGGACCAGATCGCCCGGATGCTCGTCGACCCCCGGGTCTCCCGCACCGAGGTGCTCGCGGTGACCCGCGGGCTGACCCCCGCAAAGATCCTCGACATCGTGCGGCTGATGAACATCGCGGGGATCATGCAGGCCCTGCAGAAGATGCAGGCCCGCCGCAGGCCCGCCGGCCAGGCGCAGTCCACCAGCGCCAGGGACAACCCGGTCCAGGTCGCCGCCGACGCCGCGGAGGGTGCGGTGCGTGGCTGCGCCGAGCTGGAGACCACGCTGGGCGTGGTGCACTACGCGCCGCTCGTGGCGATCGCGCTGCAGGTCGGCGCCCAGGTCGGACGCGGCGGCGTGCTCACCCACTGTGCGCTGGAGGAGCCCACGGAGCTCGAGCTCGGCAGGCGGGGCCTCACCGCCTACACCGAGACGATCTGCGGATACGGCACCGAGTCGGTGTTCGTGGACGGCGACGACACTCCCTGGTCGAAGGCCTTTCTGGCCTCCGCCTATGCCTCGCGCGGGATCACGATGCGGTTCACCTCGGGCACCGGCTCCGCGGTGCAGATGGGCAACGCCGAGGGCACGTCCAGGGTGTACCTGGAGATCCGCTGCATCCTGATGGCCAAGGGTGCCGGCGTACCGGGCCTGCAGCACGGCTCGAGCAGCTGCCTCGGCGTCCCCGGCGCGGTGCCCGGCGGGATGTGGGCGGTGGCCGCGGAGAACCTGGTGGCGAGCATGGTCGACCTGGACCGTGCGCCGGGCGACGACCAGTCGTTCTCGCATTCGGCGATGCGCCGGACCATTCCGCGTGACCTGCAGATCGACGGCGGCCTTCGTCACGTCCCCGAGCAGGAGATCCGCGCGGTGCGCAACGAGGCGGCCCGCGCGCTGCAGGCGCTGTTCGCTCATCTGGACCTGCCGCCGATCACCGACGAGGAGGTGGCCGCGGCCACCGACGCGCACTCGTCCAACGACTATCCGTTCCGCGACGTGCTGGCCGACCTCACCGGCGCGCAGTCGGTGCTGGACCGTGGCATCACCGGGCTGGACCTGGTCAAGGGTCTGGAGGCGACCGGCTTCCATGATGCGGCGGTGAGCCTGCTCGCGGTGCTGCGGCACCGGGTCTCCGGCGACCTGCTGCAGGGCGAACGCTGGTCGCCGGTCGCGGGAACCCCGGCCGGACAGGTCCGTGGCGAGCACCCCGACCGAGGCGGGCTGGAGCGAGGAGCCCACCCATGAGGCCAGGCCGGGCCGGTCGAGATCGCAGTCGGGCCGAGCAACGCCGGCCGCCCTCGCGCCCGGGGCCGACGCGCCTGGCTGGCGCCGCACCGGCCGGACCGTGGCCCGTATCGTCAACGTGCTCCCGCTGTCCTGAGCCGGACCGGCAACGGTACGCGCGTATACACGATAGGGGGACGACGTTTATGATGGTGAATGTCCGTCGAGATCCCGGAGGCAGCCGATGACCGTGCCGGATTCCCGCGGCGAGCCCGTCAGGGCCGCCGGATGGGAGCCGATCGTCAGTGCGATCGGCCCGAAGGTGCGCGAGGTACGCCAGCAGCTCGGCCTGTCGTTGCAGCAGCTCGCCGCCCGTTCGGACGTGTCCGCGGCGGCGATCCACAAGGTCGAGCGCGGCGACATGGTCCCGACGATCACGACGCTGCTCAAGCTCGCGGCGGCTCTCGACCGCCCGATCGGTTTCTTCGTCGAGGATGCCGGACCGGAGAAGCCGGTCGCGGTGCATGTGCGGGCGGCGGGGCGGCCCGGGCCGCCGCCGGACTGGGTCCCCGAGGCCGAGGGGGTGGTCGCCACCGCGCTGGCGGTGCCCGACGAGCGGCTGCGCGGCGCCGCCGTGCAGGCGGACATCGCGCCGGGCGGGTCGAGTGGCGATACCCGCCCGCTGCGTGCCGGCGAGGAACTGTTGCTGGTGGTGACGGGTGCCCTGGTCGTCGAGGTGGCGGGGGAGCGATACCGGGTGCAGGCGGGCGACACCTTGCACTACCCGACCGATCGGCCGCACAGCTGGCACAACCCGGGTGCGGAACCGGTCCGCGCGATCTGGTGGATGCTGCGTGCCTGACTCGGCGGTCGAAACCCAGGTGTCGCTGGCGGAGCTCGTCGACTCCGTGCTGAACAACCCGGCGCTGCGCGCCAAGGCCGAGATCGCGCTGGTCGGCGACGTGCTCGGGCCCACCGACTGGGTTGGGGGGCCCGGTGACGACGGTGCGGTGGTCTCCGGGGGCGTCGTCGCGTGCGGGGAGGCCATGTTCCCGCCGTTCGTGCGCACCGATCCGCGTGGTGCGGGGTTCGCCGCGGTGCTCACCAACGTCAACGACCTGGCGGCGATGGGGGCCGAGCCGCTGGGCATCGTCGACACCGTCGTCGCCACCGAGCCCGTGGCTCGGGAGGTGCTTGCGGGGATGCGAACGGCCGCGGACCTGTTCGAGGTCCCGATCGTCGGCGGGCATCTGACCATCCACGACGGGGAGCCCGCGGTGTCCGCGTTCGGTGTCGGGTCGGCTCCCGTGCCGTTGTCGGTGACCAACGCCCGGCCCGGTCAGTCGCTGGTCGTCGCCGCCGCGCTGGACGGCGCGATGCGTCCGGACTTCCCGTTCTTCCCGGCGTTCGCCTCCCGCGGCCGCCGGTGCGCGGGGGATGTGCGGCTGCTGCCCGCGCTGGCCCGCGACGGGATCGTGGTCGCGGCCAAGGACATCAGCATGGCAGGTCTGGTCGGCTCGCTGGCGATGCTGCTGGAGCCCGGTGGGCTCGGCGTGACCGTCGACGTGGACGCGCTGCCCGCGCCCGCCGGGGTACCCCTGACCCGGTGGTTGAACTGTTTCCCCAGCTACGGGTTCCTGCTCGCCGTCTCGCCGGGCCGCGAGCCGGACTGCCTGGCCGCGTTCGCCGCCCGCGACCTCGACGCGGCCGTCGTGGGGACGTTGGACGACACCGGTGAGCTGGCGCTGCGCTCGGGTGCGCAGCGGGCCTCGGTCCTGCGACTCGATGAGTTCCGGGTCACCGGGCTGCCACGCTGAGCGGAGCGTGCGGAGCGACCATCGACGCTGAGCGGAGCGTGCGGAGCGACCATCGACGCTGAGCGGAGCGTGCGGAGCGACCATCGACGCTGAGCGGAGCGTGCGGAGCGACCATCGACGCTGAGCCCGCCCGCCCCGCCGATCACCGATGAGTTCCCGGGGCCGGCGACGTCCACCCCGGACATGGGGCCGATTATCGTCGTGACCGGCCCGGATCCGGAGCTGTGTGGACGGGTGCGGGCGCTGCTTGCCGCGGGCACGGTCGTCGTCCTCGACGTGCGGGCGCTGACCGAACCGGACCGCGCGAGTCTCGATGCGCTGCTGCGGCTGGCGCTCGCGGCCCGGCGGCTCGGCGGGCGGATCCGGTTGCGGAACGTCTCGGTGCGGCTGCGCGACCTGCTGACCGGCGCCGGGTTCGGCGCCGTCTTCGACCTGGAGGGCTAGAGCCTGTCCCGTGGATCATGTGACTGGGTCTCGGAGCCAGATGCGGATCGAGGCGACGTCGATGGTGCCGCGGAAGATGTAGTCGCGCTTGTCGAACCGG
>NZ_JBHSQW010000038.1:0-632 GCF_042658695.1 Pseudonocardia hispaniensis | reverse complement strand
GTTCGCCTTCGACGAGTTCGGCCCGCTGGCCTGCGTGCCGACCCCGGGCTCCTGCTGGGCGCCGAAGGGCAGGCCGCAGCGGCTGCCAGCCAACTACCACAAGACCCAGGGCGTGCGGCAGTTCCACGGCTGCTACTCGGTCGGCGAAGACCGGCTGTGGGGCGTGGTCCGGCACCGCAAGAGCGCGACGCACACCCTCGCGGCGCTGCGCTCGATCCGCGCCACCCGCCCAGACAGGCAACCCATCTACGTGATCCTGGACAACCTGTCCGCGCACAAGGGCGCCCGGATCCACCGCTGGGCGGCGCGCAACAACGTGGAACTGTGCTTCACCCCGACCTACGCCTCCTGGGCCAACCCGATCGAGGTGCACTTCGGCCCGCTGCGCTCCTTCGTGCTGGCCAACTCCGAGCACACCAGCCACGTGGCGCTCACCCGGGCGCTGCACGCCCATCTGCGCTGGCGCAACGACCACGCCCGCGACCCCGAACTCCTCGCCGCGCAACGCCGCGAACGAGTCAGGGTCCGCAGCGAACGCCACCGCCGCTGGGGCCAGCCCCAGCACCGCGCCGCTGCATGATTACACCGATGTCATGCACCAACCCGGCGAACCTTCGTGGTCACGGCACTAG
>NZ_JBHSQW010000037.1:0-601 GCF_042658695.1 Pseudonocardia hispaniensis | reverse complement strand
TCCGGTCCGGATGCTCGTTGATCACTTGCTCGATGCGGACCAGCTTGGCCTCGCGGTCCGGGTCGGGCGACTCCTTCCAGGTCTTGGTCCGCTGAAAGGTGATCGCGTGGTCGGCCAGCAGCCGGCGCGCCCGTTCCCGGCCGATACGGACCACTCGGCGCGGGTTGTCGGCCAGATAGCCGATCAGCTTGCGCACGCTCCAGTGGGTGAACGGACAGCCGAGCCTTTCCGGGCGGCTCCGGGCCGTCTCGACGAGGAACGCCTCGTCCTCAGCGCTGATCTGGCGGGGACGGCCACCCGCCCAGCGAGGGTCCAGTGCCTTCATCCCGAGTTCGTTGAACCGGTGGATCACCTCCCGCACGGTGTCCTCGTCCGCGGCGACCAGCCGGGCGATAACCGGCACGCTGTTGCCGCCGGCCGAGGCCAGCACCACCATCGCCCGGCGGTAGCGGATCACACTCGTTGTCGTCTTCGGCTCGCCGCGGCGGACCAGCCGCTGAAGCCGCTGGCCCTCCTCGTCGGAGAGCCGCCTGACTCTCACCCGTTCAGCCATGCCCACCAGCATCGGCTTCACCGGCAACGTTTGTGGTCACGGCACTAG
>NZ_JBHSQW010000036.1:0-1014 GCF_042658695.1 Pseudonocardia hispaniensis | reverse complement strand
CTAGAGCCTGTCCCGTGGATCATGTGACTGGGTCTCGGAGCCAGATGCGGATCGAGGCGACGTCGATGGTGCCGCGGAAGATGTAGTCGCGCTTGTCGAACCGGGTGGCCACGGCGCGGTGGCCCTTGAGCTTGTTGATCGCCCGCTCGACGCAGTTGCGCTGTTTGTAGATCTGCGGGTCGAAGGCGGGTGGTCGCCCGCCGCGTGCGCCGCGCTGTCGGCGGTTGCGGATCTGGTCGTCGGGCTCGGGGATCGTCGCGAGGATCCGGCGTCTGCGCAGGTGAGCCCGGATCGCTCGGCTGGAGAAGGCCTTGTCACCCAGGACCCGGCTCGGACGGGTCCGCGGCCGCCCCGGGCCGCGGCGGCCGATCCTGATCTGTTCCAGCACCGCGGGAAAGGCGAGCGAGTCGTGGCGGTGTCCGGCGACGGTGACCCGGGAGACCGGTCGTGCCCGACGGTCCGCCACCAGCACGATCTTGCTGGTCAGGCCGCCGCGGGAGCGGCCGATCGTCTCCCGGGCGGGCCGACCGGCCCGCTTCTGGCCCGGTTTCTTGTCATTCGACCGTGCCCCCTGTGTCCAGCTTGAGTGGCGCCACGACCTCCTGGGCGACATCGGTGGGCGGGCGGTGCCGGGCACCGGCGGCGTGTTGATGGGCGCGCACCAGGGCCCCGTCGACCGCGACGGTCCAGTCCGGGCCCTCGCTGTGGTCGGCGTCGCGGCGCAGCTCATTGAGGACACGTTCCCACGTTCCGTCCGCCGACCAGCGCCGATGCCGGTTGTAGATGGTCTTCCAGCACCCGTAGCTCGCGGGCAGGTCCCGCCACGGCGCGCCGCAGCGGGTCCGCCAGAACACGGCGTTGAGCACCCTCCGGTGATCAACCCACCGCCCGCCCCGCCGCGGGGTCGTGTCCGGCAACAACGGCTCCAGACGCGCCCACTCGGCGTCGGTCAGATCGTGACGATCCAGCACCACACCTGCCTACCGCATCCGACACCCAAGATCCACGGGACAC
>NZ_JBHSQW010000035.1:353117-421298 GCF_042658695.1 Pseudonocardia hispaniensis | reverse complement strand
CCCACCCCCCCGACCTCCACGACCTGGACCCCTCCACCACCGCCCTGATCCACCACTACCGCACCCTGCGCGGACGCCCGAACGGCTAGATGAGCGGCCGCCGGCCGAGAAAGGGCTACGGGCAACTCGGTGTGATCGGCCTGGGCGGAGGGGCGCCGGCATGCGGGATCGGCCACCGACCCTTCCGTCAACTCGATACCCGCTGGTCCGGCACCCCCGCCCAGGTCTCGGGGGCACCGGAGGCGGCCCCGCCGAGCAGCCGCAGCTGCAGCTCCGCGATCAGGCGCTCCACCGGATCGGACAGGTCCAGCCCGCACAGCTCCCGGATCCTGCGCAGCCGGTAACGCAGCGTGTTGCGGTGCACGAACAGGATGCGGGCCGCCTCGGTCAGGTCCGAGGCGGTGTCGAAGTACGCGCGAAGCGTCGCGATGTAGTCCGTCTTGCGGGTGCGGTCGATCTCGATCAGATTCTGGATCGGTCCGGCCAGCAGCTGCGGGCGCGACTGGGCCAGCTCGTGCAGCAGCGCCAGGGTGGCCCGGGGCCGCAGTTCGGCGCAGGTGGCCACGGCGCGCTCGGGGTCCGCCGCGAGCAGCCTGAGCGCCCGATCGACCTCCAGCCGGGCCTCGAACAGGCCCGGGAACGGATGCGGCGTGCAGTTGATCGCCGCCACCACCTCGCAACCCAGCTGGTTGCCGATCATGGTGATGATCTCCTCCGCGAGCGCGCCGAGGTCGTCGGGGCCGCGGTCGCGGACCGGCAGGACCGCGTAGACCTGCCCGCCGACGACGACGGCCGCGGCGCCCGGACGGCCGGCCAGCTCGCGGCGCAGCTCGAGCTGCTTGCGGACATAGAACGGGTCCACCGACGGGTCGGGCCAACAGGTACGGATCCGGAACCCGACGAGATTGAAGACGGTGTCCGGCCGCAGGTCCAGCTGCGCGGCGAGCACCGAGACGTCGGCGTTGCCCTCGAGGGCCGCGACCAGCAGCTCCCCGCGTCTGCGGTGGTCGCGGTCCTCGGCCACGCCCTCGCGGACCAGATGCGCCGAGACCACCCTGGCCACCTCGGCCAGCACGTGGTTGTGGCGCTCGCCGAACGGCTCGTCGCCCTCGGCGACCCAGACGTAGCCGAGCACGTCGATGCCGGCGCGGACCGGGATCACCAGGCGCGGCCGGCTGCCCGGCGGGTCGATCCGCAGCGGCTCGGTGGTCCGCCGGAGCCGGGCCGCCGTACCGGACTCCCGCAACCAGGTCAGGAAGTCACCCGGCGGGATCCGGGTGAGGATCGACGTCGTCCGCAGTTCGTCGATCTCACCCGGGAGATTGGAGAACGCCAGCAGGTTCAACGCGGCATCGTCGATCTCCACCGGCCCGCCGAGTGCGGCGGCCGCGGTGTTCGCCACCGCGTAGAGGTCCGACGACGTCGGCGCGGCGCCTCCGAGGCCACCCGGCCAGGTCGCGACGAGGGTCCGCACCCGGACGTGCACCTGGTCCCAGGCCAGTTCGCGGGGCACCACGAGTACCGTCACGCCCAGCCGCTCGGCCTCGGTACGCACCCACGCCAGGTTGACCAGGCCGCGGATGGCCACCGCCGCCACCGCGGCGTCGCGCGCCGCGGTGAGCAGCCGGGACAGCTGCGGCGAGGCCGGCACGAGCCCGACCGCCAGGACCAGGTCACCGGCCCGCAGATCCCCGCAGGAACTCGCGTCCCCGTCGGAGGCGTCCCAGATATGGGCCCGGCGGACGGGCTCCGCCAGCCCGCCGGGCGCCGTGCACAGCACGTCGATGAGCGGCCCGGCGATCTCGGCGAGCAGCTGGCCCAGGCTCGGTCCGGGGCCGCCGGTCTCGGCCCGGACCACGGGGGCCGCCATGCGCGTCATGTGCTCGCTCCGACGACGTCCGCGCCTTCCCGCCACGCACCGAGCACGGCGAACGGCGAGACCGGCAGCTCGTTGATCGGGCGCCCGATGGCGTCGGCGACCGCGCACGCGATCACCGCGGCGACCGGGACGATCGGCGGCTCGGCGGCGCCCTTCGCCCCGAACGGCCCGGACGAGCACGGGTTCTCGAGGATCTCCAGGTCGATCGGCGGGACGTCGAGCGCCGTGGGGAGCCGGTAGCTCTCCAGCCCGGCGTCGAGCACCCGACCCGCCTCGTCGAGGCGCAGGTTCTCCAGCATCGCGTAGCCCAGACCCTGGGCGACGCCACCGTGGACCTGACCCTCGATCATGGTCGGGTTGATGGCCCTGCCGACGTCCTGGGCGATGACGTAGCGCAGGATCGTGACCGCGCCCGTGTCCGGGTCGATCTCCACCTCCGCCAGGTGCGCGTGGTAGGACGCCGCGCTGAAGTGGGTGAACAACGCCCCGGCCATGCAGCCGGCGTCGAACGGGACCGGCGGCGAGACGAACCGCCCGGAGGCCGAGATCGGGCCGCCGGCCCACATCGCCGCACCGCCCACCGCGGCCAGGGTGACCGTCGCGTCCGGGGCGCCCACGACCCGCACCTGGCCGTTGCCGAGCTCCAGGTCCTCCGGGGACGCCTCGAGCAGGTCGGCGGCGGTCTGCAGGATCTGGTCCCGGACCTGCTCGGCCGCATCGCCAGCCGCCTTGCCCATTCCGTAGGTGGTGCGGCTGCCCTGCGCCCCGTGGTCGTAGCCGCCCGCATCGGTGTCCGGGGCGCTGATCAGCACGTCCTCGATCGGGACCGACAGCGTCTCGGCGACGATCTGCCGAACCCCGGTGGTGACCGCGCCGGTACCGATCTCGGCTGCCGCGCAGGTCACCATCACGGTGCCGTCCTCGGCCAGCTTCACCGAGGCCTCCGCCGGTCCGGGGTTGGTGATCCAGGTGACCGGGACGACGGCAACCCCGCGCAGCGGCCGGGCCCGCCCGGTCAACTCCGCCCACGGGGCGCGCGACTCGACCGACTCCAGCGCCTCGACCAGGAACGCATCCTCCAGCACCTGCCCGTTCACCATGGCCTGGCCGGGACGCAGGACGTTGCGCAGCCGGATCTCGCGGCGGTCGATCCCGAGCTCGCGGGCGATGTGGTCCAGGTGCATCTCCTGGGCGAAGATGCAGTACGGGCCGTTCACCCCGCGGAACGCCGCGGTCGGCGGCGTGTTGGTGTAGACGACCTGGCTCACGTAGCGCGCCGCCGGGATCCGGTACGTCCCACCCAGGGCCAGCGGTGCGACCCCCGCACAGGCGACCGTCTCGCCGCTGCTGTTCGCGCCGTTGTCGGCGAGGATGTGCCCGTCCTGCGCCAGGATCCGGCCCTCGGCGTCCACGGCGGTGCGCAGCCGGACGATGGCGTTCTCCCGGGGCCCGGCCGTGCGCAGCTCGTCGGCGCGGCTGTTGAGCAGCTGCACCGGACGTCCCGCCTTGCGCGCCAGCACGCAGGCCAGCGGCTCCAGCAGGGCGTCGAGCTTGCCGCCGAAGCCGCCCCCGATCGTGGGTACGACGATCCGCACCGCGGACGGCCGGACGCCGAGCAGCTCGGCGACCCGGCCCCGCACCAGGTAGGGGAACTGGCTGGGGGTGTGCACCGTGAACCGGCCCTGGTCGTACCGGGCGACCGCAGCATGCGGCTCGATCGGGCTCTGGTGCTGGCGCGGCACCCGGAACTCGTCGCTGACCACCCGGTATGCGGAGGCGAACGCGGCATCGACGTCCCCGCGCTCCAGGCGGGCCTCCCAGGCGAGGTTCCCGCCCCTGGGCCCCGGCACCAGCGTCTGGTAGCTCTCCCAGTCCGGATGGATCAGCCGGGTGTCGCTGTCCAGTGCCGTGTCGAGATCGAGGACCGGGTCGAGCGGCTCCAGCTCCAGCTCGATCGCCGCGGCCGCGGCCGCGGCCTGCGCCGGGGTGTCGGCGGCGACCGCCGCGATCGGTTCCCCGACGTAGCGGATCACCTCGGAGGCGAAGACCGACTGGTCCTTCAGGACGAGCATGCCGGACAGCCCCGGGGCGTCCGCCGCGGTCGCGACGGCCCGGACGCCGGGCATCTGCGCCGCCGCGGTGGTGTCCAGCCGGACGATCCGGGCGGCGGGCACCTCGGCCCGGCGGACGGCGCCGTGCAGCATGCCGGGCTCGACGTGGTCCATGCCGTAGATCGCGGAGCCGCGCACCTTCGGCTCGCCGTCGGCCCGCCGGACCCGACGGCCGATCGCGCCGCCGGTTCCGTTCCCGCCCGCCGTGGTCATCGTGCCTCCCGCAGTGCCGCGGCCGCGGCCAGCGCGGCCTCAACGATCTTGTGATAGCCGGTGCAGCGGCAGATGTTCCCGACCAGCGCCTGGCGCACGGACTGTGCGTCGGGATCCGGGTCGGCCTCGAGCAGGTCGCACAGGGTCATCACCATGCCCGGGGTGCACGCCCCGCACTGCACCCCGCCGCATTCCAGCAACGCCTCCTGCACGGGGTGCAATGGACCGTCCGGCGCGGCCACCCCTTCCACCGTCGAGATCGGCTCGTCCGTCGCGAGCGCGACCGGAAGCAGACACGACGCCACCGTCCGATCCCCCAGCCGGACCGTGCAGGCGCCGCAGCGACCTTCCGCGCACCCCTTCTTGGCTCCGCGCAGCGCGAGCTCGTCGCGCAGCACGTCGAGCAGCGGGGTCATGCCGGGCACGTCGACGGACTCACGGCGTCCGTTGACCGACAGCTCGTAGGACATCAGGCCTCCAGGGGGACGTCGTGACCGGTTCGCGCGGCGGCCCGTTCGAACAGGCTGGGCAATACCGCGGTCCGGTACCAGCCGGGTGCGTCCAGCCCGCTGCGCGGCGTGCATTCGGCGGCGGCGGCCGCACCCGCGGCCCGGGCGGTGACGGCCGACAGCGGAACCCCGCGCAGCGCGGCTTCCGCCGCTGGGCACCGCCGGGCGAGCGGCTCCACGCTGCCGACCGCCACCCGGGCGTCGGTCACCGTGCCGTCGGGCGCGGCGTCGACGGAGATCGCCACCGAGGCGATGGCGTACTCACCGCCGCCGCGCACCGTCAGTCGCGCGTAACCGGATCGCCGGGTCGCCGCCGCAGGGAGCTCGGCGGCGACCATGATTTCGCCGGGCGGACGGGCGCCCCGCTCGGCGAGGTAGGTCGCGAGATCGACCGTCGTCCGACCGCCCGGGCCGGCCAGAACCAGCCGGGCCTCGAGCGCGAGCAGCGCCGGCACCAGGTCCGCCTCGGCGAACCCGCTGGCGCCGATGTTGCCACCCAGCGTTGCGACGTTGCGCACCTGCGGGAAGGCGGAGTAGTGCGCCGCCTGCCGCAGCGCGCCCAGGGCGGGCGGCACGGCCAGGCCCGCGAGCGCCGTATGCGTCGTCAGCGCCCCGACGACGACGGGGTCGGTGCCGGTGACGGCGCGGACCTCGGGGATCCGGCCGAGCGCGACATAGGTCCGGGCGAGCGGCTCGCCGCGCTGTCCGGCGCGCATCACCCAGGTTCCACCGGCCAGCGGCGCCGCGTCGGGACCGAGCTCGGCCAGCCAGCTCACCGCCTCCTCGACCGAGGATGCGTGGCGGACCTCGACGGTGGTCACGACACTGCTCACACGCCACCTCCCAGTGGTGCCGACATCTGTTCGACGGGGACGAACTCCTCGACCAGCCCGAACGCCCGGGGTCCGAAGGTCTCCAGCGCCGCGGCGGTGCGCATGATCTCGGGGGTGGCGATGGCGAAGACGCAGACGCGCTGTCCGTAGCGCAGGGACTCGGCCGTGATCGGTTCGCCGGTCTCCAGGTGCAGGGCCGTGATCAGGTCCGGCACGACGGTTCGCACCTGCCCGTCGACCCTGGCCACGAGGAACTCGTTCTGGAACTCGATCTCGCACGACGAGTCGGACTCGAACGCCGCCAGCCGGGCCACGCCGCGGGTGAACCCACCCTCGGTCCGCCGGTCGACATCGACGACCTTGCCCGTGAACAGCCGGCGTCCGTGCTTGTACAGCGTGTCGGGCAGCATCTCGACGAGGGCGTCGATCGGATCGCGGTGCGCCTCCCGCGCTTCCCGCAGGGTGCGGCCGAGCCGCAGCGCGAGGGAGAGCGTGCCGGGAATCGCGGTGCGTTTGACGTCGGCACCGCTCATCGGATACTCGGCGATGTATCCGACGCCTCCCATCCGGACGGTGACGGCGCGGGCATACGCCTCCATCCTGCGGTTGTCGGCCCCGGTGTCGACGACGGCGGTGTACCCGCGCTCGTCGGCGATGGCCAGCGGCGAGCCATCGACGCCGTAGATCGCGAAGGTCTCCATCTGCAACTCGGGGAAGGCGCGCCCCATCCCGTCGGCGTCGACCACCGGCAGCCCGGTCTGGGCGGCGACCAGCAGCGGGATGGTCGAGTTGATACCACCGGACTCGATGGGCATCGTCGCAGCGGCCGACCGGCCGATCTGCGCCTCCAGCCGACGCAGCGCGTCGACCGGCTCGGTGCCCCGGGGAAGCCGTTCCAGCAGGACGCTGGGCGCGCCCATCATCGCGGTCGGGATCACGAGCGCGTCGTCGTCGAGATCGTCGGGGTCCAGGATCGTGATCGATCGATCGCCGAGTGCGTGGGCGACGAGCACCCGGCCGATCTGCGGATCGCCGCCGCCACCGGTGCCGAGCAGCGCCGCGCCGCGCACCAGGTCGGGAAGATCGTCCACCGTCAGTTGGAAAGCCATCTCAGTTCCCTTCACCGACGCGTGCCGCGCCGACCGGTTCC
The DNA here is from genome assembly GCF_042658695.1 of Pseudonocardia hispaniensis. NCBI lineage: Bacteria > Bacillati > Actinomycetota > Actinomycetes > Pseudonocardiales > Pseudonocardiaceae > Pseudonocardia > Pseudonocardia hispaniensis. The sequence goes on along the minus strand of NZ_JBHSQW010000035.1, from coordinate 414,603 downwards.
GGCGTCCGGAGCCGTCGCACCGGATCGAGGGTCAGGTCGCCGACGGCACGCACCCGGATGCGGGTCGCGTTGCCGGGCAGGTACGCGATCGGGACCTCCTCGACATCGACGACCTGGACCGTGCCGGGGTCCGCGCCCGCGGCGGTGGCGCGGCGGACGGCCTCGTCCTTGGCCTCGTCGAGGACGCTGTCGCGCTGGCCGGGGTTGATCGAGAAGATGCGGTCGACCTCACCGCCGACCTGGGCGATCGCCGCGCCGATGGCGTTGGCGACCGCGAACTGCTCGGGCCGGTGCACCTCGTCGACACCGGGAAGCTCATCGGGCAGCAGGATGCTGCCGCCGCCGACCAGCACCACCGGCAGGGGAGCGGAGCTGGTGCGCATCCGATCGACCACCCGCGCGGTCTCCCGCAGGATGTGCGCCAACCCGTCGGCCACCAGCGAACGGTCGAGTCCGGCCACGGCCGACGGATCACCGATCTGGGCCAGCCCGGCCGCCACCGCCAGGTCGCTGGCGGTCAGCGTGGAGCCGCCGAAGATCAGCGCCTCCTCCCGGAGCCGGAAGCCGACACTGTCCGGCCCGACCGTCACACCGCTGTCGCCACCGCGGACCCGGCTGCCCCCACCGATCCCGACCGAGAGCACATCGGGCATCCGGAAGTTGGTCCGGACTCCGCCGACGCTCACCTCGGCCGTCGCCTCCCGCGGGAAGCCGCCGTTCAGGATGCCCACGTCGGTGGTCGTGCCACCGACGTCGATGACCGCGCAGGACTGCAACCCGGACAGGAACGCCGCACCGCGCATCGAGTTCGTCGGGCCGGAGGCGAAGGTCGCCACCGGGTAGCGGCGCGCGTACTCGACGTCCATCAGCGTGCCGTCGTTCTGGCTCAGGTACAGCGTGGCGCCGAAACCCTCACCGGCCAACGCGGCGGCGAGCCCGTCGCAGATCTGCTCGGCCAGCTCCCGCAGGCACGCGTTGATGATCGTCGCGTTCTCCCGCTCGAGCAGACCCATCCGGCCGATCTCGTGGGACAGGCTGATGTGCGCGTGCGGGAGCTGCTCGCTGATGATCGCCGCGGCCTCCTGCTCCATGTCGGCGTTGACCGGGCTGAAGACCGAGGAGATCGCGACCGAGCGGACGCCCCGCTCACCCATGTCCTCGGCGGCACGACGCAGCTCGTTGCGGTCGATCGAGGAGATCACGTTCCCGTCGAACTCGTGGCCGCCGTGGCACATGTAGGCCTTGCCGTCCACGGCCGCCACCAGCCGCTGGGGCCAGTCGCAGAACGGGGGCAGGGCCGCGGTCGCGGGCAGCCCCAGCCGCACCGCCGCGGTCGGGGCGAGGCGGCTGGCCTCGGTGATCGCGTTGATGAAATGCGTGGTGCCGATCATCACGGCCGTGACCTCGGCCGGTTCGAATCGCCGTCCGGTCCCGAGTTCGCGCAGCCCCTGCACGATCCCCGACGTCACGTCCTGGGTGGTGGCCGATTTGGCCGTGGCGAGCACCGTCCCGCCGTCGATCAGCACGGCATCCGTGTTCGTGCCGCCGACGTCGATACCGATTCGCATGGAGTCTCTTTCTGCGCCGGCACCAGCTCGACCCTGATCGGCCGGCAGGTGCGAAGTCGAACGGGAGGCTCCCCGGTCGGGGAACCTCGGCCTCTGCGATGAGCGAACGGTACGGGCCACCGTGAAAAGGCACACCAGACAATCTGCTGTCTGTGGCGGCTAGATGAGTGCAGAACGCTGCGTCCGGTAGCCCGTCAACCGCTGTCGGATCAGTCCAGCGCCCCGATCGGGTGGTCCGTGCCGTCCCGAAACGCAGCCGCATCGCGGACCGCGGCCCGCTGGAACGTCGGGTTCGCCTGGGCGTGCTCGGCACAGATCGCCTCGTGGCCGGCGGCCGGGTCACGATCCATCTCCACCGCCACGTAGAACCGCTCGCACACATGGCAGCGCACCCGATCCGCCCAGACGTCACCCACCTCCTCGCGCGGGTCGTGTGGCCGCTCGAGGACCGCGCGTCCGCGACCCGGGGTGGCCAGCGAGCCGACCGCCTGCACCGTTGCCGAGACGAGGAAGGCGACCGGCAGCGCCCAGGTCCCGGTCCACGACGTCGGGGCCCCGAAGGTGAGCATCGCGAAGCCGACGACGGTACCGGCGCTCCACGCACCGACCCCGACCCAGTTGAACCGCGGGACTCGCCCCGGCCGCCATTCGGCATCCCCGGCACCGGTCAGCCGGCCCATCAGGATGAAGGTCAGCGCGCACGCCGTCCAGGTGACCGCGAGCACGGCCTGGTACCGCAGCGCCACGAGGATGAAGTCGAAGACGTTGCTGAGCATGACCAGGTAGACCGCGGCGCCGACGAGGACACCCCAGGCCACCCGGGGCAGCCGGACCCGAAGGACGCGCGAGGTGAAACTCTCGAGGTTGGTGACCGCGAGGTAGAAGTTCGTGGTGTTGATCCGGGTCTGGCTGATCCAGACGAACACGACACCGCTGAACCCCATCAGCCCGACGATGCCCAGAACCCCGGAGATCTCGGTCAGCGGGCCTTCGGTCGGGATGTTCATCGCGACGAAGATCCCAACCAGCCCGTTGACGACGATCGTGAACAGGTAGAACACCGGGCCGAACGTGACCCAGCGATGGAACCGCTGCTCGCGCGCCGTCCGCCGGGCGAACCGCGCGAAGTCCCAGGTGGCCATCATCAGCACGAAGTCGGCGAGGTAGGTCGTGAAGGCCCACCACCAGCCGGGGCCGCTGACCGGAAGCGTCTCGGGTCGCCGGGTCACCCACGTGTCGTCGTAACCGTGCTCCAGAACCGTCCACACCACGACCGCGACCAGCCCGACCACGTAGAACGGGAACAGCGCTCCGTTGAACTTGTCCAGGAACATCCGCAGCGCCCCGAGGATCAGCGGCACGCTGTAGAGGACGACGACGAGGTACCACAGCTGGATCGGCAACCCGCCGAAGTACGCCTCCAGCGCGACCGCGATGACCGAGCCTTCGAAGCAGGCGAAGTAGATCGCGGTCAGCGCCACCAGGATCGGCGCGATCACCGAGCCGCCGTGGCCGAAGAGGGCCCGGGAGAACAGGTTCGCGGTCAACCCGGTCCGCGCGGCGTAGCCGCAGAACACCGCGTTGATCCCGCCGTAGACCAGTGCCGCCAGCACCATGCCGATGATCGCGTCGACGGTGCCGACGGTCAGCGCCACCAGGGCACCGAGGATGAGCCAGAACATCGCGCTGGCCAGCGCCCACCACACACTGGCGAGCGAGAGCCGACCCATCCGCCAGGTGAGCGGGGTGGCGTGCACGGTGTAGTCCTCGGTCGCCGCCTCCGCGACGACACGCGGGTCATCGGTGCTCGACACGACCAACGGGGGTAACCCGGCGGGGCCTGGGATCGAACGACTCGGAACGGGCATGGCTGCTCCCGGCGCAACTCGGAGGGTCGCCGTCCGGGGTGCGGCCGACTGGCGCTCGGACCCGCGACGGCGAGGGACCATCCGATCGTGCGGCAGCAACGAGGGTGGCGATCTCGCCAATTCCGCCGAAATCAGCGGCGCTCATCTGTGCGAATCGCCCGTGCAGCAGCGGGCGCCGCACCGTGTCGGCCGTTCCGCACAGGTGGCGCCGGGCGGCTACCCCCGTGACCGTTCGCCGCGGTAGATGCGCTCCACCCGGGAACCGACCCGGGTGAGGATCTCGTAGGCGATGGTCCCGGCGGCCTGCGCCCAGTCCAGGGCGGTCGGCTCCCCCCGGTCGCCCGGCCCGTACAGCACGACCGTGTCGCCCCGCGCGACCACCCCGTCGCCGACGTCGACCATGAACTGGTCCATGCAGACACGGCCGGCGACCGGATGGATCCGACCGGACAGCAGCACCCGTCCCTGCTCGCCCACCGCTCGGGGGACCCCGTCGGCGTAGCCGAGCGGGACGACGGCCAGCGTGGTCGGACGGGTGGTGGTGTAGCGGTGACCGTAGGAGACCCCGACGCCGGCGGGCGCCCGTTTGGTTTGGGCGACCCGCGCCGCGAGGGTCATCGCCGGGCGCAACCGCGGACCCGGGACGTCGTGGCCCGGCACCAGGGGATCGAGACCGTAGATCGCCAATCCCGGCCGGACCAGGTCGAAACGGCTCTCCGGCAGGGTCAGCGTGGCCGCCGAGTTGGCGATGTGACACTGCCGCGGCCGCAGCCCGGCTCGCCGCGCCACGTCGACGGCCTCGGCGAAGGCGGCGAGCTGGCGAGCCGTGCCGGGATGCCCCGGCTCATCGGCGCAGGCCAGGTGCGACCACACGCCCGCCACCTCGACCAGGCCGTCGCGCTCGGCGCGGCGAGCCGCGGCGACCAGCTCCGGCCAGTCGTTCCGGGTCGCGCCGCCCCGCCACATCCCGGTGTCGGCCTTGAGGTGCACGGCGGCCGGGGCGCCGCACGCCGCGGCGGCCGCCGAGATCTCGGCGAGCTGCTCCACGCTGTAGGCGGCCACGTCGACGTGCTCCGCGATCGCTCGGCGGAAGTCGGCCCCGGGCGCCGCCAGCCAGGCGAACACGGGGACGGTCACGCCCGCGGCACGCAGTGCGAACGCCTCTGCGAGCACGCTCACCCCAAGGCTCGTGGCGCCCCCGTCGAGGGCGGCCCCGGCGGCCGGGACGAGGCCGTGTCCGTAGCCGTCGGCCTTCACCACGGCCATCAGCTCGGCCGCGCCCGCCCGGCCCCGCAGTGCCGCCACGTTCTCCCGGATCGCGTCGAGATCGACGGTGCAGAATGCCTGCGGCGCCCCGGCGGCCTCGTCCGGCACCATCAGCGCAGCGGGTCGAACGGCACCAGCTCCGTCGGACGACGGCCGGTGGCGATTCGCTCGGCGAGCAGGTGGCCGGTCGCCGGCCCCAGGGTGATGCCCCACATGCCATGGCCACCGGCCACGAACACCCGCGGCGAGCGGCTGGCACCGATCAGCGGCAGCCCGTCGGGGGTGCAGGGTCGGGCCCCGACCCATTCGTCGAGCCGGGCGTCGAAGTCCGCCCCACGCAGCAGCGGACGGGCGGCCTCGACGATGGCGCGGATCCGCCGGGGATCCAGCGGCGCGTCCGGGGCGCGGAACTCCATCATCCCGGCGACCCGGAGCCGGTCCCCGATCGGCGTGCAGGCGACCCGTTGCGACGGGAAGTAGACCGGCCCGGCGGGGACGTGCTCGATCGGAACGCTGAAGCTGTAGCCGCGGCCGGCCTGCACGACGGTGCGGACCCCGAACGGCCGGACGAGATCACTCAGCCAGGCCCCGTTGGCGACCACCACGGCATCGAACGGCTCGGCTCCCGTGGCCATCTCGACCTCGACCCGGCGGCCGGCGTCGCGGATCCCGGTGACCGTGACGCCCTCCCGGATCTCGCCGCCACGCCGACGGACCGACTCGGCGAGCGTGTGCACGTACCGGCCCGGGTCGATGAACCGCTGCCCGTGCAGCCGGATCGCGCAGCCGATCTCGTCGGACAGCGAGGGCTCGACCTCGCGAGCCTCGTCGCCGGTGAGCACCTCGAACTCGATGCCCTGGCCGGCGGCATGGATGTGCTCGATCTCCTCGAGGAGCACGGTCCGCTCGGCCTCGGTGCGGTAGGCCGCGAGGAACGACTTCGCCTCGACGGTCTCGCCGCCCACACCTCCCTCGGCCAGCGCGTCGAAGCCCTCGAGGGCGCGCCGGTTGATCGGGACCAGGGCGGCCATCGCCCGCTTCCACCGCCCGGCCGTGCTGTGCCGGGCGAAGCCGGTCGCGAACCTGAGCAGCCGCGGGTCGGCGCTCGGCGGCAGGTACACCGGCGAGGACGGGCTGAGCACCGCGCGGATCCCGTAGCGCAGGACGGCGGGTTCGGGCAGCGGAGTCGTGATGCCCGGGGTCAGCCAGCCGGCGTTGCCCCACGACGATCCGGCGGCGACGCCCGTGCGGTCCACGACCGTCACCGCGATGCCGCGCTCCTGGAGAAACCAGGCGGTGGCGAGGCCGACCATGCCGGCCCCGACGACGGCGACCCGTTCGGGCGGACGTGCTGTGTCGGCGGAAACCATCGCGCGAGCTCCTCTCAGGTGGTCCGACCTGCCGATCCTGACCCCTGAGCCCGCACCTCGGCTTCATGTATTACGGACAACCTGACTGGAGCAGATAGTGCGCCTAGGACAACACCGCCGGGCACCGCGAGGTGGCTGCCGCGCCGGGCACGGCGACCGCACCGGGCATGCTCATCCGGCCCGCCGCTCGGTCCACCAGGACTCGTGCAGCGCACGGCACCGCTGTGCCGACATCGGCTCCGGGCCGTCGAACGCGGATCGCACCGCCGCTGCGCCGCTGAAGTCCTGATCCGCCGTATACGCATTGGTGACAACGACGGTCGCCAGCCCGGCGGCCGTCGCGGACCGCAGGCCGATCGCCGAGTCCTCGACGGCGAGCGCCTCGTCCGCACCCAGGCCCAGCTCCTGCAGGGCGAGCCGGTAGGCCGCCGGATCCGGCTTGAGTCTGCTCACCGCGTCGCCGGTGACCAGGACCTCGACGACATCGGCCCCGAGCAGTCGGGTGACCAGCGGCTCGGCCCAGGAGCGGCGGCCGGTGGTCGCCACGGCGATCCGGATCCCGGCCCCGCGCAGGTCCTCGACGAGCCTCGGCACCCCCGGGCGGGCGGTGAAACCACCACTCGTGACACGCTCTCGAAACAGCGTCGTCTTGGTCTGGTGCACCCGCATGGCGAGGTCCTCGGCCTCGGGACCGTAGCCGTGCTCCCGCAGGTAGGTGGCGATCCGTCGGCGACCGCCGGTGATCTGCAGCAGCCGACCGTACTCCGGTACGTCCCAGGAGATATCGAGGCCGTGCCGGCGGAACGCCTCGTTGAAGGCGGGGCGGTGGCCGTCACGCTCGGTGTCGGCGAGCGTCCCGTCGACATCGAAGATCACCGCACGCAGCTGCGGCCGGATCCATCCGGGCCGCGCCGCCGACGGTCCTCGATCACCCATGCCACTCACTCGCGCTCACTTCCGCCATTCGATCGTCCGGTCCCCGGCTCCGCTCGAACCGGCATCGACGACCGAGTCTGAGCGGGCGGCCGGGTCCGGCTCATCCCCCACGCGGGGGGACAACCGGGGAGCCCATGGCGGCGTCGGTCCGGTCGTACGGTTCAGCCGCGGGGCGGCTCGGCCTGCCGGGCGCCCGTGACCCCACCACATCGCCGGTCGCGGCAATATTGACCTGTGACGACCAACGCACGGCTGCGCGCGCTCGTCGAGCTGGCCCAGACCGGCTCGGTACGCGCTGCCGCGCAACGACTGGTGGTCACCGAGTCGTCGGTCTCGTCGGCGATCAGCGCGCTGGCCACCGAGATCGGCGTTCCGCTCGTCGATCGCGACGGTCGCGGGGTCCGGCTGACTCCGGCGGGCGAACGCTATGTCACGTACGCCCGGCGCATCCTCGGACTGCACACCGAGGCGATCGCCGCCGCCCGCGGCGAGGCCGACCCCGAACAGGGGGCGATCCGGCTCGGTGCCGTCACGACCGCGGGCGAGCATCTGATCCCCGCGCTGCTCGCGTCCTTCCGGGCCAAGCATCCGAACGTCGTCCTCGGGCTCGAGGTGGCGCCGCGCGGAGCGGTGTGGCCGATGCTCGCCAACCACGAGGTCGATCTCGTGGTGGCCGGGCGCCCACCCGACGACCTCGCGGCCGTCGTGCGGGCCGTGCGGCCCAACACCCTGGTCGTGGTCGGGCCACCCGCGGCCGCTGCGGGGTTCGACCCGGCGACGGCGACCTGGCTGCAGCGCGAACCCGCGTCCGGTATGCGCGCCACGACCACCTCGCTGCTGGCCGGGCTGGACATCGCGCCGACCCAGTTGACGCTCGGCTCGAACGGCGCCGTGGTCGCCGCGGCCGTTGCGGGACTGGGGGTCACGCTCGTCTCCCGGGAGGCCGTGCGTCAGCACCTCTCGTCCGGGTCGCTGGTCGAACTGCCGGTGCCGGGCACTCCGCTGCAACGACCCTGGCACGCCGTGAGCCAGGCCGATCCCTCCGCCAGCACCCAGCTGCTGATCCGGCACCTGCTCGCCAACCCCGATCTCGGCTGGCGACGGCCCCACCGGGCCCCGAACGGCTGAGCTCCGCACGGGTCCGTCGCACACCAGCCGTGCGCGTACGGTACCCCCCCATGGTATCCTTCGGGCAGGCTCGGAATCGCTCGGGAGGGGAGAACCAGATGAGCACCAGGACCTACACCGTGACCGGCATGACGTGCGGCCACTGCGTCGCCTCGGTCACCGAGGAGCTCAGCGAGATCGACGGGGTCACCGACGTGGCCGTGGACCTGCCCACCGGCGCCGTCACCGTCACCAGCGACCTGCCGGTCGACGAGACCAGGGTCCGCGCGGCGGTCGAAGAGGCCGGCTACCAACTCGCCAGCTGAGCGGCGGGCGGGTCGCGCTCCGCCCATTCAGACGGGATACGTCATGAACTCGAAAGTGTTGCTCACCGCCTACGGTGTGGCGCTCGTCCTGCTCGTCGCGGGGGCGTACGCCATCGGCACCGCCGTCGGTCCTCTTTCCGCCCCCGCCGCTGACGGTGGGCACGGCGCGATGTCCGGCACCGCGGACGCCGGGCCCGGGGACAGCCACAGCGGCACCGTCGCGGGGGCATCCGACCAGCCCGGCGGGCTCGCGTCGAGCAGGGGCGGCTACACCCTCACGCCCACCGACCCGACGCTCATCCGCGGCGCCACCCACCCGTTCTCCTTCCGCATCACCGGCCCCGACGGCGCCCCGGTCACCGCATTCGACGTCGAGCACGACAAGCGGATGCACCTGATCGTCGTGCGCCGCGATGCCACCGGCTTCCAGCACGTCCACCCCGAGATGGCCGCCGACGGCACCTGGAGCGTCCCGCTCACGCTGCCCGCGGCCGGCTCGTACCGGGCGTTCGCCGACTTCACCCCCGCCGGGGGCCCGGCCACCACGCTGGGTGTCGACCTTGCGGTCCCCGGGGAATTCGAACCGGTCACCCACCGGCCGAGCCGGGTCGCCCAGGTCGACGGCTACACCGTCGAACTCACCGGCGACCTCGTGCCCGGCACGGCCTCCCCGGTCACGCTGACCGTCAGCCGCGACGGACGGCCGGTCACCGACCTGCAGCCCTATCTCGGCGCCTACGGCCACCTGGTGGCGCTGCGCCAGGGCGACCTCGCCTACCTGCACGTCCACCCGGACGGCGCCCCCGGCGACGGGCGGACCTCCGCGGGCCCACAGATCCAGTTCGTGACGGAGGTCCCGAGCGACGGAACCTACCGCCTGTTCCTGGACTTCCAGCACGACGGCACCGTGCGCACCGCGGAGTTCACCATCGCCACATCCACGGCCGCGACCGCGCCACCCGCCACGCACCCCGATGCGGGCGCACCCGGCCACGGCCACTGATCGCACCACGAGGAGATCGGCATGGGCACCACGACGACCGGCTCCGGCACGGCGGTCACCGATATCGAGCTGGCGATCGGCGGGATGACGTGCGCATCGTGCGCCAACCGGATCGAACGCAAGCTGAACAAGCTCGACGGGGTCACCGCGACGGTCAACTACGCCACGGAGAAGGCCCGGGTGAACGCCCCGCAGGGGGTGGACCCCGCCGTGCTGGTCGCTCAGGTCGAGGCCGCGGGCTACACGGCCGAACTGCCGCCACCCCCGGTGTCGCCCACCGAGGCGGGCGCCGAACCCGCCGGGACGGGCGAGGAGGCGGACCCGACCCGGGCGCTGCGACAGCGGTTGTTGATCAGCATCGCGCTGTCCGTCCCGGTGATCGCGATGGCGATGGTACCGGCGCTGCAGTTCACGTACTGGCAGTGGATCTCGCTGGCGCTGGCCGGACCGGTCGTGGTCTGGGCGGCGTGGCCGTTCCATCGCGCCGCCTGGACGAACCTGCGTCACGGCACCGCGACCATGGACACCCTGATCTCGCTCGGGGTGCTGGCCGCGTTCGGGTGGTCGCTGTGGGCGCTGCTGCTGGGCACCGCCGGGGTACCCGGCATGACCCACCCGTTCGAGCTGACGGTCGCCCCGTCCGACGGCGCCGGCAACATCTACCTCGAGGTCGCCGCCGGGGTCACCACATTCATCCTGGCCGGGCGCTACTTCGAGGCTCGTTCCAAGCGCCGGGCCGGAGCCGCGCTGCGCGCCCTGCTCGAGCTCGGGGCCAAGGACGTCGCCATCCTGCGCGACGGCGTCGAGACCCGGATCCCGATCGGGCAGCTCGCCGTCGGTGACCGGTTCGTCGTCCGCCCCGGCGAGAAGATCGCCACCGACGGGGTCGTCGAGGACGGCAGCTCCGCGGTGGACGCCTCGATGCTCACCGGCGAGTCCGTGCCGGTCGAGGTCGGCCCCGGGGACCCGGTCGTCGGCGCGACCGTCAACGCGGGCGGCAGGCTCGTCGTGCGCGCCACCCGGGTCGGTGCCGACACCCAGCTCGCCCAGATGGCCGAGCTCGTCGAGCAGGCCCAGAGCGGCAAGGCCCAGGTGCAGCGGCTCGCCGACCGCATCTCCGGCATTTTCGTGCCGATCGTGATCGCGCTGTCCGTCGCCACCCTCGGGTTCTGGCTCGGCGCCGGCGTCGGGTCGGCGGCGGCGTTCACCGCGGCGGTCGCCGTGCTGATCATCGCCTGCCCGTGTGCGCTCGGACTGGCCACCCCGACGGCGCTGCTCGTGGGCACCGGCCGCGGCGCCCAGCTGGGCATCCTGATCAAGGGCCCCGAGGTGCTGGAGTCCACCCGGCGGGTGGACACGGTGGTGCTGGACAAGACCGGCACCGTCACCACCGGCCAGATGAGCCTGGTTGAGATCCACACCGCCGACGGAGTGACCGAGACCGAGGCACTGCGGCTGGCCGGTGCGCTGGAGCACGCCTCCGAGCACCCCATCGCGGCGGCGATCAGCCGCGGCGCCCAGGAGCGGGTCGGCGACCTCCCGCCGGTCGAGGAGTTCACCAACCACGAGGGCCTCGGCGTGCAGGGCGTCGTCGACGGGCACGGGGTGCTCGCCGGCCGGCCCGCCCTGCTGGAGCAGTGGAGCCAGCCGCTGCCCGCCGGCCTCGCCGCGGCCAAGGAGGACGCGCAGGAACGGGGGTACACCGCGGTCGCCGTCGCGTGGGACGGCGCGGCCCGCGCGGTGCTGGTCGTCGCCGACACCGTGAAGCCGACGTCCGCCGAGGCCATCACCCGGCTGCGCGATCTCGGGCTCACCCCGGTGCTGCTCACCGGCGACAACGCCGCCGCCGCCCGCACGGTTGCCGCTCAGGTCGGCATCGACCCCGGCCCCGACACCGTCATCGCCGAGGTGCTGCCCGCCGACAAGCTGGACGTCATCAAACGGCTGCAGGACCAGGGCAAGGTCGTGGCCATGGTCGGCGACGGGGTCAACGACGCCGCCGCGCTCGCCCAGGCCGACCTCGGCCTGGCCATGGGCACCGGCACCGACGTCGCCATCCAGGCCAGCGACCTCACCCTGGTGCGCGGCGACCTGCGCGCCGCGGCCGACGCGATCCGGCTCTCCCGCCGCACCCTGAGCACGATCAAGGGCAACCTGTTCTGGGCGTTCGCCTACAACGTCGCCGCCCTGCCGCTGGCCGCCGCCGGGCTGCTCAACCCCATGATCGCCGGCGCGGCGATGGCGTTCAGCTCGGCGTTCGTCGTCGCGAACAGCCTGCGGCTGCGGCGCTTCGCCTGACCCGGTCCAGGTGAGCGGCGCGGGCGTCCCGCGCCGCTCCTACGGCAGGCGGACGGTGGCGCGTCCGGTACGCGGCACCGTCGCATAGGCCGACAGGGTGAACCATGCGGGCAATGCCCGCCGGATCGACGCCGGGCCGTGCAGGACGACCTCGCCCGCGCGGATCGCGGCGGCCCAGTCGACGTCGCCGCGCCAGATCTCGACCAGCCTGCGCAGGGTCGTCTCGACGGACACCGCCACCGGATATCCCGGGTCGGAGTCGCAGACATCCACCTCGTCGGGGGTGATCACCATCCACCACTCCCGGGTCGAGGCCGGCGCATCGGGGAAGACGAACCGCACGACCGTCCGCCCGCCCGGCACGACGGTGTGATCGATGTGCCGGTGCATGTCCCACAGCAGCAGGTGCGGGTCGAGGTCCTCGTCGCCGAGTTCCCCGATCCACCGGGTGCCCCAGGTGCCGAGCGCGTCGACGATCGGTCGCAGCTCGCGTCCGGCGTCGGTGAGCACGTAGTCGACCCGGTTTCCGCAGGGGCGGCGCTCCACGACCCCGGCCCGGATCAACCGCTGCAGCCGCTTGGACAGCAGGGCCGGCGACATGCGCGGCACCCCGCGGCGCAGCTCGTTGAAATGCTTGCTGCCACAGACCAGCTCGCGGATCACCAGCAGGGTCCAACGCTCGTCCAGCAGTTCCATCGCCTTGGCGACGGGGCAGAACTGGCCGTAGCGCGAGCCCATCCGGCAAGGGTACGGACGGCACCGAACCCCGACCAGCCTCGGTTCGCCGGCGGCGGCCGCAGTACAGATCGAGCACTAGGGCGGGGGCCGGTGCGCTCCCTACCGTCCCCGCCATGACCACAACGATGACCCCCACCACGACCGAAACCGCCTGGACGGACGAGCAGTTCGTCACCCTCGCCGCCGAGGCGGGCCGCCGCTGCGGGCCCACCGAGGCCCCGCACGACCGCGACGCCACCTTCGTCAGCGAGGGCTACCGGATCCTGCACGACAGCGGCTACCTGCGCATGGCCGTCCCCACCGAGCTGGGCGGGCTCGGGGCCGGGCTACGCCAGGTGGTGCTCGCCGAGGGCGAGCTCGCCCGCCGGGCGCCGTCCACCGCGCTGTCGGCCGCGATGCACCTCTACCTGACGCTGGTGCACTGCTGGCGTCGACGACGCGGGGCGGCCGACGCCGAGGGCGCGCTACGCAAGATCGCAACCGACGGTCTCGTGATGGCCACCAGCGGCGGCTCGGACTGGGTCTGCCCCACCACGATCGCCGTCGAGGCCGACGGCGGCTTCCGGTTCACCGGACGGAAGGCCTTCTGCAGCCAGGCCCCGGCCGCGACCGTCATCTCCACCTCGGCCGTGCTCGGCCGGCCCGGGCCCGACGCGGTGGTCCTGCACGCCGGCGTGCCGCTGTCCAGCCCCGGCGTCTCCATCCTCGAGACCTGGGACACCCTCGGCATGCGCGGCACCGCCAGTCACGATGTGGTGTTCGACGATGTCTTCGTTCCGGCCGAGCGGATCATGGGGCGCAGGCCGTACGGCCAGCTGACCGGTCCGCTGCTGGTCGCGGCGATCCACTTCGCGCCGGTCGTGGCCGCGGTGTACCTGGGCATCGCACGCGGCGCGCAGGACGAGGCGCTGCGGATGGCGGGCCGTCGGGGCGAGCCCGCACCGGCCGCGATCCGGCAGCTCGGGGAGATGCAGGCGCGTCTGCGGGTCGCCTGGTGGGCGCTGCGCGCGGCCGTCGAGGAGATCGGCGACGATCCGGCCGCCGACGACGCCACCCTCACCGCCGTGATGGTCGCCAAGCGGCACGCGGTGCTGGAGGCCAAGGCGGTGGTCGATCTCGCGCTGGAAGTCGTCGGCGGACCGGCCTACTTCCGGACCTCGCCGCTGGAACGTGCCTACCGCGACGTGCGGGCCGGGTTGTTCCATCCGCTGACCCCCGAGGCGACGCTGGCGCACCTCGGGGCCGCGACCGTCCGGGCCTCCGCGGGTACCGAAACCTAGATCACAGACCAATGGCCTTAGCCGAGCCGTTCGCGCCCAGCATCATGGAGATAGGTGCCGTAGGACTTGGGCAGGGTCCGGAGGCCCCATGACGATTCGCGAACGACTGGAGGACAACACAGAATGCCCGCTATTCACCTGGGCGACGAGGCGCCGAACTTCACCGCCGACACCACCGACGGCACGATCGACTTCCACGAGTGGAAGGGCGACCGTTGGGCGGTCCTGTTCAGCCACCCGGCCGACTTCACTCCGGTCTGCACCACGGAGCTCGGCCGCACCGCCGGTCTCAAGGCGGAGTTCGACAAGCGCGGCGTCAAGGTCATCGCGCTGTCCGTGGACCCGGTCGAGGATCACCACGGCTGGGCGCCCGACATCGCGGAGGTCACCGGCAACGCGCTGAACTTCCCGATCATCGCCGACCCGGACAAGAAGGTCTCGCAGCTCTACGACATGATCCACCCCGGCGAGGGCGACACCTCGACGGTGCGGTCGGTCTTCGTCATCAGCCCGGACAACAAGGTCAAGCTCACCCTGACCTACCCCAAGTCCGTCGGCCGTAACTTCGACGAGATCCTGCGCGTCGTCGACGCTCTTCAGCTCACCGAGCGCATGCCGGTGGCGACCCCTGCGGACTGGACCAGCGGCGAGAAGCTCATCGTCTCCCCCGCGATGTCCACCGATGACGCCCGGTCGCGCTTCGGTGCGGTCGAGGAGGTCAAGCCCTACCTGCGGTGGATCGAGCAGCCCGCAGGCTGAGACGGACCGTCGGGCCTGCCTCGGCCGCGGATCCCCAGGGGATGCGCTCCGCCGGCCGAGGCAGGCCCGTCCGGCTCCGGCCCGGACCCGGCGGGTGCTCGCCGCCTCGATGCGCTCATGCCGCGGGGACGGCTACCACGATCTCAGCCACGAGCTGCCCCGTGGAGGAAGATCGGATCGGCTTCACCTGATCGGGGTGAGGCGTTCTCCGGGTACGCCCCCGTTCACTGTTCGCCGATCGGGAGCACGCTGCCGGACTCCCGTCGTCCGAGCAGACGACCACGTCCGGGCTTCTCGCCGCGCCCGACCGTCATCGCCCGGAACGACAGCCGAGGGGTCGATCATGGCCGTGAGGATTGGGTCGGTGACCGGAGCCGATATCGACCGGATGACGGCCAGGGTCTACACCGCAGGGCGCGGGCCCGCCGGTGCCGCGAAACGATCGGCATTCTGGGCCTTGCTGGCGTTGGCCGCGGTCATCGCCGGCGCGGGGGTGGTTGCGGACTCCACCGCCACCGTCATCGGTGCGATGATCGTGGCACCGTTGATGACGCCGATCCTCGGCACCACCGTGGGTCTCGTCCTGGCGCACCGGCATCAGGTCGTCTCCAGCGTCGTCCTTGTCCTCGCCGGAGCGCTCCTCGTGGCCGCCATCGGCTACGCCCTGGGTCTGCTCGTGGACTTCCCGGTCGTCGCGGCCAACAACAGCCAGGTGGCGGGGCGTGTGAGCCCGCGGCTGATCGACCTCGTCGCGGCGCTCGCGACGGGCATCGTCGGCGCGTTCGCCCTGGTCCGGCCCGACGTGTCCGACACCCTTCCCGGCGTCGCCATCGCGATCTCGCTCGTCCCCCCGCTCTCGGTGGTCGGTCTGACGCTGGAGTCCGGCGCCCCCGCGGAGTCGTTCGGCGCCCTGGTCCTGTTCGGCACGAACGTCGCGGCCATCATCGCGACCGGAACGGTCATCCTGCTGGCCTACCGCGTCCGGGACGTCGCCATCGAGACGGGGCGGCCGGTCGGCAAACTGAGCGGACGCACCCTGGTCGCGGTCGGCGGCCTCGTCGTACTCGTGACGATCCCCCTCACCTACGGCAGCATCGAGCTGTCCGACCAGCAGCAGGCGACGGCGCAGGCCCGACCGGTCGCCCAGCAGTGGGGCGAGCGGTCGGGGTGGGCCATCACGGAGCTCGCCTACCGGCAGAACAGCCTCTACATCACCGCTCTGGGCCTGCCGCCGAAGCCGGATGAGGCGGCCCTGCGGCAGGCCCTGAACGAGGCCGGGCTGGCCGAGGTGGACCTGCACCTGAGCCTCGTCGCCGGGACATCCCTCGACCTCCCCGGAGGGCAGCCCGGCTGAGCGGCCGGCGCTACTGCCGGGCCATGACCGCGCGCATCTCGGCCTCGCTGTCGGTGATGACCTCACCGCTGAGGTCGACCGTGACCGAATGCAGCGTCCCGGTGAAGCGGAACGGGGCCTGATAGTCGGGGATGACCGCCGAACCGTGGTTGGCGCCACAGGTCAGGAGACCGGGGTTGAACAACACCGGCGTCGTGACGTCCATGTCGGTCTGCCCGACGAGGACGTCGTCGATGTAGAGCTGCGCGCGTCCGGGCGCCCCGCGGCCCTTGGCGATGTCGGGTTCCCCGGTGGGCTCGAACTCGAAGCGCAGCCGACGGCGACCGGCCGGCACCGGATCGGTCGAGGCGACCCGATGGACGATCCGTCCGACGTAGTTGTGGGCGTAGTGCAGCCTGCCGTCCTGCAGGTAGAAGGTGTATCCGGCCGTGCTGGCGCCATGGCACAGCAGGACGCCCTCGGCGCCGGACTCGGGGATCTCCACGTCGGCGGTGATGCTGTGTTGACGGTTGTACACCCGCGGCGCGACCGCGCCGGGCAGGGACGAGGTCCCCGGCCAGAACGTGTAGCGCTTGCGGTCCTCGGTGATCTGTGGCCGCTCGACCATCAGACGGGTGAGTGCGCTGCCGTCGATCGGCAGCACGCCGTAGCGGCCTGCCTCGACATACCACTGCGCGACCATCGCGATGAGCGTGTCCCGGTGTTCCGCGGCGAGATCGCGCGTCTCGGTGGGGTCCTCGTCGATGCGGTAGAGCTCCCACTGGTGGGCATCGAGGTCGCCGAGCACCGCGGAGGTGATGTCGGTTCCGAACGGTATTCCGGCCTCGGCGAACGACGGGCCGGGCCACGGACAGACCGCCCGCCAGCCGTCGTGATCGATGGCCCGGTGGCCGAACATCTCGAAGTACTGGGTGCGGCGCCGGGTCGGAGCCTCGGCGTCGGCGAAGGTGTGCGCGAAGCTGACCCCGTGCAGTGGTGCCTGTGTGACGCCCCGGATCGTGGCAGGCGGTGCGACTCCGAGCACGTCGAGGACGGTGGGCACCATGTCGATGAGGTGCGCGTACTGCCTGCGGACCTCACCACGGGCCGCGATGCCGGCCGGCCAATGCACCAGGAACGGGGCGGAGACGCCACCCCGGTAGGTCTCCCGCTTCCAGCGGCGGTACGGCGTGTTCCCGGCCCAGGTCCAGCCCCACGGGTAGTGGTTGAAGGTGGTCGGTCCGCCCAGCTCGTCCAGCTTGGCGAGGCTCTCCTCGAGCGACTCCGGGGCGTTGTTGAAGAACTGCGTCTCGTTGGTGGTTCCGGTGAGGCCGCCCTCGGCGCTGGCACCGTTGTCCGAGACCGCCATGATCAGTGTGTTGTCGAGTTCGCCGGTGGTACGCAGGAATTCCAGCAGCCGCCCGATCTGATGGTCGGTGTGGCTGAGGAACCCCGCGAAGACCTCCATCATGCGCGCCGCGACCCGACGCGCGTCGGGCGAGAGCGTCTCCCATTCCGGGACGTCCGGGTCGTGCCGGGACAGCCGCGCATCCGCCGGGACGACCCCGAGCTGCTTCTGCCGGGCGAACACCTGCTCGCGATAGGCCTCCCATCCCGCGTCGAAGCGGCCCGCGTACCGGTCCGCCCACTCGCGCGCGACGTGGTGCGGCGCGTGCATCGCACCCGGGCAGAAGTGCAGGTAGAACGGCTTGTTCGGGGCGACCTGCTTCGCGTCGGCGATGAAGGCGATCGCGCGGTCGGCGAGGTCCTCGGTCAGGTGGTAGCCGTCCTGCGGACCGTACGGCGGGCTGACCTGGTGGTTGTCGTGCACGAGGTCCGGATACCACTGGCTGGTGTCACCGCCGAGGAAGCCGTAGAACCGGTCGAAGCCGCGACCGAGCGGCCAACGGTCGTACGGCCCGGCCGCCGACTCCTGCTCCGAGGGCATCAGATGCCACTTGCCGATCATGTAGGTGTTGTATCCGTGCTCGCGCAGCATCTCCGAGAGCATCCCGTTCTCGAACGGGATGTTTCCGTTGTAGCCCGGGTACCCGGTCGCGAGCTCGGTGATCGAGGCCATCCCGTTGGAGTGGTGGTTGCGGCCCGTCACGATGCACGAGCGGGAGGGCGAGCACAACGCGGTCGTGTGCATGTTGGTGTAGAGCAGCCCACCCTGGGCGAGCGCATCGAGGTTCGGGGTGGCGATCGGGCTCCCGTAGCATCCGAACTGCCCGAAACCGGTGTCATCGAGAACGATCATCAGCACGTTCGGCGCACCCGGCACCGCCCGGACCGGTCGCGGCCACGCGGGCGTCGACTCCTCGGCTGTCCGCCCGATCACGCCCGGGAACGCTGTGCCCGGCTCGTATTCGATCAGTCCCATGGAACCCCCTCCGGTCACGAGCCCGACGGTCGGCAGGCCCTGCCGGGCGACCGAAACACCGTGGCCCGGGCGAGGTCATCATCTGGACAGGGTGATTCGATCCCGGACGAAGCGCCCAGCGCCTCGACCGCGACACCGCGGGCTCGACCGGCGACGGCCTGATCGCCGTCACACCGTCGCCACCGAGGCCCACCCCCGGTCGGCGAGGTCGTCCCACTCCAGGACACGGTCGGCGACGGCGTCCAGCAGCGCGAGGTCGTGCGAGATCGCGAGGACGCCGATGCTGTCGCGGCGCACCCGATCGATCAGCAGGTGCCAGAGCCGGGCCTGGGTGAGGGCGTCGAGGCTGGCGCTGATCTCGTCGGCGACGAGGTAGCGGGGCGCGGTGAGCAGCGCGCGGGCGAGGTTGACCCGCTGCAGCTCGCCCCCGCTCATCTCGTGCGGATAGCGGTCGAGCCAGCGCGGCGAGACCAGCTGCGGGTCCACGGAGGCGAGGGCCGCCGGGTCGGCTCCGGTCTCGGCGAGGGACGCCCGGATCCGGACCCGTGGGTCGAAGGCCCGTTCGGCGTGCTGCAACACGAGCTGGACGGGGTTGGGTCGGCCGCGGCCCGGCGCCGGTGGCTCGCCGTCGGCGAGGATGCGACCGGACGCGGGCCGGAGGAACCCGGCGACGAGCCGGGCGAGGGTGCTCTTGCCGGTGCCGCTCGGCCCGTGCAGGCCGAGGATCGCACCCGGTGGGATCCGCAGGTGGGCGCCGTCGACCACCCATGGCAGCCGCGGACCGTAGCGGAACCGGACAGCATCGACCTCGAGCATCACGCCTCCACCGGGAGCCGGAAGCCGTGCGCGGGCAGCGCCTGCCAGAGGGCCCGCGTGTACGGATGGGTCAAGCATGCGCCGTCGCCGGTGAAGTCGGCGGGATCGGCGGTGTCGACGGTGCGGCCGTCGCGGCAGATGACGACGCGGTCGGCGACCTCGACCGCACCGGCGAGCTCATGGGTGATCAGCACGACGCCTCGGCCCTCGTCGGCGAGCGCCCGGAAATCCGCAAGGACCGCGCGTACGGTGTCGGCGGGCAGCCCGGGCGTGGGTTCGTCGGCGAGCACGAGCCGAGCCCGGCCCATCGTGGACATCGCCAGCAGGACCCTGCGCGTCATGCCACCGGACAGCTCGTGCGGGTACCGGCGAGCCACGTCGGGCTCGAGCCCGCGACGGGCGAGGGCGTCGGCGGCCGCGACCCGGGGGGCGGCGGCACCCGCGAGCCGGGCGGAACGACGCACCTGGCTCCCGACCGTGGCGACCGGGTCCAGGAAGGTCACGGACTGCGGCAGGATCGTGATCGCCCGTCCGGCGAGCCGTCGCCGCGCCCGCGGGGCGACGGGCTCGCCGTCGAACCGAACGAGGCCGGTCTCGCGGGCGTTGGGCGGCAACATGCCCAGGACGGCGTGCGCGAGCAGGCTCTTGCCGGCACCACTGGCCCCGACCAGCGCCACGACCTCGCCGGCCCGCACCGCGAGGTCCATCCCGGACAGCGCGGTGACGGTGCGTCTGCGCAGGCCGCGTTCGTACTGCCGGAACGAGACGACGAGGTTCTCGACGGACAACAGCTCAGGTCCGGTCACAGGTGGTGGCTCCTCGGGTCGACGAGGGCGCGGGCGTTCTCCCCGATCGTGTCGACGAGCTTGACGACCACGAGCAGACACAGACCGGGCAGCAGCGCCAGCCACCATGCCCCGGCGGTGAGGTAGCGCATCGACTCGGCCAGGAGCACCCCGATGGACGGCTCGGCCGGATCGACGCCCAGTCCGAGGAACGACAGCGCGGCCTCGTGCAGGATCGCGTGCGGGAACAGCAGCACGGTGCCGACGGCGACATGCCCCAGCAGATGCGGGAGGACGTGCCGGCGGGCGATCTGGGTGCGGGTGCGGCCGAGCTGACGGGCAATCTCGACGTGGTCGGAGGCGATGACCTGGCGGGCCTGGCCGCGCAGAACCCGGGTCAACGTCGGCCAGTGGGTGACGGCGACGGCGATGATCACGGCCTGGGTGCCGCCGCCGAGCGCGAAGGCCAGCAGGATGAGCAGGACCAGGTGAGGCAGCGCGAGGAACAGGTCGACCAGCCAGTTCACCGCCCGGTCGACGACGCCACCGAAGATCGTCGCCGCGGTGGCCAGCGCGGTGGCGACGACGGCGGACAGCACGGCCGCCGAGGTCCCCACGACGAGCGAAAGCCGCAGCCCCGCGAGAGTGCGATCGAGCAGGTCGCGGCCGAGGCGGTCCGTACCGAACGGGTGCGCCGCGGACGGGCCGAGGTTGCGGTCGGCCAGGCTGGTCTGCTGGGCGGCGTCGGCGACCAGGCCGCCGACGACGACGACGCCGACGACGACGGTCAGCGAGACGACGATCCAGAGGATCGTCCGGGTGCGACGGTCGGCAAGGCGCCGGGCGGCAGGAAGAGCGGCGATCGCGGTCATCGGGCCTCCGTCGGCACGGTTCCGGCGACCGGTGGGCCGTCCGGGGCCGGGGCGGCGCGGTGGCGGCGACCCGATGGGCGGATCCGGACACGCGGATCGAGTCGACTGTGCACGAGGTCTCCGAGCTGGTTGCCGACGAACACGAACACGGTCGTGAACAGGGCGATCCCGAGCAGCAGCGGAACGTCCTGCGCCAGCGCCGCGGCCGTGGTCGCGGCGCCGAGGCCGGGATAGGAGAAGACCTGCTCGGCGAGGATCGAGCCGCCGAACAGCTCGCCCAGCGACGCGAACTGAAGCAGCAGCGCGGGAGCGACGGCGTTGCGCAGCACCCGGTGAACCACGACACCGAGGCTCGACTCCCCCTGCGCCCGGGCGAACGCGACGTGGTCCGCGGCGAGCGCCTCGACGACGGCCTGGCGGGTGTGCAGCACCACCGGGGCGACGCCGATCACCGACAGGGTGAGCGCGGGCAGGAGCAGATGGTGCAGCCGCTCCAGGAGGGTCACGTCCCCGGCCAGGGTGCCCACCGGGACCGCGCAGCACAGTGGGGTGACGCCCCAGGCCACGGAGAACACGTAGAGCAGCAGCAGGCCCACCCAGAACGTCGGTGCCGAGGCCAGGACGTAGGCCCACCACGTCACGACACGGTCCGCGAGCCGGCCCCGCCGGACCCCGGCGAGCACGCCGAGCGCGAAGCCAAGGATCCCGGACAGCAGCCAGGCCACCGCCATCAGCGCCAGGCTGGCGCGGAACGTCTCCCCGATCACCTGCGTGACCGGCGCGTTGAAGGTCGCCGAACGGCCGAGGTCGCCGGTCGCAACGTTGCCCAGCCAGTCGAAGAACCGCTCCAGCGGCGGGTCGTTCAGGCCCCAGCGCTCGGCGATCTGTGCGCGCTGCTCGGGGCCGATCGCTGCGATGTCGGCACCGACGTAGGCGTTCACCGGATCCACCGGGGAGGCCGCCATCAGCGCGAACGACGCCACGGCGACGGCGAACAGCAGCAGGACCAGCCGGACGAGACGCCCGCCAAGACTCGTGAGCAGCACGTCAGCAGGACCAGCGCCAGCCGGTGATCCCGGCGGTGATGGGCCAGCCGTGGCCGTGCGGCTCGATCTGCGGGCGTCCGATGTCCAAACAGGAGTTGACGTAGTAGGTGTGCTTCAGGTTCACCAGCCAGGCCCAGGCGGCGTCGGCGCTCGGGCCGAAGCCGGCGCCGTCCGCGTCGAGCTGAGCGGCCCGCCAGTGCTGGTCGGCGACAGCCGGGTCGGTGGCCCGCATCGCCGCGTCGAGGTGCGCGTCCACGGCGGGGTTGGCGTAGAAGCCGGGGTTCCAGTACTCGGTTCCGGCCCGCTTCGAGGAGTACAGGTTGTACATCTCCGTCGGGTCGTGGCTGCCCCAGCCGAACAGGATCGCGTCGGCGTGCAGCCGGGTGTTGATGACGTCCCAGCTCTCCCCCTTGGCGGTGACCGCGATCCCGACGGGCTTGAGCTGGTCGGCCACCGCCAGCGCGAGCCCCTGCCGCAGCGAGTCGGAGGACGGATAGATCAGCGTGAACGCCGCGGGGGTCCCGTTGCGCTCCCGGATCCCGTCGCCGTTGGTGTCGACCCAACCCGCGGCGTCGAGGATCTGCCGGGCCTTGGCCGGGTCGTTGCCGGCGATGGCGGACCGCGGCTCGTACCAGGGCAGCCCGTCGACCGGGCCGGTCGCGGGCGAGCCGAAGCCCTCCAGGACCCCGTCCACCAGCTGCTGACGGTCGATCGCCCAGTTCACGGCCTCACGGATGGCTCGGTCGGAGGTGACGTTGTTGCCGATCGGCAGGCCGTCGGTGGTCTTCGTGCCGGTGTCCGGCACATAGGGGAACACGATCCCCCGGTTGTCGACCGAGGGCACCGGCACCAGCCTCATTCCGGGCACCTGGGCGAGAGCCAACGAGGAGGGCACCGCGGCCATGTCGACCTGACCGGCCTGCGCGGCGGCCATCGTGGCGTCCTCCTCGGTGAACTGGAAGACGATCCGGGAGAACGCGGGCTTGGTGCCGTAATAGTCCTCGTTGCGTTCGACGATCAGTTGCTGGCCGCGGTCCCATTGGACGAACGTGAACGGGCCCGAGCCGATCGGCTTGCTCGCGTAGTCCGGGCCGTGCGCGTGCTCGGGCACGATGCCGAGCGAGACGAGCCGGTTGACGAAGGTGCTCTGCGGCGCGCTCAGCCGCAGTTCGACGGTGTCGGCATCGACCGCGACCGCCTCCTTCAGCGCGGTGACGTCGGTCAGGCCGCCGCTGCGGCTCGCGGTGTTGAAGGTGTAGGCGACGTCCTGCGCCGTGACCGGGGTGCCGTCGCCGAATTTCGCATCGCCACGGATGTCGACCGTCCACACCAGCCCGTCGGGGCTCACCCGGTACCCGGTCGCCAGGTCGTTGACGATATTCATGTCCGCGTCTCGGGCGAGCAGGGTCGACTGGAACAGCGGCGAGCCGTAGCGGCCCCAGCCCAGGGTCGGGTCGTAGCCCTCCGCGGACTCTCCGCCGATCGCGAGCCGCAGCTCGGCGGGCGCAGGCCCGCCGGTACCGCGCTCCGCGCTGCCGCACCCCACCAGGGCAGCGGCTGCGGCGACGACCGCCACCCATCGTGCGGCCCGACGTACTCCCCTGCCTGCCATCGTGCGGCTCCTGCGTTCGGCGACGTGACTGTTGCATCTAATCTGTAATCGCAACATATTCGCAAGAGACAATTCGGACAGCCCGGACGCTCCGGCCACAACGGCCCGGTCGGTCCGAGGTCTCGCGCGCCGGCCGCCGGCGGAACGGAGACACCTTCGCTCGGCGGCAACCGGCACATCATTTGCCCAGTTGTTCAGATGCGGCTACGTTTAGCATCCGATACGTCGATCGACGATCGTCAACGGACGGGAGGAGGCCGGATGGCATCGCAGGAACGGGTCCGGGGGAAGGTCATCGACGCGCACAGCCACATCGGGACGATGGAGCCCTGGCGCTACTACAACCTCAAGGAGCCGGTGCGCCCCACCGTCTACGAGTTCGAGAACGCCAAGGGCTACCTCGACCACATCAACGCGCTGGGCGTCGAGCGCGGCCTGGTGCTGCCCAACTACGGCATCCCGGTTCAGGAACACGGCTTCTCGCTGAACCCGTTGATCCTCGACTCGGTTGCCGGGGACGAGCGCCTCGTCGGCGGGCTGTGGGTGTCGTTCCTGCCCGTCAACAAGGAGCGCACCCTCGCCATGCTCAAGCACGCCGGCGAGTCCGGCATCGTCGCCCTGAAGACGACATTCCTGCTGGGCGGCAACCCCGACCCGGCCACCTGGGACGAGGACACCCGCGAGATCGCCGAGGCCTGCTTCGCCGCCTGCGAGGCCCACGATCTGGTGTTCCACTTCCACACCAGCGCCGGCGGGTCCTCGGACATCAACAACTTCGTGCCGATGATCGAGAAGTACGGCAAGCGGATCAAGATCTACCTGGTGCACTTCGGCGGCGGCGTCTCCGGCCACATCAAGCTGGTCCCGCAGTTCCTCGACTGGGTCGAGGAGGGTTACAAGGTCTACTGCGACACCACCTGGACCATCGGATTCGGCGCCCGCTGGCTGCTCGACGAGATCGAGAAGCGCGGCGTCGGCGCCGACCGCGTGCTGTTCGCCAGCGACGAGCCGTGGAGCGACTTCTGGAGCGAGTACTGGAAGATCTACGGCGCCCCCGTCGGCGACGAGCTGAAGGAACGCGTCCTCTGGCGCAACTACGAGGAACTCTACGGCGACCGCACCCGCCGCTGACGCCGGAATCGTTCAGCGCCGGGCGGCCACCCATTCCCCGTCGCGATACCGATCGCCCTCGTCGCCGTGGCGAAGCTGTGGAACTCCGGTGTCGGATGGGGGTCCGGCTCCGCCTTGGTGGCAGCCCGGCGCGCTCGACTGGCCCGGATGTGCTCCTGAGGCAGGCGCGTGACGTTCTGCGCCACGAACGCGAAGTCTTGGGGGAACCCCGTCGGGGACGGGAGACTGAAGCCGAACATGCCTGCCGGCAGCGGCTGGTAGATCAGGTTGATCGGGCGCTCGCCGGGCCGGCGGAGGTCTTCGAGGAGCTGGCGCGCCGTCTGGCCGCACGGGAATGGGACGACGCGGCCGAGCTGTACGCCGCCGACGTCGAGATCACGAACCGGTTCTCCCCCGACGGGCCCATCACCAGCAGGGGCCGCGACGCCGTTCGCGAATTCTTCACCGGTCTCGGCGGTCGACTCGACAGCCTCACCGTCATCGACGCGGCCCTGACGCCCGGTGCCGATCCGGAGATGCTCACCGCCGAGTTCTCGTTCGCGGCCACGGCAGGAGGCGGCGGTGTTCACTTCAGCCTGCCTGCGGTGTTCGTCATGCGCGTTCGGAACGGTGAGATCGTCGCTTCCCGCGACTACATCGGTCCGCGACAGGTCTAAGTAGACGGTATGGAGGTCCGCGCGGGGGCCTCCAAGCCGGTGACCTTGGTGACGATCCGGTGACGGGTCGTCACACGACATATTTGGTGCACGACGGTCTGATATCCGCCCTAACCGTTCGGAGCCCCATGATGCGCCGTGCCGCGCCCACCCTGATCGCCCTCGCCTTGAACCTTGCTCGTCGCCGCCTGCTCAGCTGACACGGCGCCGACGATCCCCGCGGGCCCACCCCCGCCATCGGTGGTCCCTGCGACCGCGACAGCCCATCCGACGTTCGGCGACCAGACCACCAACTCCCGCGGCAACCTGAGCAAGAGCATTGGGCAGCCCGCGGCGATGTTGAACGCCGCGGGTGACCGGACCGTCGAGTTTCGGGTGGACGCGATCCGGACCGGCGCCAAGTGCGCCACCAACGGCTACACCGAGAAGCCGCAGAACGGGCAGTTCGTCGCGCTCGACATCTTCGCGACGACCCACCCGGTCTTCGACCCGACCTCCGACGACGCCGAGTTCCTGACGGCCGGGTATGCGTGGCCGGTGGTGACCGCGGACGGAATGCGGCACATCGTCGACACCACGCCTGCGTGGAGCTGCTCGCCGCCGAATCGCAAGAACCTCGGCGGGCTACGGGGGTTGACCGTGCAAGGCACCGTGTACCAGTTGGTGATCAACCCCGCTGAGTCAGCGGTCGAAGTTCGGACTGAAAGGAGGATATTCCCAGGTCAGAACTGGTGCGCCCGAAGGGATTCGAACCCCTAACCTTCTGATCCGTAGCCGCGTGAATTAGATCCTATGTGGACCTACGGACTCGTTCGCGCAGGAAACGTCTAGGTCAGACCCTCCAAATCCCGCCCCGTCCACGCAGTCTGTGAGACGAGTGTGAGACGGGCGGCCCCGGGCACGGTGACTAGGACACCGGCCGGGGCCTTGATCGGAGAGAGGTTCCGACCCGTGAACAGTGTCCAACACGACCCCACCCCACCCGTGTGCCCGCCGTGGTGCGCGACCCATCAGGTCACGGTTGACCCAGTCGACGGCACACGCTTTGTCACCCATCGCGCGCTGGTGACCGCCGCCGCCGGGCGACGGCTCGACATCGAGCAGACCGTCACGATCCACCCCGACAGTCGTGTGCAGACCAGCCCTGCGCTCGTGGTCGTCGACGGCCGCCCCGACGACGCACTGACCGTCGACGAGGCACGGGAGTTTTCCGCCGCGCTCTCGGCGGCCGCCACCCTCGTCGCCGGGGGTGCCCGGTGAGCCTCGCCTGCGTGCTGCTAGTGGTCGCGGTGTGGGCGTTGCTCGCGCTGCCGGTGGCGCTGATCTGGGGGCGGGGCCGCTGCCGCCACGCACCCCGCCAAGTGTTCCCGACCGCCCGGCCCGCGGGTGGCGAGCTCGTGGTCCACCACGTCGTGCAAGTGGTGCACGAGCACCACATCACGCACGAGCACGTCTACCGCGGGTGGATCGAGCGCCGCCCGGCCGCCCTCGACGTGCCCCGGATGGTTGTCCCGGTGGCGCGGGAGGTGGGCCGGTGAACCGCCCCGACCAGTACGTCACCGCCCCAGCCGACTGGGGTGACCTGAAACTGCTCGCCGCTGTCGTCCGTGACCTGCGCGGCCGGCTCAACGAGGCCGGGCGGGCCGTGTTGGAGGCGGTGCTCGACGAGCGCGGGGTGGAGGTCGAGCGGTGACCGCCCGCTCGGGGAGCCGCCCCGCACAGAGCAACACAGCGCCCGCTGAGATGCCCGCAGAGGCCCTGGCTCACCGGGGAGTGGGTGAGGGGCTGGCCGAGGCGCTCCCGGTGGACCCGCCCGCGCCGCCGAAGACGGTGCACGCCACGGTCACCGGGTGGGCGACCGCAAAGCACCGACCGATCGTGCCCGCCTATCTGCGCAGCCGGAACGAGGCGCGCCAGCTGGCCGGGTGGCTGGCCCGACACGGCGCCCATGTGGTCGGCTACCAGCTGAGCCGCACCCCGGTCTACGGGGCCCGGTTGGTGGTGCGCGCCCCGGCCGGGCTGCTGGTCGCGCTCGTCGCTGTGTGGCGGTGGGTGTTCGACGCCGAGGCCGCGCCGCTGCGCGCCGACGCGGTCGGCCGCAACGCCGCCGCCGAGTACCTGAGCCTGTCGCGGCAGCGCAACACCCGGGTACGACAGCGTGGCCTCGCCGCCGCTGCCGGGCTGGCCGTTCTGCTGGTCGCGGCGGTGCTGGTCGCCACGGTCGGGCCGTGGTGGCTCGCCACCCTCGCGGCGCTCGTCGCCGTGGCGGTGTTGGGCAAGCTGGGCACACCACCCGATCGGCGAGTCACCGACCCGGCCACCGTCGCCGCGTCGGCGCCGCCCCGGCTGACCGCCGACGTGGTCACCCGGGCGTTGCAATCGCTGGGCATCGCCGCCATGTCGGCGAAGGGCGCCACGATCGGCTACGTCGCCCCGATCACCCGCGACGGCCCCGGGTGGCGCGCCGAAGTGGACCTACCGCACGGGGTGACCGTCGCCGATGTGGTCGAACGCCGGGACCGGCTCGCCTCCGGGCTGCGCCGGCCGCTGTCGAGCGTGTGGCCCGAACCAGCCGCCGACCAGCACGCCGGCCGCCTGGTGCTGTGGGTGGGTGACCAGCCACTCAACGCCGTCAAACCCGCGGTGTGGCCGCTGACCAAGGCCGGCGCGGTGGACCTGCTGGGCGGGGTGTTCCCGTTCGGGGTCGACCAACGCCAGCGTCCGGTCACGATCAGCATGGCGGAGACCAACGCCCTGATCGGGTCCCTGCCCGGCGGCGGCAAGACCTCGGCGGTGCGGGTGCTCGCCCTGGCCGCCGCGCTCGACCCGCACGCCGAGATCCGGGTGGCCGAACACAAAGGGTCCGGGGACCTGTCCGCGCTGGAACGGGTTGCGCACCGCTACGTGTCCGGGCCGGCTGACGAGGCGATCGCGGCCACGGTCGAGAGCCTGCGCGAACTGCACGGCGAGCTACAGCGCCGCGCCGAGGTCATCGCCACGCTGCCGCGCCAGCTCGTCCCGGACGCCAAAGTCACCCCCGAGTTGGCCGGCCGCCGGTCGCTGCGGCTGTGGCCAATCGTGCAGATCATCGACGAGGCCCAAGAAGTTTTCGCCCACCCCGAGCACGGCGACGAGGCCGGCCGGCTCGCCGAGAAAATCATCAAACGGGGCCGCGCGCTGGGCATCATCCTCGTGCTGGCCACCCAGCGCCCCGACAAGGACTCACTGCCCACCGGGGTGAGCGCAAATGTGGGGGTGCGGTTCTGCCTGCGAGTGATGGGACAAGTCGAAAACGACATGATCCTCGGAACCTCGGCGTACCGAAACGGGGTGCGAGCAACCCTGCTCACCCCCCGCGACAAGGGGATCGGCTACCTCGTCGGGGCCGCTGACGAGCCGCTCGTGGTCCGCACCTACTACGTGGACCGGCTCGCCGCCGAGCGGATCACCGAACGCGCCCGGGTCACCCGTGAGCAAGCCGGCACCCTGACCGGCTACTGCGTCGGCGACGAGCCGCCGCTCACCCCCGAGGCGTCGCTACTCGACGACCTGCGCACGATCTTCGCCACGATCGAGGTCGACAAAGTGTGGTCGGAGACAGTGTGCGAACGGCTCGCCGAACTGCGCCCCGAGCACTACCACGGGTGGGGACCCGAGCAGCTCGCCGCCGCGCTGCGCCCCTACGGCATCCACACCGGGCAGGTGTGGGGCCGGCTCCCGAATGGGAAGGGAGCCAACCGGCGCGGGCTGACCGTGGCCGATGTGCTCGCCGCGGCCGAGCGTCCACAGATCGGTTCCTAGCGGCCGGGGGTGCTAGATCTAGCAGGCCCGCTAGCGTCCCGTACGGTCGCTGACCTGGGCGTCTAGCAGCTAGCACCCCTGGCCAGCCGCCACGTGCTGAGCGTGTCGCTGGCCAGGGGCTGCCCCGGCAAACCCGCTAGACCGTCGTTCCGCGACGAAGGAGAGCCGCCCGTGACCGACACCTACACACGCGCGCTGCCCCCCGCTGTCCGGGTCAGGCCGCGCCGCTACCTTCCCCACCGGCGCCGGCCTCGATGATCCGCCCGTCGGCGATGTGCCGTCCCTGGCCGTCGGCCGCGATGTCGGCGGCCAGCCACGCCTTGCGCAGCGACCGCGGCACCTCGGGTCGGCCTGCCCCGGTCACCTGGTCCAGGGGCGGCGTCCAGGCGTCGGTGTCGCGGTCGGCCGCGTCCAGCGCCCGGATCGCGGCGGTCTCGGCCTCGTCGAGCGTGACCCGGTCACGCAGGGTTTTCGCCTCCGCCTTGGGCAGGACGGCGATCAGCGCCTGGTCGATCTCGGTCAGCAGCGACCCGAGGTGGTGCGGTTCGGGTACCCCGGCGCGGATACCGCCGTCGGTGCCGACCCGGCTCGCGGCGTAGGCGGGTAGTTCGGCCCGCAGCGCCCGCAGGGTGGGCACGTCCCCGGCGGCCCGGGCGGCGGCGATGAGCTCACTGACCTGCCGGTTCACGCCCAGCTGGGCGGTCACCCGCTGCCAGGCGCGGTGTTCGCGCAGCTCGTCGAGCAACTGCTGTTCAGTGCTGCGCGGGTCGGGAGTGTTGGCCAGCCGGTCACGTAGCCGGCCGGCCGTCGCGGTGGTGGCGCGCCGCAGCTCACCCAACGCGGTGGTCGCGGCGTGCTGGGCGGTGGTGAACGCGCGGCGCACCGCCTCGGCGCCAGCCTCCACCGGGTCGATCCCGTAGGCGGCCCGCAGCGCAGCCAGATAGGCGGTACAGGCCTGTGCGACCTGTTCGGGCACCCGGCGCAGCGCGTCGAGATCCTCGCGGGCATCCATCGCAGCCCCCCACTGGTCAATCATGACGTTTTACCTCTTACCTCTCTGTTAGGTGGCCCGGTCGGCGCTCAGGCGCCGCCGAAGGCCTGTTATGGGGTCTCACCAGCCGTCGCCGGTCATCTCCCCGTCCGGCGCGTCGATCCACGAGACCGACTCGATCGGCCACGGCCGCCGCGGCAACCGCACCCCGGCCGGGGTCGACACCGTGTCCGTCTCCGGTTGCCGGTGCGGGTCGTCGTGCCCGTCCCGCAACCGGCCGGTCTGCACACACGACACGGCCTGCATCGCGGCCATGGCGAGGTCGTCGTGTCCGGCCCGTTCCGGTACCGCGATCCGCAGCCCACCAGCCGACGTTTGCTCGAATTGCAGCCCGCGTAGCTGTTTCAACAGTTCCGGATGCCGCGGCAGAATCAACCGGTCCGACTGCAACAAGGTTTTGATCTTACTGAACCCGGACGTTTTCCGGCGCTGATCGGTCCACACCGGACGAACCTGGGTGCCGCACCCGTTGCGGCGCAACCGATCCTGCAACTCATCGGTCGGGTACTGTCCGACGCCGTTCACCTCGGACGCGATGACCCGCAGCCCGAACCGGCCGGCCACCCCACCCACCCGATCAATAAACGCCGAATACGGCATCCGGTGATGCACCTCAAGCCACGGAATGAACAGCCGCCAGCGCAGATCCTCCGCCCGGTCCGGGTCCAGCACCGACACCACGACCAAGGCGTTGCCGTCCCGGGCAAGACCCCAGTCCACACCGCCCACCGTCGGCCACAACCGGCGCCGCGACCGCGGAATCGTGCCGGGGTCGGTCAACGTGTAGTCCGCCGTCGCGGCCATCAGCTCGCCCTCGCTGAAATAGGCGCCCGCCTCGTCCGGCCACTCGGCCAGATACTCGCGGTCGAAGTAGTCGGCCGGCTCCCGCTGCCGGATCTGCGCCAGCAACACCGCATCCGTCAGCGGGCTGATGGCCGACGGCCAGTGCCACGATTCGACGTGCTCATCAGGCGAGTCCATCCCGCGCTGCCACAACGCCCGAAAGAACGCCTCCGGCCCGCCCCACGGCGACGACGCGAGGATCACCCGCGACCCGGGGCGAGCAATGATCGACGGCTCCGCCGCCCGCCACAACTCGTCGCCGATGAACCCCGCCTCGTCCACGATCAACAAATCGACCGGCCAGCCCCGGATCTGCCGCTGACTCGCAGGCACCGACAGAATCCGCGACCCGTTCGACCAGGTCAGGGTGGCTTTCGACTCGTCGACCACACCGCCCGCCAGGGCACCGGACGCCAGATCCGCGCAGTCAGCGAGCAGCCGTTTCGACGCTTCCTCGCCGGCCGACACGAGCAGCACCAGTGCGCCCCGCCGGGTCGCGGCGGTGTGCAGCGCCGCCGTCGCCAGGGTGGCGCTCTTGCCGGACTGCCGACCCGCGCACACCACCCGATACCGGGCCGGCGAGCGCAGCAACTCGCGCTGGTGATCCCACAGCGGGCGGCGCAGCACGCGGGCGGCGAACTGCTCGACGTCGAGAGCCTCTGAGATGACCTCCGGCGTGCTCACCGGCTAGCCCCCTTCCCGCCATCCTCGGACGGTGCCGAACGACCGCCCACGGCCGCATCGGGCGCCG
Organism: Pseudonocardia hispaniensis; assembly: GCF_042658695.1. Classification (NCBI taxonomy): domain Bacteria; kingdom Bacillati; phylum Actinomycetota; class Actinomycetes; order Pseudonocardiales; family Pseudonocardiaceae; genus Pseudonocardia; species Pseudonocardia hispaniensis. The sequence continues at coordinate 383,004 of NZ_JBHSQW010000035.1, read as the reverse complement.
ATGCGGCATCCCGGTCCCGCTGCTCAGCCGCGCGGGTCAGCAGCTCCACCAAATCGACCCGCTGCGCCGTCACGTCCCGGCCCAACCGGGCCCGGGACAACGGATCGAGCCCGAGGCGCTGCCGCTGCCGGGCGGCTGACGCCTCCCATAAACGCAGCTGCTCCAGCACCGACCCGACCCGACGGGCCCGCGTCCGGGTCCGGGCGCCGCCCTCGAACTTCTCGGTGTCGGTGGTTGAGTCCACCGTCGACACCATCCACGCGTCGATGTCTTGGGCGTCGAGCCACGTGCCGAGCAGATGCACGATCGCCTCTGAGCGGGCCCACGACCGGACGGCCGCCGTGTAGGCGGGATCGTCGAGGTAGCCAGGCCAGGCCGGATCGGTGCGGGCGGTCTGCTCGATCTCGGCGGCCACCTTGGAGACCCGGCGCTCCGAGTTCGCGCCGTGCGTCAACGCCGCGGTGTTGCCCGGCCGGAACGGGGGGCGCTGCCCGGGAAACGCCGGAGTCCAGTCTTGGTCAGCCATCGCCGCCCGCCTCGACGAGCCGGACCTGCCCCGCGCACAACGTGCAGGGGTCCCCCCGCCAGGCCATCGCCTCCCGTGTGGAGCCGGTCGGCGCGTAGTCGGCGAGGAACGCACTCAGGGCGCGGACGAGGCTCTCCGCCCCCCGTGGTAGACCCTCGTGCTCGTCGGCGAGCCGCTCCAGCTCGACGAGCGCACCACCGAGCCCCCACGTTGCGGCGAGGTCGAACAATGCCCCGTGACCATCGAAACCACTTGATCCCGCATCAGATGACAATCCGTTGACCTGCGGATACTCGGTGCCTCTCACGCGTATCTCACGCTCCGTTCGTGTGGTGCGCGACGAGGAACAGGTGGTCCCGCGCGGCGTTGTGTGATCTTGAAAACGAACCGGCGACAGCCGGCCCCCGCCCGGTTCGCGTGTCCACCTTGAGGTGGTTGGGATGGATCTCGTACCGCTCGGTGGGGCGGCCGGGCCCGTCTTGCCGGTGTTCGGCGAGCACTGCCTCGATGGTCGACGAGGACGGCGGCATCGCTTTGTCTCTGCCCTCACGACAGAAACGACAGAACGACAGAACGCGCTGACCTGCAGCGATGTGTGGCGATTCCGTCGTTCTGTCGTAGAGGTACGACGTAATGGAATCGCCGTTTTCGCAGGTCAACGGATTGTGTCGTTCTGTCGTTTCTGTCGTCATGCGTAGTACCTGACGGCCCGTCGGCCGGGTCCGGTCCGCTGCTCGGTTTCCTGCCGGATGCGCCCGTCCTTGATCAGTTCGGCGAGCACTGCCTCGATCTCGGCGACCGGTTTGTTCCTCTCGTAGAACCCGCGGGTGATCTCCGATTTGGTTCGCCCGGCCTCGCCGGCGGATGCGATGAAGGAGACGAGTGGGTCGAGGTCGGCCGCAGCGACGTGAGGGCCGAACAGCCATTCCGCCGTGTCCTCCGCGTACGTCCAGATAGCGAGGGCGGCGGCGATGTGGGGGCGGTCGATGACCGGCGAGCGGTCGGCGAGGGCGTAGCAGAGTGCGATCCGTAGAACCTGCGGGGCGGCGCGGGCGAGGATGGTCGCGACCGGCCCGTCGGGGCGGGAGCGGCGCAGATGGGCGTAGCTGGCGCGCCACAACTCCCGGGCGTCGTCGGTCTGCTCGACCTCGCCGGCCCGGGAGCCGCGGTCGATGGCCTCCGCGAGGGCTGGCCCGTACTCGGCGAGTAGTTCGGCGGGCAGGTTCCCACCCTCGGGTAAAAGCTTGGTGCGCCGCGATGCGACCGGCAGGAACCGGTTCATGGTGCCGCCGAGCATGGCGGCGTCGTCGAGCTTGAGCCGAAGCTCGCCGGGGGTCGCGTGCCCGACCACAGTGACGTGCGGGCGGGTGGCGTGCAGGGGGCTGTGGCGGGTGAGGGTCTGGAGGTTCTCCCCATCCCAGGCCGCACGCAGTGTGCGCGGGAGCGTGGACCCGTCGCGACGGCCGACGGCGAGGGTGCCGACGAACTCTTCTTCAACGACTAGGAGCCGCTTGTCGTCGACGCCGCCGGGGTCGTCTTCGTCGACGGGGTCACGGACGAGTTCGATCAAACCTTCGCCGGTGGACAGGCCGGACACCTGCCGTGGCAGGTCGACGAACACGAGGGAGTCGATCGGCCCGCGCAGCGCCCCGTCTTCGGGGCGGGCGGGGATCGCGGCGCGGAACAGGGCCCGGACCACGCCGAAGGAGGTGCCCTTAGCGCCGTCGGAGGTCTTGCCGAGCACGAGCGGGTACAGGCGGGCGGCATGCTCGCGGTTGTCGACCTTGATGTGTGCGCCGGCGCCGATCGTGCAGCCGAGGACGGCGAGGAGCTGCACGAGGATCGGCACCGGGTGGGCCTCGGTGTGCGGGGCGACGGCGGCCACGATCTTGCCGGGCAGCCCGTGGAGGGCGGCGTCGTCGAGTCGGGGGAACGGCGCGACGGGGATCGGCTCGTCGTCGAGTAGCGGTGTGGTCCGCCCGGGGAGTGTCTGCGGCGGCTTCCCGTCGAAGTCGAGGTTGTGCCGCACCATCGCGAGCGCGTCGTCCTGGTCGTCGATCAGGTCTGCGAGCGGGTCCGGCTGATACCGGGTGTAGATGTCGCGCAGCTTGGCGAGCGCCTCATCCCAGGTGACTGGGTAGTTGCAGTCCGCTGGGGCCTGCTCGTGGTGGTGGGCCTCCGGGATCTGCCCGAGCGGCTGCACGCAGTCGAGCCAGCGAACCCGGAAAAGGGTCTCAGCCTCGGTGAGGCTGAGGCCTTTGTGGCGCAGCCGACCGGCGTAGGAGACGAGCGCGTTGTGTCGGTCACCCCACCCGATGCGGCCGGTGTGGTCTCGGCCGGCGGTGCGGGTGGGCGCTGTCGTGTCGTCCTCGGCTGGCCGTGCTGGCTTCTCTTTGATGGCGGTGGCGAGCCACGCGGGCAGTTCGGCAACCTCGGCGTGCGGGTCTTCTGCCTCGTAGACGTGTCCGCTGGCGTGGACGGAGCCGGCGGCGACGACGTAGCCGCCGCGGCCGCGCACGTTGACGTGACGGCCACGGAGCGCGCCCTCACTATTGCCGTGCTCGAGCCCCGCCGGGGTCGTGAAGTACCAGTGCCAGCCGCGGCCGGTGCGAACACGGTAGGTGCTCGGGAGGGTTTCGCCGCGTTCGGCGGCGAACGTTTCGAGCGCGCCGAGCATGTCCTCGTCGAAGACGATCAGCCCCGACGGGCCGCAGGCGACGCCGATGTTGCGCGGCCCCCTGTTGAACCAGTGTTCCAGCTGTTTGTCCGCGGGTTCGGTGGCGGTGGCGGTCGTGAAGGCAACGGCGGGGTGTTTGCCGCGCTGCCCGTCGCAGGGGGTGGTTTTGTGTAGGCCGACGCAGTCCGGCGACAACGGGCTGTCGACGGGGAAGGGACGCCAGCCGCGGTTTCGCGCCGCGACGGCGTGCTGGAAGCTCACGGGGTGCCCTCGCTCGTGTCGGCGGGCCACCATCGGCAGTGCTCGCACACCCCGGCCATCAGTGTCATGGGGCCCGCGGAGACGCACACGGGGCGGATCCCGTCGTGGTGTTCGGGTCCGGTGGTGATGTGCCCGCAGCCGTCGCAGGTGCGGTCCGCGGTCGAACCTGGCCGGCATGTCAGAAGTAGCGTGCACGCGGTGCAGGCGACGGTCCCGGGTCGCCACGCGGCCGCCATCACCGGCCGGGGGCGGTCGGGGTGGGGGTTGTGCATGCAGGTGGATGCGGTGCCGACCTGCCAGGCCGCGAGCGCGCGCAGCAGCGCGAGCACGATCCATTTGGGGAGGGTCGCGGCGGCGTCGGTGAGGTAGCGGTAGCCCGTGAGGGTGGCGAGGCGCTGGTTGGCCCGATCGGTGTCGGCGGTGGCGGCGTCGATCTGGTCGCGCAGCGCCACGGGGAGCTGTCGCTGCGTCTCCGCCAGCACGGTTTGACCGGCGTGGCCGGCGCGGATCAGCCGGTACGTGCTGTCGGCGAGCTGCACAACCTGGGGGGTGTAGGCGTCGCATGTGGGTGTCGTCATCGGGTATGTTCCGTTCGTCGCGTTGTTGTTGGTTGCGGGGCCGGGCGTGGGTGCGCCCGGCTTCCGTGTTTCATGGGGTCTCCAGTGCGGCGATGATCGACGCGGTGATGACGCGGTAGCGTCCGCCGACTTTGAGGACGCGGGCGGGGAACGCGTCGCGGCCGGCCAGCTCGTAGCCGTGGGAGCGGCTGATTCCGAATGGGCGGCACGCCTGCGGAATGTCGACGGTGGCGGGCCACTTTTTGATCTCGTCGAGCGTGGGGACGTCGGGCGCATCCGCTGCGCGCGCCTGGTCGAGCAGATCGGGCATCTGGACCTTCCTCATGCAAGGTGAAGTTGGATTATCCGGAGCCAGGCCGAATAATCCGGCGCAACGTCAGCATGGCACGACGCTGGGAGAACGCGCAAGGACGGCACAGATTGCCAGTTTTTCCGGAGTGACGTAGCTTGACGTCGTGCCTGAATCTCGCCCCAAGCCCTGGCCCGAGTCACTTGCCGCCGCTGTCGGTCAGCGCGTCGCCTACTACCGCAGGGAGCGGGGCCTGACGGCGCAGCAGCTCTCCGACGAGCTGAAAACGCGCCTGGGAGTCAACATGAAGCGCACCGTGCTCGGCGGGCTGGAGAGCGGGGCCCGTAAGGCCGTGGGTCTGGCAGAGATTCTGGCGATCGCTTACGTCCTGGGAGTGCCGCCGCTGCTGCTCATGACCCCACTCGGCGAACGGGCCGACATCGAGTTGCTCCCGGGGGTCGACGCCGACCCGTGGGATGCGGCTCAGTGGATCACTGGCGAGGGCAAGCCGCCCAGCGGATCACCCGACGCACTGTGGCGCCGAAATGCCGACCTGCTAACGCTCTACCGCGAGCACACGGCGAAAGAAGCCGAGTGGCGGGCACAGACGCGCATACCCCCCGACCTCTCGCCCGAGGAAGCTAACCGACTGTTCGAGCGCGCGGCCGCCCGGCGCGCCGAGATCGAGGATGCCCTGCGGTACATCCGACGCTCTATCCGTGGCCGCGGTGACCTGCCGCCTGCGCTACCACCGGAGCTAGCGCACCTTGACGCCGACGAGCCGGAGCCGCGGCTACGCCCGACCGCCGACGTCGTGCCAGCTCGGAGCAATGAGGCGGAGAGCGAACGAGTGCTAGCTGAGGTCCGGTTGCGACGCCAGACCCGACGAAAGGATGGGAGCACGGGTGAGTGACCCGATAAAGAGAATCGTCTTGAAGGACGGCAGGATCCGATATCGGTTCGTCGTCGACGTCGGCCGCGACCCGCAGACCGGTAAGCGGATGCAGCTCACGCGGACGTTCGACACGTTGCGGGAGGCGCGCGCCGAGCGGGCCCGGATGATCTCGGAGACCGCGCAAGGCACGTTCGTGCGGCCAAGGAAAGTCACTGTCGCCGAGTACGTCGATGAGTGGCTCGTCGGCGCCACGCGCAACGTGCGGCCGTCGACGGCACGTTCGTACCGCGACGCGCTCGCCCCGGTGCGCGAGCGGCTCGGCGCGCGGAAGCTCCAAGACCTCACCAAAAGCGACGTTGAGCAACTGGTGACGTGGATGGCGACGGCCGGGCGCAAACGCGGCGGCAAACCCGGCACCGGGCTCGGGGCACGGTCCATCCGGCTCACCCTCGGCCGGCTCACCGCCGCGTTGGAGATGGCGCAGGCTGAGGGCCTCGTCGTGCGCAACGTCGCAAGGCTGGTCACCCCGCCGAGGTACGTGCCGGCTGAGCGGGAGACGTGGACCGCTGAGGAGGTGCAGCGGTTTCTCGGCGAGGCGGGCAAGGATCGGCTGCATGCCGCCTGGCGGCTCTCGCTCTACGGGCTGCGCCGCGGCGAGGTGCTCGGGCTGCGGTGGGGTGACGTGGATCTCGACGCTGGCACGCTGTCGGTTCGTGGGGCACGCGTGCTGGTTGAAGGGCGCGTGCTCGAGCAGGCCCCGAAAACCCGTAACGGGGTGCGCACCCTGCCGATGGACGGGGAGCTGCTCGCCGCGCTCAAGGCGCTCCGGGCAGCGCAGGCTCGGGAGCGGCTCGCCGCGGGTGAGGCGCACGAGTCGAGCGGGTGGGTTGTCGTCGACGAGCTGGGCGTACCGGTGCATCCCGAGTGGTACTCCGACGAGTTCGGACGGGTAGCGAACCGGGCGGGGGTGAAGCGGATCGTGCTGCACGAGGGCCGGCACACCGCGCTCTCGCTGATGGAGAAGGCCGGGGTGCCCATCTCTATCGTGTCCCGCTGGGCGGGCCACTATGACGCGGCGTTCACTTACCGGCAGTACGTGCACGCCGACCACGCCGAGGATCTGGCGGTGGGCGCCGAGATGCTCGGACAGCTCTACAAGATCAACTAGCGAGTGTGAGAAATCGGTGAGAAACCGGGCCTAGAAACGACTCAGGCCCTCGCCTCGCCGAAGCGAAACAAGGGCCTGACCTGGGCTTTCTCTGTGCGCCCGAAGGGATTCGAACCCCTAACCTTCTGATCCGTAGTCAGATGCTCTATCCGTTGAGCTACGGGCGCGTGCTCTTCAGTTGTCCGGTCGCAACCGACCCGGGAGTCGGCCACGCCAGCGCGGAGGCTCCGGGATTTGAACCCGGGATGGGGGTGACCCCAAACCGCATTAGCAGTGCGGCGCCATAGACCAGACTAGGCGAAGCCTCCCGGGGCCTCTCGGCCTCCAGCACGGCTAAGAGTACACAGCGCCCAGGAACGGGTTCAAAGCGGCCCGTCCCCGGGCGCCGCGATCAGGATCTGGCCAGGTCGAGGAAGGGCGCGAGGGCGTCGGGGTTCTGCAGCGCGCCCCGGCTCACCGCCTTGTCCGGGGCGACGCCGGCGAGGATCTTCTTGACCGGAACCTCGCACTTCTTGCCGTTGAGGGTGCGCGGGATGGCATCGACGACGACGAATCGGTCGGGAACGTGGCGCGGCGACAGCTCCGAGCGCAGTGCCTTGCGCAGGCCGGGCTCGACGTCCTCCAGCGCGACACCGGGCGCGAGCACCAGAAAGCACAGCAGCGCACCCTCGTCGCGGGCGCCGAGTTCGGTGGTGTCGATCACCAGCGAGTCCGCCACCTGCTCGAAGCCCTCGACGACCGCGTAGAAGTCGGCGGTGCCCATCCGGACCCCGCCGCGGTTGAGCGTCGAGTCCGACCGGCCGTAGATCACATACGAACCGCGCGGGGTCAGCCGCACCCAGTCGCCGTGCCGCCACACCCCGGGGAACTCGTCGAAGTAGGCCTCCCGCAGCCGGGTGCCGTCCGGGTCGTTCCAGAACGACACCGGCATCGACGGCATCGGCTTGGTCACCACGAGCTCGCCGACCTCGTCGATCAGCTCGTGCCCCTTCTCGTCATAGGAGACCACCGCCGCCCCCAACGCAGCGCAGGAGATCTCCCCCAGCCACACCGGCACCGTCGGGGCGGCTGCGACGAACGCCGCGCACAGGTCCGTCCCGCCCGACACCGAGCAGATCTGGATATGCGCCCCGACGGCGTCGCCGATCCAACGAAATCCCTCCGGCGACAGCGGCGCCCCGGTCGAGCCGATCGCCCGCAGCCCCGAGAGGTCGAGCTCCTCGCGCGGGCGCAGGCCCGCCTTCAGGCACGCCTGGATGAACGGCGCCGAGGTGCCGAAGAAGCTCACCCGCTGCGCGGCGGCGAGGCGCCACAGCGCCGCGAGGTCGGGGTGGCCGGGGTTGCCGTCGAACAGCACGATGGACGAGCCGACCAGCAGCCCGCCGATGAGGAAGTTCCACATCATCCAGCCGGTGGTGGTGAACCAGAAGAACCGCTCACCGGGCCCGAGGTCGCACTGCAGCCGCAACGCCTTCATGTGCTCCAGCACGATGCCGCCGTGCCCGTGCACGATGCCCTTGGGCAGCCCCGTGGTGCCTGAGGAGTACAGCACCCACAGCGGGTGGTCGAACGGCACCGGCTCGAACTCGAGTGGCCCGGGCTCGGCGGTCAGCTGAGCCCACGGCAGCGTCTGCTCCAAATCCCCGTCACCGAGGTAGGGGACCAGGACGGTCGCGCGCAGCGTCGGGAGCTGCCGCTGCAACGCGGACACGGTCGAGCGAATGTCGTAGCGCTTGCCGCCGTACACGTATCCGTCGACGGCGAGCAGCACCGACGGCTCGATCTGCGCGAACCGGTCGTGCACGGCGCGCACGCCGAAGTCCGGGGAGCACGACGACCACACCGCGCCCAGGCTCGCCGCGGCCAGGAACATCACCAGCGTCTCGGGCGAGTTCGGCGCCAGTGCCACCACCCGGTCGCCGCGTCCGATACCCAGGCGCACGAGCCCGGCCCGCGCTCGGCCCACCAGGTCCCGCAGCTCAGCATGGGTGATGATCCGCTCGATCCCGTCCTCGCGGATGAACACGATCGCGACGTCGCCGTCCTCGCGGCCTGGTCCAGGAGTGAGCGCATGCTCGGCATAGTTCAGCGTCGCCCCGGGAAACCACTCCGCTCCGGGCATCGAGGACGACCCGAGGGTCGCGCTCGGCGCGTCGTGGAAACGGACCCCGAGGAACTCCGCGGCCGCAGACCAGAACCCCTCGATGTCACGCACGGACCAGGCGTGCAGCGCCGCATAGTCATACTCGGGCACGTCGACGCCGCGATGCGCGCGCACCCAGCGGGTGAACTCGGCGATGGCGGTCTGCTCGACCGTGTCCGGGTCGGGCGTCCAGAGAACGTCGGGGGTTCCGGTTGACATAACAGGCAGCATCCCCTGCCCGAACCTCGGCGCGCCAGGCCCCGTCGGAGACCTACCGCAGGTGCGAGTCGAACCAGTTGAGCATGCGCTGCCAGGCGTCGGCGGAGGCCTCCGGATCGGCATCGAACCGGTACCCGGACTGCGGATAGGTCACCAGGTTCGTCGCGACCCCCGACGACTCGGCCGCCGCACTCAACCGCTGCAACTCGGGATCGGTCGTCCCGTCTGCGGGCGTGCCATAGATCCCCAACCACGGACACGTCAGCCCCGGCGCCGCCGCCACCAGCGAGGGCAACCCCTCGGACAACGGCGAGCTGATCCCGCCGCCCGCCACCGTGACGGCGGCACCCAGCGTGCGTTTCGCCGCGACCAGCAGGGCCACCGACCCTCCGAGGTCGAAACCGACGACGCCCATCCGATCGGCGGTGATACTGCGTTCGGCGAGCCAGCCGAACGCCGTGTCGGTGTCGGCCATGACCTGCTCGCCGTCGAGGCGGTTGATCTGATTCCGCACCTGCTCGTCGGTCTCGGCCGGATCGAGTACGTCAGCACCGTCGCGGTGGTACAGGTGCGGCGCGACGACAAGCCAGCCGTCGGCGGCGATGCCGGCCACCAGGCGGCGCACGCTGTCGGTCACCCCACGAGCCTCGTGCAGGACGACGATGCCGCCACGCACCGAACCGACCGGTTCCGCCACGGTGAGCCGTAGCTCACTGCCGTCGACCAGGGGTACGGTCTCCGTCCGGATCTCGGTCATGCCGCCAAGCGTCGCACGCCCGACGCCGCCGTACCGATCCGGTCTACGGTGAACGTCATGAGCCTGATCCGCGCCGACCTCGACAGCCTGCCGGCCTACGTACCAGGTCGCGCCATTCCCGGCGCGATCAAGCTCTCCAGCAACGAGGTTCCACTGCCGCCCCCGCCCTCGGTGCTCGCCGCGGTGGCCGAGGCGGCCGCGACCGGCAACCGCTACCCCGATCTCGTGGTCGGTGCGCTCACGGCGCGGCTGGCGAGCGAGTTCGGCGTCGACCCGGGCCGGATCGCGGTCGGCTGCGGCTCGGTGAGCCTGTGCCAGCAGCTCGTGCAGATCACCTGCCGAGAGAGCAGCGACGAAGTACTGTTCGCCTGGCGCTCGTTCGAGGCCTACCCGATCGTGACCCGGATCGGCGCGGCCACCGCTCGCACCGTGCCGCTCACCGAGGACTTCCGGCACGACCTCGACGCGATGGCCGCCGCGGTCACCTCGAACACACGCTTGATCATGGTGTGCAGTCCGAACAACCCGACCGGCACAGCGGTGAGCCGCACCGAGTTCGAGCGGTTCCTCGCCACGGTGGGGCCCGACGTGCTGGTCGCGCTGGACGAGGCCTACCACGAGTACGTCACCGATCCGGACGCCGTCGACGGGCTCGCCCTGGTCGACGCCCACCCGAACCTCGTGGTCCTGCGAACCTTCTCCAAGGCCTACCGGCTGGCCGGACTGCGGGTGGGCTACGCCGTGGCCTCGGCGGATGTGGCACAGGCGCTGCGCAAGGTCTGCTCGCCGTTCAGCGTGAGCTCGGTCGCTCAGGCAGGCGCGATCGCCGCGCTGGAGGTGAAGGACGAACTCCTGGCGGCGTGCGCGGAGGTCGTCGACGAACGGGTACGGGTGCGCGAGACGTTGCTCGGCGCGGGTTACACCGTCCCACCCACCCAGGCGAACTTCGTGTGGGTCGCGTTGGGCGAGCAGACCGCGGCGTTCGCGGCGCACTGCCTCGAGCAGAAGCTGATCGTGCGGCCGTTCGCCCCGGACGGGGTGCGGGTCACGGTCAGCACCCCCGAGGAGAACGACCTGCTGCTTGCCGCCGCCACCACGTTCACCGGCTGATCGGGGTTCGCCGGCTGATCGGCCCCGGACGCACGACGGCCCGGATCGGCCATGGCCGATCCGGGCCGCGTCGCTGCGCGGTTCAGCTCTTGATGGATCGCTTGCTGTAGACGCTGGCCACCGCACCCACGGCGACGAGCGCGACGATGAGCTGGATGATGTGCTCCCACCAGTCGATGCCCGGGGTGTCGGCGATGCCGATGAGGCGGGCGATCCACGTACCGATGTAAGCCGCCACGATCCCGACGACGATCGTCAGCCAGAGCGGGATGTTCTGCTTGCCAGGCAGGATCATCCGGGCCAGTACGCCCAGGATCAGGCCGATGACGATGGCGCCGATAATGCTGCCGATCATTCTGTTCTCTCCCGACGTTGATCGGATCGCGTCCGATGTCGATCCGCGTCGGCCCTGGTTAGCACAGGTCTACGGGAACCGCAGCACGACGGAGCCAGTGGTCGCTCAAGAGTTATCGGGCCGTTTCCGTGCGTGTCATCCTTCGAGGACATACCCGGCACCTCGGACGGTTCGGATTCGTTCCGGACCGATCTTTCGACGGAGATAGGAGATGTAGACCTGAACCAGATTGGCCGAGGCCGGCTCGGACCACACCTCCCTGGCCAGTCGCCCTTGTGAGACGACGGCACCGGGTTCGGCGAGCAGCGCCATCAACAACGCGAACTCGGTGGGCGACAACGCGACCGGTTGGCCGTCGACCGTCACCTCACCGAACTCGGTGTCGACCGCGATCTCGCCCTGGCGCAGCACGGCCGCGGCCGTTTCGGCGCCGAGCCGCAGCCGGAGCCGGATCCGGGCCGCCAGTTCGTCCATGGCGAAGGGGCGCAGCAGATAGTCGTCACGGTCAGCGCGCAGCAGGCCGAGCAGAGCGCTGCGGCGCTCTCGCGGGGTCACCGCGATCACCGGAACATTCGGCGCCTCGGACTGCAGTGCGGTGAGCACCGCGGTCTGGTCGGGGCCGGGGAGCTCGACGTCGAGCACGACGAGCGCCAGGTCGCCGCAGCGCACGGCGTCGAGGACGCCGATGCCATCGCTGACCAGGGTGACCCGCACCCCTTCGGAGCGAAGACCGCGCAGCACGGAACCCGACGCCGCCGTCGGAGGCAGCGCCAGCAGGACATGGTCGTACGGGGGCACGGACGAGCGCGCCGGCACGGATGTGGGCACGACCGTAGACGCACCCCCCGGGGGAGCAGCGGGGAGCATCGCCGCAAGCTTCTCGCGCGAACCGCTAAATAACAATCGGCTAACGGTACGACCGGCGGTGGTTGCGCGACGAACGGTCAAACCTGAGAGGAGCGGTGCTCCGTTCGGTGGGAGTTTCGTGCCCAGAAGGGGGGTTGGCGGCTTTCCGGCGCCGCCTGATGTCCTCTCACCGACCGCGCGCAACCGAGACTCTCAGGATTGTCGATCACGGCCCGTGACCTTCCTACTGTTCGGGGCCATGCGACGGAAATCCTCCGCTGCGGACGATCGGCTCGACCCCCGCGAGCTGGTCGCGCGGATCACCGCAGAGCACGGTTCCCCTCTCGTGCCCTCCGGCCGTCACCACCGGCGAGGATCCGCCCCCGAGACGCAGGTCGAGACGACTCCCCCCACACCACGCTCCGCCCTGCGCAAGCTCGCCCCGCTCGCCGTCGGCGCCGCCGCCATGGTGCTGGCCACCACGATCATGACCGCCGTCCGGCCTGCCGGGCAGGACAGCCCCGACCTCAATGCCGCACTGCTCTCCAGCGGCACTGCGACCAGCGTCTCGGCCAGCAGCACCGCCGCGAGCACGACCTCACAGGCCGCTGCGCCGCCCAGCTCGGAACCCCCACCGCAGGCCACCGCGACGACCGAGGCCCGCGAGCGGACCACGCCCCGAACCCCGAATCCCCGCCCCCCACGAGAAAGCACCGCGGCCGCGAACGGCGCCACCGCCGGTGGCGGGATCGCCGCGGGCGTGACCACGGCCGGCGCCGGCGTCCAGGCGGCCGTGAAAAAGGGCTGGAAGCTCGTCGGTGGCGATGAGTTCAACGGCGGCCTCTCCAGCACATGGGTGAAGTACGACGGTGCCGGGCACGCCGGCAACGGCCGTCGCTCGCCCAGCGCGATCAGCGTCGAGAACGGCGCCCTCGTCATTCGAGGCGACTCGAACGGCACGACCGGCGGCCTGGCCTGGAGCGAGGGCCAGCGGTACGGCAAATGGGAGGTGCGCGCGAAGTTCCCCGCGGGGGATTCGCAATACCACCCGGTGCTCATCCTCTGGCCGAGCGACATGGCTTGGCCGGAAGGCGGCGAGATCGATTTCGCCGAGACGACCAGCGCGTCGAAGGACGTGTCGTTCTTCCTGCACTACAGCTCGAGCAACCAACAGAAATACGCGAAAAAGGCCCTCGACATCACGCAGTGGCACAACTACGCCGTCGAATGGACCCCGCAGGGGGTCAAGGGCTACATCGACGGCGAGGAGTGGTTCTCCAGCACCGAACAGCACACACTGCCGCCCGGCAAGATGAACCCGACCATCCAGCTCGACTACTTCCCGAGCGGTGGCTCGCCCAAGCCGACCGAGATGTACGTCGACTGGATGCGGGTCTATGCATAGTCGCTGCTCCAACCCCCCTGTGAGTGCGTAACAGTGTTAGAACACTGTTACGCACTCACAGGGAGGTCAGGCCAGCAGCGGGGCCAGACGATCGGCATGGTCGCGCAGCAGACCGACCAGCTCGTCGTTGGACTCGGCCACCCGCTGCACGGGGCCACAGAGCGCGAGACCGGCCACCAGTGAGCCGGTGCCGGGCCCGCGCACCGGAACAGCCAGACACCCCCGGTCCGCGCGCAGCTCCCCGCACTGCCGGGCCAGCCCCACCTTCGCGATCACCTTGAGCTGCGCGGACAACTCCGCCGAGCTGGTCACGGTGTACTCGGTGAACGGGCGCAGGTCCCGCACCAGGGCCCGCCAGTCGGGCTGCTCCGCGAGCAGCAACTTGCCCAGCGCGGTGACCTGCGGGTACCGAGCGAGGACGTGGCCGTCGCTGGGCGGATGGTCGGGATCCGGATCGATGAGGATCACCTGCCCGGTCGAGAACGACGCCAGGTGCACGCCCCAGCGGACCAGCCCACGCAGGTGGTCGACGACCGCCCGCACCGCCGTCGACAGCGCCGGTGTCACCGGCAACGCCAGTCGGGCAGCCCGCCGCCCGAGGGCGAACCCGCGCAGGTCGGGTAGGCGCACCAGATACTCCTCGGCGACCAGCAGGTTCAGGACCCGGTACGTCGTGGCCTGCGGCAACTTGAGAGCGGCGGAGATCTCCTTGGCCGTGACCCCGGGTCCCGACGCGATGACCTCCTCCAGCACGGCGAGCGCATTGCGCACCGCCCGCGGCTGGCGCCCGGACAACGGCACCGGATCGAGCGACGTCACCGGATGCCCACCCGCCGCTCACCGAGCACGTCGGCCGCGACGGTCTCGTCGTACACGCCGATCCCGGCCAGTTGGTCCGGGCGCCGCAGCCGCAGCCAGACCAGCCACACCACACCGATGAGGGCCAGCAGCCCGGTCACGATCGGCAGCGGCCGCCCCAGCGCCGAGACCACGAACGCGACCAGCACGACCAGCAGGATCGGCACGATCACCGCAGTGACCGCCACGGGTGCCGTGGTCAACTCGCCGATCCGCCGAAGGAACAGCGGCGCGGCCAGGCAGACCAACAGGTACGCCACCAGATAACCGACGGTCGCCACGGTGAGCAGCTCACTGAGCACCCGGTCGGGTGGCAACCCCAGCGTGAGCAGCAGCACGGGCACACCGGCCGCGATCGGCAGCGCGACGGTGATCGCGACATGCGGGGTCCGGTAGCGGCGGTGCGTGGCGCCGAGACCCCCGGGTGCGATCCCATCTCGAGCCATCGAGAACAGCACCCGGACCAGCGCGCTGCCGGTGGCCAGTGTGCAGGCGAAGAACGACATCGCGATGCCGAGATCGAGCAGCACTGACAGCCACGGCTGGCCGTGCGCGGCGGCGAGTTGCAGGACCGGCTCGGTCTGCCCGGCCAACCCCCCGGGGGTCCCCGAGAAGCTCACCACCTGCGTATAGGCGGCGAACAGGTACAGCAGCCCGGACACCCCCGCCGTCCACTGCACCGCGCGCGGGATCGTCTGGAAGGGCCTGCGCGCCTCGACGCCGAGCGCGGTGGCCGCCTCGAACCCGATGAACGCGCTCAGCGCGGGCAACACCCCGGCCGCGATCCCGCCGAAACCCGGGTCCACCGCACTGCCGGTCGAGCCCGCGGCCGGATTCTCGCCGCCGAGCAGCACCGCGAAGATCAGCACCATCAAGGAGATCGAGATCGACTCCACCAGCAGCACCACGCGGGCCGAGAGCCGCACCCCGACCAGTGCGAACGCCAGGGCCAGCGCCGCGAACGCACAGACCGCGACGACCAGCAGCGGTCGCGAACCCGGCGCCCCCAGTCCGATGCGGGCGATCAGCGTATTGAGATAGATCGCCGCGCCGGTCAGCGCGGCCATCGCGAGGGCGCCGTACCCGACCAGCAACGCCACCCCGCAGCCGAACGCCCAACTCGGCCCCAGCCCCTTCGCGGTCAGGCTGTAGAGGGATCCGGCCGCGGCCATCCGCCGGGTGAACCGGCCGATGCACGTTCCGATGAGCAGCGCCAGCACCGTGGCCACCAGGAACGACCAGGTCGTCGCCGGACCGGCGGTCGCGGCGACGATCACGGGGGTCGCGGACATCGCGGCAGCGGGTGCAGCGCCGGAGACCGACTGGGCGAACACGTCGAGCGGGCCGAGATGGCGCCGGGCCAGCCCGTGAACGGGCGAGCGCAGCCGTAGCCCGGCCAGCACCCCTCCGGCATCTCGCTGCATCGTTGCTCCTCGCGCCCCCGTCGGCGGGACACGCTAACCCGACGACGCCGCACGGTTACCGCCGTCCTCGTCAAATGAGAAATCCCATCCGGACGTTCCCGAGGAGTGATAGTGATCACAGTCACGTTTTCGCGGTGGGCGATCGGCGTTTGACCTCGCCCGGCCGGGCGGCGACCGTCTGCGACCAGTCCCGTCGTCGCATACGGAGGATTCCCATGACCATCGCCGAAGCCCCGGCAGCCACCGGTGTCGGCGCCACCCACCCGCTCGACCTCACGACCGAGGCCGAGGTGGCACGGCCAGGGAGGTGCTCGCCGACGCGGGTCTGCTCGACGAGAACGTCCGGTTCGCGTTCTTCGCTCCCGAGGAGCCGGCCAAGGCCGAGGTGCTCGCCCACCGCCACGGCGACCCGGTGGATCGCCGGTTCCGCGCGGTGCTGCTGGACCTCGCGAGCGGCCGGTCGACCGACAACGTGGTCTCGGTGACCGGCGGTCGGGTGGTGAGCAGCCGCGAGATCGACCCGCCACGCGACGGCCAACCGCCGATCATCGACGCCGAGTTCGAGATGATCGAGGGCGTTCTCAACGCCGACGCCGACTGGATCGCCGCACTGCGCCGCCGCGACATCGACCCGGCGACGGTGCGGGCGGTGCCACTCTCGGCCGGCGTCTACGACTATCCCGACGAGATCGGCCGCCGCGTCGTGCGCGCCTTCGGGTTCCGCCAGGACCACGAGCGCGACCGCCCGTGGGCGCATCCGATCGACGGGCTGGTCGCCTACGTCGACCTGACCAGGCGCACGGTCACCCGCGTCATCGACCACCAGCAGCTGCCGGTCCCGCAGACCCCCGGCAACTTCGACGACCCGCAGCAGGTCGGCCCGCAACGCACCACGCTCAAGCCCATCGAGATCACCCAGCCGGAGGGGCCGAGCTTCACCGTCGAGGGCAACCGGGTGCGCTGGGAGAAATGGGACCTGCGGATCGGGTTCAACGAGCGCGAGGGCCTCACCCTGCACCAGATCAGCTTCGACGGCCGTCCGATCATCTACCGCGCCTCGGTGGCCGAGATGGTGGTGCCCTACGCCGACCCGTCTCCGGTGCGGTTCTGGCAGAACTACTTCGACTGTGGCGAGTACATGTTCGCCCGCTACGCCGACTCGCTGCAGCTGGGCTGCGACTGCCTCGGCGAGATCCACTACATGGACACCGTCATCGCAGACGATCTCGGCAACCCGAAGACGATCACCAACGCGATCTGCATGCACGAGGAGGACTACGGCGTCCTCTGGAAGCACTCGGACATGTTCACCGGTAGCCACGAGGTCCGCCGCCAGCGCCGCATGGTGTTCTCGTTCTTCACCCCGATCGGCAACTACGACTACGGCTTCTACTGGTACCTCTACCTGGACGGCACGATCCAGCTGGAGGTCAAGGCCACCGGGATCGTGTTCACCTCGGCCTACCCGCAGGGCGGTTCGCCATATGCCACCGAGGTCGCGCCAGGGCTGGGTGCCCCCTACCACCAGCACCTGTTCTCCGCGCGGCTGGACATGACCGTCGACGGGGTACGCAACGCCGTCGAGGAGGTCGAGGCGCTGCGGATGCCGATGGGGCCGGACAACCCGTACGGCAACGCGTTCCAGCAGTCCCGGACCCGGCTGCGGCGCGAGTCGGACGCCCAGCGCACCGCCGACCAGTCCCGCGTCCGGACCTGGCACATCATCAACCCAGAGGTGAGAAACCAGTACGGGAAGCCGGTCGGCTACGCGCTGCTGCCGGAGGGCAAGGCGGCGCTGCTGGCCGACGACGCCTCGTCGATCCACGCCAGGGCCACCTTCGCAACCCGCCATCTCTGGGTGACGCAGTACGACCCGGCGCAGCGCTACCCCGCGGGCGACTTCGTCAACCAGAACGCCGGCGGGGCCGGACTGCCGGCCTGGGTGCAGGCCGACCGATGCGTCGACGGCGAGGACATCGTCGTCTGGCACAGCTTCGGCACCACGCACTTCCCGCGACCGGAGGACTGGCCGGTGATGCCGGTCGACTACACCGGGTTCACGCTCAAGCCGGTCGGGTTCTTCGACCGCAACCCCGCCCTCGACGTTCCGCCCAGCAGCAACGGGCACTGCGTGATGACCGGGGACGGCGATGGCGACTGAGATCGGCGCGCCACCGGGCGTCGCGGAGCCGACCCAGGCGTTCCACAAATCGCTCGGCCTGCGCGACGTCATCGCGCAGAGCCTCTCGGTGATCGCGCCGGCGATGTCGGGAGCGTTCCTGACCTACCTGGCCTCCACCAAGGCCGGCGGCGCGACCCCGCTGGCCTACCTGCTCGGCACGCTCGCGATGCTGTGCGTCGGATCGGTGGTCGCCCAGTTCGCCCGCTCGCTGTCCTCGGCGGGCTCGATGTACACCTACATCACCCGGGGCGCGAACCGCGGACTGGGGTTCCTCGGCGGCTGGTGCTACGCCGCCGCGTTCCTGATCCTGGGTGGCGCCGTGCTGTGCGGCTTCGGCTTCTTCGCGGCGAGCCTGGTCGAGCTGCTCGCCGGAACCAGCCCGCAGTGGTACTGGTTCTCGCTGGCCGGGCTCGTCGTGATCGCGCTGATGAGCATGTTCAACATCCAGGTCTCGACCCGGACCCAGTTGGCGATCCTGCTGGTCACGATGGCGGCGCTGCTGATCACGGCGTTGGTGGTGATCTCCATCGGCTCGCCGGCGTTCAGCGTGCTGGACAGGGCGACTCCGGTGGCCGATGCCGGGGCACGGCTGGATCTTGGTGCGTTCTGGCCGTCGGCGGCCGGGGTGCCCTGGACCGGCGTCCTGTTCGGGCTGAGCTTCGCGATGCTCTCGTTCACCGGCGCCGAGGCGAGCGCGGTGCTCTCGGAGGAAACCCGCAACCCGCGGCAGGTGATCCCGCTGGCCGTGGTCGGTTCCATCGTGGTGGCCGGGCTGTTCTATCTGGTCGTCACCTACGCCACCGCGATCGGCTTCGGGGTGCGGCAGGCCGCGACCGACTGGCCTACCTCGGTGGCCGGGCTCGCGGCCGTCGCGCCGAACTCCGCGTTCGCCGCCATCGTGCTGGCCTGTGCCGCGCTGGCCAGCCTGTTCTGTGCGCTGGGCGTGCACATCGCGGTGTCCCGGGTGATGTTCGCGATGGGCCGGGAGCGGGTGCTCCCACGCTGGCTGGGTGTCCTGCATCCGCGGTGGAAGACACCATGGCGCGCGATCGGGCTGGACCTCGCGGTCTGGGTGCTGCTGGCCGGCGGATCGGTGCTGCTGACCGGCCGGGCGACCCAGGTCGCGCTGGCCGGCGGCGTCGACGGGCCGATCACCGGCGGCGTGTTCGTGTTCACCTTCCTGGCCGGTATCGGCACCCCGCTGGTGATGGCGGTGTATCTGATGCTGGGCATCGCGGGGATCACGCACGGTACGCGCACCCGCAGGCCGGGCTTCCAGGTCGCGGGGGCGCTGGCCGCGTTCGTCGGGGCGCTGGCAGTGTTCGGGAGCCTGTACTACTCGTTCGTGGAACCCGCCCCGGGAGTGGGCATCCCGGTGCTGGTGGCGATCGTGCCGTGGGTCTGCCTGGGGATCGCCGTGACCGGCGCGGCAGTCGCCGCCTGGCTCCGGCGCTTCCGCAGCGCCGACTGGTCGGACATGGGCGCGGTGTTCGACGAGGTCTAGCCCCGCTGTGAGTGCGTAACAGTGTTAGAACACTGTTACGCACTCACAGCGGGTGCTGACCAGGGGTACTGTCGACGGTGCCCGAGGGCCGGGCGCTCCCGTCCGGTGGGGCGCTGGAGGCGTCATGGTCGTCGTCGACGTCGTAGCGGGCCTCGCGGCCGCCGGGCTGGTCTGGTTCCTGGCCGGATTCCGCGTGATCCGGCAGTTCGAACGCGGTGTCGTCTTCCGGTTCGGCAAGGTCGCCGAACAGGTTCGTGGGCCCGGTCTGACCCGGATCCAGCCCGGGATCGACCGTCTCCGCAAGGTCAACATGCAGATCGTCACGATGCCGGTCCCGAGCCAGGACGGCATCACCCGGGACAACGTCACCGTGCGGGTGGACGCGGTCGTCTACTTCAAGGTCGTCGAGCCGGTGCGGGCGATCGTCGACGTCCAGAACTACGTGCAGGCCATCGCCCAGGTCGCCCAGACCTCGCTGCGCTCGATCATCGGCAAGAGCGACCTCGACGACCTGCTGTCCAACCGGGAGCGGCTCAACCAGGGTCTCGAACTGCTCATCGACAGTCCGGCGCTGGGTTGGGGTGTCCACATCGACCGCGTCGAGATCAAGGACGTCGCGCTGCCGGAGTCCATGAAGCGGTCGATGTCGCGGCAGGCCGAGGCCGAACGGGAGCGGCGAGCCCGGGTGATCAGCGCCGACGGCGAGCTGCAGGCCTCGCAGAAGCTGGCCACCGCCGCCGCCACGATGTCGGGTACCCCGGCGGCGCTGCAACTTCGGCTGCTGGAGACCGTCGTCGAGGTCGCCGCCGAGAAGAACTCGACGCTGGTGCTGCCGTTTCCGGTGGAACTGTTGCGATTCCTGGAAGCCTCGACCGATCGGCTACAGGCCGGCGAGCCCGCGAACGCGGTTCCCCCCGCCCAGGCCTCGGGGCCCGGAGACGAGACCGCCGGCACCGGCGAACCGGTGCCGGCGGATCCGGCCGAGAACGGTCAGAAGCTGGCCTTCGGCACACCCTGACCGGGATCGATCTGGTGCGGGCCGCCCGGTCCCGGGCGAACGTCGAAGTCGAAGATCGCGGTCGGGAGGTAGACGGTCGAGCACGAGTTGGGAATGTCGACCACGCCGGAGAGCCTGCCCTCGATCGGCGCCGCCCCCAGGATCATGTATCCCTGCTCGGGGGTGTAGCCGAACTTGGTCAGGTAGTTGATCGCGTGCAGGCAGGCCCGCTGGTAGGACAGGTGCGAGTCGAGGTAGCGCTGCTCGCCGTCGAGTGTCACCGAGGTGCCGGAGAACGCCAGCCACTGGCTGTACTGCGGCTCGGTGTTGCCCGGCATGAAGATGGCGTTCTCGGAGACGCCGTAGGTCTGCATCCCGCCCTTGATCAGGTCGACGTGCAGGTCGATGAACCCGCCCATCTCGATCGCCCCGCAGAAGGTGATCTCGCCGTCGCCCTGGGAGAAGTGCAGGTCACCCACGGACAGCTTCGCCCCGTCGACGAAGACCGGATAGAAGATCCGGGTTCCCTTCGACAGGTTCTTGATGTCCTGGTTGCCACCGTTCTCCCGGGGCGGTGCCGTCCGAGCCGCCTCCGCGGCGACCCGGTCGAACTCGGCACCGGACAGGCTGCCCAGGATCGCCGAGTCCGGGTTCGGCGGCAGCGCGAGCGGCGGAACGCGGTCCGGGTCGGTGTCGATGAGCGCCTGTTCACGGGCGTTCCATTTCGCCAGAAGCTCAGCTGACGGTGCGGTGCCCATCAGCCCCGGGTGGATGATGCCGGTGAACGACACCCCGGGGACGTGCCGGGACGTCGCGACCTGGCCGCGGAAGTCCCAGATCACCTTGTAGGCGTCCGGGAACTGGTCCGTGAGGAAGCTGCCGCCGTTCGCCTTCGCGAAGATCCCGGTGTACCCCCAGCCCTGGCCGGCCAGGGGACCGGAGTCCTCCTGCGGGATCGGCCCCACGTCGACGATGTCCACGATCAGCAGGTCACCCGGCTCGGCTCCCTCGACCGCGATCGGCCCGGACAGCGTATGCACGCTCAGCAGCGGGGCGTGCAGGATGTCCTCGGCGGAGTCGTCGTTCTGGATGGCCCCGTCGAACCACTCCCGGCAGTCCACCCGGAACACGTCGCCCGGTTTGACCCGAACCTGGGCCGGGATATCGGGGTGCCAGCGGTTGTGGCCGACGATCTGCTGATCGGTGAACTTCTTGTTCGAATCGAGCGGGAACACGACTTCGGGCATTGACAGTCCTTCAACTCGACGTTCGCGGCCGGCGGGACGCGGCCGCGTCTTCGGGACGCCCGGACCAGCGCGGTCCGGGCGTCGTCACGGACGCAACGCGTCCGCGAGACTGCGTCGCCGACGGGTCAGCTGCGGCTCTCGGCCACAGCATGGCTTCCGGTGGACGAGATCTCGATCGGGCCGGGACGCATCCGCACCCACAACAGGCCGAACACGACGACGCCGAAGATGGCGAGCGCGATCGCGGTCGCCGCGTCGGCTCGTCCCCACTGGCCGGTCATCAGCAGGAACGCCGGAATCGCCCCGGTCACCCAGCCCTGGATGGCGGTGACCGCGCCCGTGTACCGGGTGATCGTCTCCATCTTGAGGCCGAGCAGCAAGAAGAACAGGAACCACAGGAAGGCCCAGTACAGCCAGATGACCCCGAAGGCGTTGTCACCGAGCCGGAAAAAGTTCAGCCCGGAATACACCAGTGCGCAGACGGCGACAAACGCGGAGAAATAGCCGACGCCGGTACCGTCCAGGTCGGCGAGCAGATTGAACGCAACGTATAGGTAGGTGAAGCCGAACAGATACAACCCGGAGGCGTTGAGGATGACGTTCGCATCGCCTTGAGCCGTGAAGATCAAGTATGTCGGGGTGATGACCTGGAGCAGTCCGACGAATATGTTGAGCGGCGCGGCCGAACGAGCATCCACCCAGCCCAGCAGCATTGCACCGTTGAGAAAAAGCACCGCTCCGACATAGAGCAACCCCACGCTACCCATGGGCGCACACCTCTCTGGTCACGAGTACGGCATCCGGCCGGGCTCGACCGGTCAGGGCAGATGACGACACCGCACCCGACCCTCGACTCAGGGTTGCGGCGGTGTCGCCAGCGCAGGATTCAACGGGGGCACCGACGCCCGACTGCGCGTCTGGGCCGCGCGACGACGCGTCGCACGGTGTTTCTCCGCTCGAGCAGGGTCATTCCGGGATCGCCCCATGGATCGGTCTCATTGGGTCGAACGACCTCGTGGACGGCACATCGGTACAGACTCGTCGCCATATGCGGTCCAGCCCCCTAGACAATCCTCGGCAGCGCTGCCAAATGTGGATCTGCGATGAGTCTGGCCAGGCACCGCTGGCTGCGTCAATACGCCGTTTGATGTAGCACGAAGGATCAGCCCACCGGCCGGCGGGCGTGGAGAAACCGCTGGCAGCGAGGATGCAAAATGTGTGGAGCGAGGACCGGAACGCGCCGGGAACACGTATAATCCACATGC
This sequence comes from Pseudonocardia hispaniensis, assembly GCF_042658695.1. Lineage (NCBI taxonomy): Bacteria > Bacillati > Actinomycetota > Actinomycetes > Pseudonocardiales > Pseudonocardiaceae > Pseudonocardia > Pseudonocardia hispaniensis. The sequence continues at coordinate 360,298 of NZ_JBHSQW010000035.1, read as the reverse complement.
ATGAAAACGGTTTTCAACAATGTGGCCGGATCGTTCTGCGCGACGCCCGCTCACCTGCTGCGCGAACCGCGCCCAGCACCGTTCCGACCGTGGACGCTCACCCGGCGGTGCAGATCACCGGGAGCTGAAGCCCAGGACACTCAGCCGAGGCCACGGCGGGTCAGCAACGGGGTGATCTCGGGATCGCGCCCGCGCAACGCGCGGAAGGCCGCCATGCCGTCCACACTGTTGCCCCTGGCGAGCAGCGTGCGGCGGAAGGTGTCGCCCAGCTCGCGGCGCAACCCGCCGTTGTCCCGAAACCAGTCGACGGTGTCGGCGTCGAGGACCTCCGACCAGATGTAGGAGTAGTAGCCCGCGCTGTAGGCGCCGGCGAAGACGTGGTTGAAGTAGGTGCTGCGGTACCGCGGCGGCACCGCCGCCAGTGCGACCCCGGCCTTGGCCAGCGCCGCGGACTCGAAGTACTGCACGGAATCGGCATCGGGGAGCGCGTCGTCGGGGCCGAGGGTGTGCCAAGCCAGATCGAGCAGCGCCGCGGCGAGGTACTCCAGCGTGGCGAAGCCCTGGCCGTACCGGCGCGCGGCCAGCAGCCGCTCCACCAGTTCCGGCGGCATCGGCTCGCCGGTCTGGTGATGCCGGGCGTAGTTGGCCAGCACCTCCGGCCACACCAGCCACATCTCGTTGACCTGAGACGGGTACTCGACGAAGTCGCGGGGCACCCTCGTGCCGGAGAACCGGGGGTAGCGCACGTCGGACAGCAACGCGTGCAAGGCGTGCCCGAACTCGTGGAACAGCGTCCTGACCTCGTCGAACGTCAGCAGCGTCGGCTCGCCCCCGGGCGGTTTCGCGATGTTGAGCGTGTTCATCACGACCGGCGAGGTGCCGAGCAGATGCGACTGCGACACCAGCGAGTTCATCCAGGCGCCGCCGCGTTTGCTCTCGCGGGCGTACGGGTCGAGGCCGAACAACCCGAGCGCGCCGTCGGCGTCGAAGACCTCCCAGATCCGCACATCCTCGTGGTACCGGGGCAGATCGCGTCGCTCGACGAAACGCAGCCCGTACAGCCGCCCGGCGGCGTAGAAGACGCCGTCGTGCAGCACTCGGTCGAGTTCCAGGTAGGGACGCAGCGTGGCCGCGTCGAGGTCGTAGCGCTCGCACCGGACCCGCTCGGCGTAGTACGCCCAGTCCCACGGGGCGAGCTCGTGCCCACCCCCGGCGGCGTCGATCGCGGCCTGCAGGTCGGCCGCCTCGGCCTCCGCGTTCGCGACCGCCGCCGGGACCAGCCCGGTCAGCATCGCCGTCACGTCCTCAAGGGACCGCGCCGTGCTGTCCGCGATCACATACTCCGCGTGGTTGGCAAACCCCAGCAGCCGGGCGCGTTCGGCCCGCAGTGCCGCCAGCCGCCGGACGAGGTCCCGGGTGTCGTTGTCGTTACCGCACGCACCCCGCGAGATCGAGGCGTCGAACAGCCGGGCCCGCAGGTCGCGGTCGGTGAGCGAGGCCAGCGCGGGCTGGCAGGTTGGCAGCGCCAGGGTGAGCAGGTAGCCCTCGCGCCCACGCGCCGCCGCGGCCGCGGCCAGCGCCGCGATCGCATCGGGCGCCAGGCCGTCGAGCCGGGCAGGATCGTCGACGGCCACGGCCGAGTCGTTCATCGCGGCCAGCAGCCGGGTACCGAACGCCGTGGCCAGCGTGGACAGCTCCGCGTTGAGCTCGCGCAGGCGCCGTTGGTCGGCCTCCCCGAGCTCGGCCCCGGCCCGGACCGCGTCCAGGTGATAGCGCTCCAGCAGCCGCAGCGACTCGGGGTCCAGGTCGAGCGAGTCGCGCCGGTCGTACAGGTCACGGATGCGCGCGACGAGCCGCGGGTCGAGTGTGATGGCGTCGCGGTGCGCGGCGAGCCGCGGCGCGATGTCGGCCTGAAGCTGGTCGATCGCCGGGTTCGTGTGCGCGCTGGCCCGGCCGAAGAAGACCGTGGACACCCGGGTCAGCACCTGCCCGGAACGTTCCAGGGCGACGACCGTGTTCTCGAACGTCGGCGGCTCCGGGTTCGCGGCGATGGCCTCGACCTCGGCCCGCTGCTGGGCCATCCCCGCCTCGAACGCCGGCGCGAAGTGCGCGTCGGTGATCCGGCGGTAGTCGGGCAGCTGGTAAGGCAACGGGCTCGGGGCCAGGAACGGGTTGTCCGCCGCGGTCATGCGCACCAACCTACTGCGGCCGCGTGCTCGCCCAGCGCGACCGCGGTGGCCGCCGGGCCACGGCGCGGCACCACCGGCAGCACGGACGTGTCCACGACGCGCAGCCCGTCGACCCCCTGCACCCGCAACCGTTCGTCGACGACCGCCTCGGGATCGCCGGCCGGCCCCATGGCCGCGCTGCCACACAGATGCGCCGAGGTCGTGAGCCGCTCGCGCAGCCAGCCGTCGAGCCGGTGATCGACGCCGAGCACCCCGCCGTCGAGTCCGACGCGCTCGCCGAGCCCGACGCGTAGCAGGTCGGCCGCGACGCGCACGGCGTGCCGCAACCGGCGCCGGTCCGCCTCCTCGCGGAGGTAGCCGTACCGGATCCGCGGCCGGGCGGCCGGATCGGGCGAGGTCAGCGTCAGCACTCCGCGGCTGCGCGGCGCCTGTAGCGCGCACATCAGATGCAGCGGGCCGCCGTCGGTGAAAGGCCGGGTGAACAGCAGGATCTCCAGGTCACCGGCGGGGTCGGCGCCCGAGTCCAGGTGCAGGGCCGCCTGCGCGGTGACGGCGTGCGGATGCGGCGCGGCGGCGACGTGCGGGCGGAAACCGAGGAACACGGCAGGATGGTCCGACCAGTTGCGGCCCACTCCCGGCCGGTCGTGGCGGACCTCGATCCCGATGGCCCGCAGATCATCGGCGGGACCGATGCCCGACAACATCAGCAGCTGCGGGGTGTGCACCGCGCCGGCCGCGAGCACGACCTCCCCGGCCTCGACCGGACCGTCGCGCGTCTGCACGCCGACGGCGCGGTCGCCGTCGAGCAGCAGCCGGGTGGCCGGGGTGTTGCCGCGCACGCACAGGTTCGGCCGGTCGAGCACCGGCAGCAGGTACCCGATCGCGGCGCTGACCCGCAGCCCGTCGACCACATTGGACGGCACCGGCCCGGCCCCCGGCGGGCCGCCGGCGTTCTTGTCCGGTTCGGCCGGAAAGCCGAGCCGCGCGGCGGCCTCGAGGAACGGACCGGTGGTGGGGCTACGCAGGTGATCCACGGGTCGGCGCACCGGGATCGGGCCACGTCGGCCGTGGCCGGGACCGGTGCGGTCGAGATCGCGCTCGGACCGGGCGTAGGCGGGCAGCAGATCGGCGTACGTCCAGCCGGGCATCCCCCAGCCGGTGGCGTCGGCCGGGGTGGCTCGGATGAAGTACCCGCCGTTGATCGCGCCCGAACCGCCCAGGATCCGGCCCCCCGCCACGACATCGGGACGGCCCGGGACCAGCTCGACCGGGTGCGCCCAGTTCAGCGGATGTTCCGGGGCGGTGGCGGCGAGCGAGGTGACGTCGCGGGCCGCCGGTGGATACTCGGCGACGCGCCGGGGCACGGGTCCGGCCTCCAGCAGCAGCACCCGGCGTCCGGGATTCTCCGACAGCAGCGCCGCCAGCACGCAGCCCGCGGAACCACCGCCCACGATGACCACGTCGAACGGCTCTGCGGGCACAGGGGGAGGATGCCTCACATGGCTGACCTCGCGCTGGATCTCGCGGAGTTCATCACGGCGAGCCCGACCCCGTACCACGCGGTGGCGGAGGCCGTGCGCCGGTTGACGGCTGCCGGGTTCACCGAGCAGCCCGAGGCGGGCGAGTGGGACACCGGTGTGGGCGGGCGCTACCAGGTTCGCGACGGCACGGTGCTCGCCTGGTGGCAGCGCGGCGAACCGGCCCCACTGCGGATCTTCGCCGCGCACACCGACTCACCGACGCTCAAGGTCAAGCCGCTCCCGGACACCGGGGCGGGTGGCTGGCGGCAGGTCGCCGTGGAGGTCTACGGCGGAGCGCTGTGGAACTCCTGGCTCGACCGCGATCTCGGACTGGCCGGGCGGCTGGTCTGCTATGACGGCTCGACTCACCTGGTCAACGTCGCCCGACCGCTGCTGCGGGTGCCGCAGCTGGCGATCCACCTCGACCGCTCGGTGAACAACGAGGGGTTGCGGCTCGACGCCCAGCAGCACCTGCTGCCGATCTGGGGCCTGGGCGCCGCCGAGGACGGCGACCTGCTCGGCTTCCTGACCGGGGAGGTGGACGTCGACCCGGACGAGATCGCCGCGCACGACCTCGTCGTGCACGACCTCACCCCGCCCGCGCGGCTCGGCGCGGAGGAGGAGCTGCTAGCCGCGCCACGGCTGGACAACCTCGCCTCGGTGCACGCCGGGATCACCGCGCTGCTCGACGCGGCCGCGCGCGAGCCCTCGGTGGTGCCGGTGTTCGTCGGGTTCGATCACGAGGAGATCGGCAGCGGTACCGCGACGGGGGCGGCGGGCCCGCTGCTGGAGACCGTGCTCACCCGCCTCGCCGGAGGCTTCGACGCCCGGGCCCGGCTGTTCGCGACGTCGCGCTGCCTGTCCGTCGACGTCACGCACGCCGCGCACCCGAACTACCTCGGCCACTACGACCCGACCCACCGGTCGCTGCCCAACCGAGGCCCGGCGATGAAGGTCAACGCCAACCAGCGCTACGCCACCGACGCCCCGGGCGCCGCGGCCTGGCACCGGGCCTGCCGCGACGCAGGGGTGCCGACCCAGTACTTCGTCGGCAAGAACACGGTGCCGTGCGGGAGCACCGTCGGCCCGATCATCGCGACCCGGCTGGGCATCCGCACCGTCGACGTCGGCATTCCGGTGCTGTCGATGCATTCGGCCCGCGAGTTGTGCGGGGTGGCCGATCCGGCACATCTGGCCGCCGCCGCGACGGCGTTCCTGACCGACGCAGGCTGACCGTCCCTTCAGCGGAAGGGTGGAGGACCATCGAGTTCGACATGATGGTCGGATGATCTAGAGATTTCGACCCTCACGTCGAACTCGGCGGCGGCCACTTTCCGGTCAGGGAGCCTGGAGGAACGAAAGCCCCGCAATGTGCGGGCGTCCCAGGCCGAGCGCGTCCACGAGGCCCGCGAGGCAGTCGGCGAAGTCCGCCATCCGGAACGACGCCTCGCCTCAAAGCAGCGCCCCTCGGGGGGTTGATGTCACCGGTTGATGTCAAGGCGCCGACCGACGGCAACGAGGGCAAGTGATCATGCCTCTGACCTGGCGGAAGCGGAGGGATTCGAACCCCCGGACCCGTGAAGGTCTCTCGCTTTCAAGGCGAGTGCATTCGGCCGCTCTGCCACGCTTCCGTACCGCAGCCTAACGCGCGATCGAGATGGGGCTCCTGGTCGCATACGCCGACACGACTCGCCGACGGAAGACAGCCGTTGCCGGACCTGGACTTCGTCCGGCCGCGTTGGCGCCCTGGGCTATCTGCCCGGACCCACGGTTTCGGGACCGAGGTCGGACAGGCGGACGAGGTTGATCTGTCCGGGCGCAATGCGGTCGGCCTCGATACGGACCGCGACCCCCGGGCCGAGGACCGCCGCCCGACCCACAGCATCGTCCAGCAGAGCGCCGCGAACCGTCCGTCCATCGACGACGACGTCGATCGGCTCACCGGACATCGTCGGCTCATCACGACCTACCAGGGTGGTTACCCGAACGAGCGGGCCACCCGGCTCACCATGATCCACGACAATTTCGTAGCTGCCGTCGGACGACTCACCGAGCCCACCCAGGCACCGCGGGCCATCCCAGTCGGCGAGTCCGTACGCCACCACGCGCCCGTCGCGTACCGCCGCCAGGACCTGCGTGGTCCGCCATTCGTCCTGGTTGGGAGCGTGCGCAGCAGCCCGCGCGGACGGCCGGTCAGCGGCAAGACGGACCGGCCGCCGAGGACGAACGGCAAGGCGAGGGTCAGTGCCGGGAACAGCGGCAGCGGTAGCCACCACAGCGCGACGTGTCTCGCTCAGAGGATCGATCCGACCGCAAGCCCGAGCACCGCGGCGAGCACATGGATGCGGGTGTGCAGGTGCGTCCGACGGCGAGAGTGTGCCCACTCGGCGAGGCGCAGGCGCAACGGCGAGACGGAACGGAGCACGGCATGATCGCGGGGCACCCGTCGAGTATCGCCCTGCCTCGGAGGCGGCACCGGTCGAATTCCCCCCGGGTCCCGACGACCGCGGGGGTCGGATGTGGTGGGATCTTCATCGCCGGAACCACGCGCGCGGGAGGCAGCGATGCGGTTCGACGAGAACGCCGATCTCGATACGTCACATATCGATGACTTGCGAGGCTCGGGCGGCGGCGGTGGGGGCCTCGGGGGCCGGGTGGCGATCGGCGGCGGCGGGGTGGGAATCGTCGGGCTGATCCTCTTCTTCCTGTTGTCGCAGCTGGGCGGCGTGGGTGGCGGAGGCGGAGTCCCGTTGCCCGGCGGTCTGTCCGGCCTTGCGAACGGGCAGAGCGCCGACAACACCGACATCGCCCAGAGCTGTCGAACGGGCGCCGACGCCAACACGAGGCTCGACTGCGAGGTCGTCGCCGTCACGAACTCTCTTGACGGCTACTGGTCCGACGCGTTCGCCCGGTCCGGGCAGACCTACCGTCCGCCACGCACGAACTTCTTCCGGGGCGGGGTCAACACCGGTGGCTGCGGCAGCGCGACCTCGGCGGTCGGGCCGTTCTACTGCCCTGCGGATTCCGAGGTCTACATCGACCTGAGTTTCTTCCAGGAACTCCAGACGCGCTTCGGCGCCCAGGGCGGACCGTTCGCCCGCGCCTACGTGATCGCCCACGAGTACGGCCACCACGTGCAGAACCTGCTCGGCACCAGCCGGCGGGTGCGCGCGGGCGACTCCGGACCCACATCGGGGTCGGTACGGCTGGAGCTGCAGGCCGACTGCTACGCGGGCGTCTGGGCCAACCACGCGACCAGCGTCCCGACCGCCAGCGGGCGGCCCCTGATCACCGACGTCACGCGGGACGACGTCAACGCCGCGCTCGATACCGCCGAGCGGATCGGGGACGACTACATCCAGTCCAACCTCGGCGGCGGTCGCGTCGATGAGAGCCAGTTCACCCACGGCAGCTCCGCGCAGCGCGAGAAGTGGTACCTGACCGGCTTCCAGACCGGCGACCCGGCACGCTG